>QHWQ01000362.1 GCA_003222635.1 Acidobacteriota bacterium | reverse complement strand
CGCGGCATGATCGTGCCGTCCGGACGCAGCCGTCCACCCGTCGCGCCCGTCGCCCGCAGGTCTCCTCCGTAGTTGGTCGAAAACCGCTCGCCCGATCCGAAGAAGTAGAGTCCGCTCAGCTGCAGCGCGTGCGGCAGCTGCCAGATGCCGTTGAACACCACACGATGACGCTGATCGGAGGCGGCGAGCGAATATTCGCCGCCAAGATCCGGTGCCACCGTGAATGGCGCCGGAGAGGACTGCGCATCCTTCAGCATCGCGAGCAGATAGGTGGCCGACGCCTGCCAGCCGTTGCTCATGCGCCGTGTGAACGCGGCCTGCAGCGCGTGATAGTTCGACCAGCCGTCGGACCGGAACTGATTGACCAGGCCGAAATCAGGGTACGGACGCCGGCTGATGTCGGTGAACGGATAGTTCACCCCCGTCGCGGGGTCGTAGGTCAGATTGACGTTGGGTCGCGTGTACAGCTCCGCCCGCGAGCGCGTCGTCACGGGAGTGCGTGACGGCGCACGTGGTCGCCAGCGCCTGCTCGTAGGTCGGATACGGACCGTTGAACGGGTTCACGGCGAAATCCGGACGCCCGTCGTAGAGGATCTCGGGATGGATCTGCTCCGTGTAGCGCTTGGTCCAGAACGACGGCTGACCGGAAATCTCGCCGAAGTACTTGCCGACGCCCCCGCGAACGACGGTCCGATCGTTGACGCTGTACGCGAAGCCGGCGCGCGGACCGAAGTTGTTGGTGTCGGACGGCCGGTTCGCCTGCAGGAACGGCAGGAATTCGATGTTCTCGGCAAATACACCCGTCTCGAGGTCGTAGCGCACGCCGAGGTTCAGCGTGAGCCGTTTGTTCATCGTCCAGTCGTCCTGCACCCACCCGGCGTAGACCTTGCGCGGCGGGTTTTGCTTCCAGCTGCCGACGCCGACGACGTACTTGCGCGAAATGGACGAGAGCGAGGCGATGTTCCAGGTGGAGACGTCCATCAGATTCGGGAACAGGCTCTCGATGTTGGCGGGAATCGGGCCGCCCTGCACGTCGAGGAGACCGTTGCAGCGGTTGCAGACGAACATCCATGTCTTGTCGTTGAGGTATTCGCCGCCGACTTTGAGGTCGTGCCGTCCGGCCGCATTGTAGGAAAGCGTGTAGTCATCGCGGACCGAATAGAGCTCCTGGCCGATCTTCTGCGGCGTCTGGTTGTGCGTTTCGCCAATCGTCAGGCCGCGCAGCTGAATCGAGGGCGCGCCGACACCGAAACCCGCGGGATGGTCGGGCCATCGGACGTACGACTTTTCATTCCAGTTGAAGCCCGCGTATCCGAGCTTCACCTCGTTGACCGCGCGCGTGCCGATGACGTTCGTCACCGACGAAAACAGCTGGTCCATGCCGCGATCGAGGCTGACGGCGGATGATGGCGTCTTGTCGCCGCCGCCCGTATAGCGAGCATCGTAGGGAAGCTCGTGCGACCACTTGTTGCCGCGCACCGAGAGGCGCATCTTCGGCGAGAACTGGAAGTCGAACCGCGGGATGGGACCTCCGAAGGTCGTGCTCACCTGCTGATCCGAGTACGGCAGCACGCGGTGGGCCACCGCGTCAGCCGCGTTGAAGCGATCGCTGCGGAAATATCCCGAGAACGTGCCGGACGGCGTGTTCGTCCCCGACTTGCTGATCGCGTTCAACTGGACGCCGCTCGACCGTCCCTGCGTCGCGTCGAAGCGGTTGGCGACGAACTCGAACTCCGCGATGGCGTCGCGGCTGTAGCGCGGGTTGCCGAAGGCGCTCCCCGCGACGTTGTTCGTGATCTGCTGGCCGTCCATGTTGATCTGATACGCACCGGTATCGCGCGGGATCGGCGACTCGCCGGCGGCATTCGCGCGGTTGCCCGGCGCCAGCAGCGACAGGTCCTGCCAGTTGCGGCCGTTGACGGGCAGCTCCTGCATCTGCCGCGGGTCGATGTTGCCGCTCACCCGTGAGCTGCTGACGTCGATGAGCGGCGCTTCGCCGGTGACGGTCACCGACTCGCTGACGGTCGATGGCGACAGCTGCAGGTTGATCACCGCGATCTGGCCGAGCAGCAGCTCGACGCTGCGGGTCACGGTCGCGAAGCCCGGCAGCTCCGCGCTGACACGAATGGTTCCCGTGCGCACCGGCAACCTGAAGGCGCCGCGGCCATCGCTCACCGCGACGAACGTGTTTCCGGTCGCTTCATGAACGGCGGTGACGGTCACGCCGGGCAGCACCCCGCCCGTCGAATCCGTGATCGTTCCGCTCATCGTGGCCTCCTGCGCCGATGCGAGGACGGGAAGCGTGAGCAGGGCAGTGATGAGGACCAGCCGCGTGAGGACGTGCGAGCGACGTGTGTGCGTCATGGGAAACCTCTCTGCGAAGACTCCACGACGGGGTGGGGGCGGCCATACTACACCCGACCGCGGCTGACGGCTGCACTCTCGTTGCGGATGGGCCGGTATGATTGAGGGATGCCGGTTCGTGATGTCCTGATCGTGGGCGCGGGTCCGTCGGGACTCGCGACCGCGATCGCCGCCAAGCAGCACGGGCTCGACTACGTCATCGTCGAGAAGGGCGTGCTCGTCAACGCCATCTTCAATTTTCCGATGCACATGGTGTTCTTCACGACACCGGAGCTGCTCGAAATCGGCGGCCTGCCGCTGGTGACGCCGTACGACAAGCCGACGCGGCTCGAGGCGCTGCGCTACTACCGGCGCGTCGTGGACACCTACGAGCTGCCGATCTCGTTTCACGAGAAGGTCACGTCGATCGAGCGCGAGGCCGATGGCCGCTTCATCGTCGAGACCGAGAACGATCGCGGCGTCACGCGCGTGCGCGAAGCGCGCGCGGTTGTTCTGGCCATCGGCTACTACGACCTGCCGAACTACCTCGGCATTCCGGGCGAAGATCTGCCGCACGTGTCGCACTACTACACGGACGCGCATCCGTACTACCGCGGGCGCGTGGTGATTGTCGGCGGCAAGAACTCCGCGGCCGAAGCGGCGCTCGAGCTCTTTCGCGCTGGCGTGCACGTGACGCTCGTCCATCGCCACGCGGCCCTCGGCGAGTCGATCAAGTACTGGGTGCGGCCGGATATCGAGAACCGCATCAAGGAAGGGTCGGTGCAGGCGCGCTTCAACGCGTGCGTGACCGAGATCACGCCGACGCACGTCGTGATCAATCAGCAGGGGACGCGCGAGGAGCTTCCTGCGGAGGGCGTGTTCCTGCTAACGGGTTACCATCCGGATGCGGATCTGATGCGCAACGCCGGCATCAACGTCGATCCCGAGACGCTGGCGCCGGAGCTGAACATGGAGACGTTCGAGACCAACGTCCCCAACCTGTTCATCGCGGGCGGCGCGATTGCCGGGAAGAAGACGGGCAACATCTTCATCGAGAACGGGCGCTTTCACGGCGTGAAGATCATCGAGCTGCTCACGGAGCGGCTGCGGCGGGACTAACGGAGCGGCACTTTCATCATGGTCTTTGGTCGGCGGAGTTTTACGCCAAAGGACGCCGGGGCGCAACGTACAACTGCAGGTCCGGGATGTCCCTGAAGTCGTCAGGATTCATCGTCCAGAGCGCGGCACCGTGCTCGATGGCGCATGCAGCGATGGCGATGGAGGCCCTCGCAGGAACTCGAAGAGAACAGGCGCTGAAACCTCCAGACGATGTCCAGCGGCGCTGGTCGATTCGTACGCGGCCAGTAGCGGCCGCGTGCGCGTGACCACGTCGATGAGAACGGATGTGTCGAGGTGAACGATCACCGGCGACGCGCGGCCCGCTCCTCCGCTTCCCGAAGCCGCTTTTCTCGATGGAGTCCCGAGGCGCGTCGTGAACGCCTGATTTCCTCGATTTCCCGCTTCGCGTCTTCGGGCGATCCGTAGGTCGGCTGCTTTTTGATGTAGTCGATGATCTTCAGAATCCGTTCGCGCTCCTCGGGGCTCGTCAGATCTTCGCCTGCCGCATAGCGCGCGATCGCCTCGCGCACGACCATGCTCTGCGGCTTGCGTAGCCGCTTCGCCGTCTTCCGCAGCTTCTCGACCGTCGCGTCGTCGAGCGAGAACGTGAGCTTCGCCATACGGCAATACTACCATATAGCAATACTCCCTCGGTCGTTCGGGTCGTTCGTCGTTCGGATCTCAGTGCGCGCGCGTGCCCGTCCATCCCCCTCGCGGAGCATGGAGCTTCATTTCGAGGACATCGATCAGCGCGCGGCAGCGGGCGAGCACGCCCCGACATTCGAGCAGCGCCTGACGTTCGACGATGTCGAGCTCGAGATACTGCGCGAGCGCGTTGACGAGATCCTCGTCCGGCACTGACGGCGGGAACTTCGGCTCCGACCGCACGCGCTCGATCGCGGCCGCGAGCACCGCCTCCAGCCGCTGGCGCTGATGCCGCAGCGGCTGCGCCTCTTCGGGCGGAATCGACTCGTTCATCGGCTCGATGTTGCCGATGCGGTACGGCTTGCTCTGATCCTCGGACCTCACCCTGAACTTCTCCATGCCGCGCAGGACGATGTCGTAGCGGCCGTCGGCGAGCGGCTGGGAATGCGTGATGACGCCGGCGCAGCCGATGTCGTAAATCGCCGGCCGTCCCTCATAGTCCGCTTCGTAGCCGGGACGCAGGAGCGTCATCCCGATGATGCGATCGCCCTCGAGCGCATCCGCCACCATCTGCCGGTAGCGCGGCTCGAAGATGTGCAGCGGCAGAAAAACGTTCGGAAAAAGAACGACGTTGGGCAGCGGGAAGAGCGGGATAGACGCGGGAAGCATGCGCGCTTCCTAGTGGATCGTTTTTGTCTTGCGGTCCATGTAGTCCATGAGCACGTACTGACCGAGCGTGTAGGGCGTCGTGAAGTACGCCTTGCCGCGGCAGATGGCGGCGACACGGCGGACGAACGCGACGAGATCCGGATCGCGCGCGAGCATGAAGGTGTTGATCATGATGCCCGCCTTCTGGCACGCGCTCACCTCGGCGAACGTCTCGGACACGATGAATGGATCGAGACCGAAGGCGTTCTTGTAAATCTGTCCGTCGGGACGCGTCAGCGCCGACGGCTTGCCGTCGGTGATCATCACGATCTGGCGCATGTCCTTCTTCTGGCGCTCGAGCAGCCGCCGCGCCAGCCGCAGCCCTTCGCGCGTGTTCGTGTAGTACGGGCCGACGCGCACGCGACCGAGCTGCTTCAGCGGGATCTCTTCCGCCGAGTCGTGGAAAAGGACCGCCTGCAGCGAGTCGCCCGGATATTGCGTGCGAATGAGATGCGACAGCGCCAGCGCCACGCGCTTGGCCGGCGTGAAACGATCCTCGCCGTAGAGGATCATGCTGTGGCTGCAGTCGAGCATGATGACCGTTGCGCACGAGCTCTGATATTCGCTCTGCGCGACCATCAGGTCTGGATAATCGACGTCGATCGTCGCGGTCTGCGTCGATTTGCCTTCGCCATGCAGCCGCTGCACGGCGTTGAGAATGGTGCTGCTCGGATCGAGGTTGAGCGTGTCGCCGAATTCGTACGGCTTCGGCGCGGCGATCGTCTCGACGCCGGTCGAGAGATGCCGCGTGTCGTGGCGGCCTGCGCTGCTGCGGCCGATGGAGCCGAGCAGATCGCGCAGCGCGCGATAGCCGAGGAAGTCGAGCGCCTTGTCGGTGACCTCGAATTTCACGGGGCCGGCATCCTCGCCGTAGCCGCCGCCCGTGCCCTGCCGCTGCTCCCGTTCCCGCTCGAGATCCGGTGAGGGGGTGACGAAGCCCTGCTCCATCATCTTGTCGATGATCTGCTGGATGAGATCCTCGAGCTGCTGGCGCGCCTTCTCCTGATCGCCATCTGCCGGCTCGCCGAGCAGCTCCTGCACTGCCTCCTCCGACAGCACGCCGCCGCTGAAGAGCGCCTCGAGAATCGCATCATGCAGCGCCTGCATCGTCCGATCTTCGTCGCCGGATGACGGATCGCCCCACGGATTGCTGAACCCGCTCGAGAGCAGCAGGTCGGAGAGCTTCGACACCAGATCTTCGAGATCGATCTGGTCGAGCAGGTCGCCGGTGTACTTCGTGTAGCGGTATTTCATCCACGTAGGGTCCGCCTTTAGGCGGACCTCAGTTGTAATACTTCTTCTTCCCCTGCGGGATCGACGGAACCGTCCGCTCGTCATCCCTGAACTTGTCTTCACGCGGCCGGCGCACCGGCGACTCGGTGGCGTGATACCCGCGCTCGTCGCTGCGGCCGATCTTCTTCAGCGCGTACAGTCCCTCGAGCACGAAGTCGACGCCCGATGCGAGCAGCTGCGGCGACGCCTCCTTCGACACGCCGGCGGCACACCGCGGACTTGATCAGCTCCCGCGCCACGGCCTCGGCGCCCTTCAGCTCGCCCTCGTATTCCATTTCGAACTTGCCGGTGATCGACGGGAGCGCCGCGTAGACGTCGTTGACGCGCGCGACTGCGCAGTCTTCGCGGTTCGTCAGCGCGCGCCGCTCCGCATTCGAGACGACGTTTTCCATCGCGGAGATCGGCAGGCGCTGGCTGACGCCCGAGCGCTTGTCGATGCGCCGATCCTGGCGCGCCTGGAACGCGATCTCCTCGACGACCTCGGCGACGAAGGTCGGCACCTCGGTCTTCGGGCCGACGCCGTCGCGTGTCATCCACGCTTCCTGCGCCGTGATGGCCATCGCGTCGCCGCGGCCGGCAGGGTAGTGCGTGCGGATCTCGGATCCGATGCGGTCCTTCAGCGGCGTGATGATCTTGCCGCGCGCCGTATAGTCTTCCGGATTCGCCGTGAACGCCATCATCACGTCGAGCGGCAGCCGCACCGGGTAGCCCTTAATCTGAACGTCGCCTTCCTGCAGGATGTTGAACAGACCCACCTGAATCTTGCCGGCGAGGTCCGGCAGCTCGTTGATGGCGAAGATGCCGCGATTGGCTCGCGGCAGCAGGCCGTAGTGCATCGTCAGCTCGCTGGACAGCTGCAGGCCAGACTTCGCCGCCTTGATTGGATCGATGTCGCCGACCATGTCCGCGATCGTCACGTCCGGCGTCGCGAGCTTTTCGACGTAGCGCGCATCGCGGCCCAGCCACGCCACCGGCGTCCTGTCGCCCTCGGCGGCGAGACGCGTCCGGCACGCGCTGCAGATCGGATCGAGCGGATCGTCGTTGATCTCGCAGCCCGGCATCACGGGAATCTCTTCGTCGAGCAGCGAGACGAGCGCGCGCAGGAGGCGCGTTTTCGCCTGGCCGCGAAGGCCGAGCAGGATGAAGTTGTGCTGCGAGAGCAGCGCGTTGATCAGCTGCGGCACCACGGTGTCGTCGTAGCCGACGATGCCGGGGAAGAGCGGCTCGCCCGAGCGGAGCTTCTTGATCAGGTTCTCGCGCACCTCCTGGTGCACGCTGCGGCGGGCAACGGTGCCGTCGGCGATGGCGCGACGAAGATCACCGACCGTGGATGTCCCTGTGGGTCTGGGCATAAGTCGATTCTATCGAATGTAGGATCAATGCAAGTGCCGTTCTTTTCGTCCCGCCCTCAAATATTCGCGCATCGCGGCGGATGCGACCTCGGTCCCGAGAACACGATCACAGCATTCGACATCGGGATGTCCACGGGGGCGGACGGCCTCGAGCTCGATGTGCACCTGTCCGCCGACGGCGTGGTGGTGGTGCATCACGATAGGACGCTCGATCGCACAACCAGCGGTTCGGGGCCGCTCGCGGCGCACACTGCGGACGAGCTCGCGCGCCTCGATGCGGGCTACTGGTTCACACGCGGCGGGGAGTACCCGTTTCGTGGCCGCGGCATAGGCGTGCCGACGCTGCGTGACGTGCTGGTGCGCTATCGCGGCGTGCCGACCATCATCGAGATCAAGGTGTATACGGCGGCGATGGGGGAGGCGGTCGCGGACGAGATTCGCCGCGCCCGGCGCCGTATCAGACCTATCAAGTGCCTGAATGCGCGGAGGGCGTTCGCATCGTCTCGCCACGCTTCATCCGCGACGCACACCACGGTGGCTTCAAGGTGCAGGTCTGGACCGTCGATGAAGAACCCGACATGCGGCGCCTGCTCGAGTGGGGTGTCGATGGATTGATCAGCAACCGGCTGGACGTCGCAGTGCGTATACGAGACGCGTTTCTTGCCCGGCGGAAGATGGATTAATGGTCGCCCGCGTTCGAACCCTTCGATTTCTTCTGACGGCGTTCAATACGAAGGAGCACCAGTCCCCACACGAAGAGTCCGAACCCGGTTGCCACCGGAATCGACCAACGAAGCGGATAAGCCTTCTCAGCAGGCGTCATTCTCGTACACCAATCAATATACCGCCAATCATCATCGATACTCCCGCTGCGGTAATTGCGGCGACGACGCCGCTCGGGAGGGTGGCACCATCGTTTCTGCAACCGCCATCCGCAACCGGTTCGCATTGAACATCGCCGGTGAATCTCGCAAGCGGGATGCCCGACGAAATCCGGCCGAAAGCGCGAATGTCGATAGGACAAGTTGCAGAACCTGCGAGGTAGGATGCGGCGAATGATCGAAACTTCTGCCACATCTAACCGCGCGACCGAATCGTGGCCCACGTTGCAGGACGTCGAAGCGGCGCGACCGCGTGTCTACGCCGTGATGCAGTCATCGCCGATGCTGCGGCATCCGCTGCTGGAGGAATGGCTCGGGTGCGAGGCGTGGGTCAAGCACGAGAATCACAATCCAACCGGCGCGTTCAAGATTCGCGGCGGCCTGAACCTGCTCGCGCAGCTCTCGCCCGAGGATCGCCGCCGCGGCGTCATCAGCGCCAGCACCGGCAATCACGGCCAGTCGATCGCGTTCGCCAGCCGCATGCACGGCGTCCGCTGCCGCATCGTCGTGCCCGTCGGCAACAATCCCGACAAGAACGCGGCGATGCGCGCGTACGGCGCGGAAGTGATCGAGCACGGGCGCGACTACGACGAGGCGCGCATCCGGGTCGAGCAGATGGTCGAAGACGAGGGATGGCGCTACATCCACTCGGCCAACGAGCCGCATCTCATCGCGGGCGTCGGCACCTACGCGCTCGAGATGCTCGAGCAGGTTCCCGATCTCGACTACGTCTTCGTCCCGATCGGAGGCGGCAGCGGCGCGGCCGGCTGCTGCATCGTCCGCGGGGCCTTAGGCGCGAAGACGAAGATTGTCGGCGTTCAGGCGTCGGGCGCGGACGCCTTCACGCGCTCCTGGCGAGGCCCGGCGCGCGTCACCGCTGAGCGCGTCAACACGTTCGCCGAAGGGATGGCCACGCGCGTCACCTTCGATCTCACCTTTGCGATCCTCGAGGAGATGCTCGACGACATCGTTCTGCTCGACGAGCCGGAGCTGGAGGAGGGCGTGCGCGCCGCGATGCGGTTGACGCACAACGTCGCCGAAGGCTCGGGCGCGGCGCCGCTCGCGGCCGCGAAGCAATATGGTCAGAAGCTGGCAGGGAAGAAGGTCGCCTGCGTGATGAGCGGCGGCAACATCGATCTGAAGACGCTCGCTCGGATCGTGGCGAGCGCCGTCTAGTTCGTGGTTTGTGGTTGGTAGTTGGTGGTTGCTGACATGTGGAACCACGAAGGCGGGGCACATAAGGGCCGAATCGGTGAGCGTAAGCCTCGACTAATTGCACCTCCGTGACCTTCGTGTCGTCGCTTCGCGACCTTCGTGGCGAAAGGACCGCAACTACACCAACAACCAACTACCAACCGGTATAGAATCCGCGCCACGGGAGGACGCCATGGTCGATCTGTTCAGACGCAAGCTACTGAAGACGGGCGCCGCGGCGACCGCGATCGCGGCGGCCAGAAATGCCTTCACCCAGCAACCGGCGCAAGGCGCTGCCGGATCGTTCTTCGAGAAGGGTCCCGTTCGCATCCACTACCAGGAGGCCGGGCGGGGCTTTCCGCTGCTCATCATCCCCGGCGGCGGATTGAACTCGGCGCTCACAGGGTTGAAGAACCCGTTCGACACGTTCGGCGAATTTCAGGGCGAGTACCGTTGCGTCGCCGCGGATCTGCGGAACGCGAACAACGGCCAGTCGTCAGGCCCGGTGGAGGCCGATCGGTCGTGGGACTCACACGCCGACGATCAGCTGGCGCTGATGGATCATCTGCGCATCGACAAGTTCGCGGTGATGGGCTTCTGCATCGGCGGCCCGTTCATCTGGAACCTGCTGAAGCGCGCGCCCAATCGCGTCGTCGCCGCGGTGCTTGCGCAGCCGGTCGGCTTCAGGC
>QHWQ01000361.1 GCA_003222635.1 Acidobacteriota bacterium | reverse complement strand
CGAGTAGCCGTGTCAGTCGCTGACGCATGCCAGCCCTGGGGACGGCACGGTCGACGTCGCCGTCAATCCCCGCACTTTCAGCAACTCGAGGAATTCCATCCGCGTGCGCGAGTTGTCGCGGAACGCCCCGAGCATCGCGCTGGTGATGGCAAACGAGTTCTGCTTCTCGACGCCGCGCATCGACATGCACAGATGCGTCCCTTCGCACACCACCGCGACGCCGAGCGGATCGATCTTCTCGCGGATGGTCTCCGCGATCTGATTCGTCATCCGCTCCTGAATCTGTAGTCTTCGTGCAAAGACATCGACGAGCCGCGGAATCTTGCTGAGGCCGATGACGCGCTTACGCGGAATGTAGGCGACGTGGCATTTGCCGAAAAACGGCAGCAGATGATGCTCGCACAGCGAGTAGAAGTCGATGTCCTTGACGATCACCATCTCGTTATAATCGACGGTGAAGAGCGCGTCATTGAGGACTTCGTCGATGTTCGCCTCGTATCCGCCAGTGAGGAACCGCAGCGCCTGCTCGACGCGCGCGGGCGTGCGCGCGAGCCCTTCCCGATCCGGGTTTTCGCCGAGCTCGATCAGGAGCCGCCTGATCAGGTCCTGCACTCTCGTATTGTACATCGCCGTTTTTTCGGCTCCGCTGCTGGCGCAGGAGGATCCCGACGCGCTCTATCGCGAGCGCGAGGACGGCGCCAATGCGAACCGCGCGGTGGAGATCTGGAACAACCGCCTCACCGCCAACCCGCGCGACTTCGAATCCGCCTGGAAGCTGGCGCGCGCGGAATACTGGCTGGGCACGCAGGGACCGATGGCCGAGCGCCGCACCGCGCTCGAGCGCGGCACCGAGGCCGGCCGCACCGCGAGCATGATCGAAGCCGCGCGCCCCGAAGGCTACTTCTGGATGGCCGCGAACATGGGCGCGCTCGCCGAATCGTACGGTTTGCGGCAGGGCATCAAGTATCGCGGGCCCATCAAGGACGCGCTCGAAAAGGTGCTGATGATCGACCCCGCGTATCAGCACGGATCCGCCGACCGCGCGCTCGGCCGCTGGTACTTCAAAGTGCCCGGGCTGTTCGGCGGCAACAAGAAGAAATCTGAAGAGCACCTGCGGACGTCGCTGACCTACGATCCCAACAGCACCGCCTCGCACTACTTCCTGGCGGAAACGCTGCTCGACATGGATCGCAAAGACGATGCACGCGCCGAGCTGCAGAAGGTCATCGACGCGCCGTTGGACCCGGACTGGACGCCCGAGGATCGCGATTTCAAGGAGAAAGCGCGCCGGCTGGTGTCGTCGATAAAATAGAGGGGTTGTCCTCGTTCCCCCCGGCGCTGACTGCGCTCCGCCACCGAAACTTCCGCCTGATCTGGATCGGCCTCCTGCTCTCGTTCACGGGCACGTGGATGCAGAATGCCGCGCTCCTGTGGCACGTGTCGCTGCTCGTGCCGCCGGAGCGCAAGGGCCTCGCGCTCGGGCTCGTCGGC
Organism: Acidobacteriota bacterium; assembly: GCA_003222635.1. GTDB lineage: Bacteria > Acidobacteriota > Vicinamibacteria > Vicinamibacterales > UBA2999 > Gp6-AA40. The sequence goes on along the minus strand of QHWQ01000361.1, from coordinate 1,052 downwards.
TTCTTCAGGTTCGTCCCGATCGTCATCTTCTCGATCATCAGCGGCGTCGTCGCCGACGCCTCCGATCGCCGCAAGCTGATGCTGCTGACGCAGAGCGGCTCCGCCGTGTGCGCCATCGCGCTGGCGGCGCTCGCCTTCAGCGGCAACACCGCCGTGTGGCCCGTCTACGCGCTTGCGGCACTCAGCGCCGCCGTCGGCGCCTTCGATCTTCCGGCGCGCCAGTCGCTGGTGCCGAGCCTCGTGCCGCGCGAAGACCTGCCGAATGCGATCAGCATGAACACGATCATGCAGCAGACGGCGCAGGTGCTCGGCCCGGCGCTCGGCGGCATCGTCATCGCGTCGTCGAGCGTCGGATGGGCGTACGTGATCAACGCCATCTCGTTCCTCGCGGTGATCGTGGCGCTGCTGATGATGCGCGACGCTCCCGGCCGGCCGGAACATCCGACGCCGCACGACGCGTTGTCGTGGAGAGCCGCGCTGGAGGGCGTGCGGTTCGTGTTTCGATCGCCGCTGATTCGCTCGACGATGCTGCTCGATTTCTTCGCGACGTTCTTCTCGTCGGCGACGGCGCTGCTGCCGATCTTCGCGCAGGACATCCTGCAGGTCGGCGCGAAAGGCTATGGATGGCTGTACGCGGCGCCGGCCTGCGGCGCGGTGACGATGAGCGCGGCGATGGTGATCCTCACCAGCCGCATCAAGCGGCGTGGTCCCGTGCTGCTCTGGGCGATCGTCCTCTACGGTCTCGCCACCGTGATCTTCGGCTTCTCGCGCTCGTTCTGGATCACCTTTGCCGCACTCGCGCTGACCGGCGTCGCGGATACGATCAGCATGGTCATCCGCAACATCGTCCGGCAGCTGGAAACACCCGATCATCTGCGCGGCCGCATGATCGGCGTGAACATGGTCTTTTTCGTCGGCGGCCCGCAGCTCGGCGAGGTGGAAGCGGGCACGGTCGCCAACTGGATGGGTGCGCCCTTCTCCGTCATCAGCGGCGGGATCGGCTGCCTCGTGGCGGTCGCCTGCATCGCGGCGGCGACGCCGGAGCTGCGGAA
>QHWQ01000071.1 GCA_003222635.1 Acidobacteriota bacterium | reverse complement strand
GGAGCCGTCGGCGCGAGACTGACGCTGGTGCGCCGCGGCTCAGCGCGAGTCGTTAGACGGCTGAAACCGATCAACGAGCTGGTGTGAGATGTTGTTCAAGCCACTCGGCCAGCTGTTCGCGCGTCATCTTGCCTGCGGCCAAGTCGAGCATCAGTCGTTCCTGCTCATCAACCGGCGCAACGATTTCGTAGCCGTTCAGGATGAGGAAGACTTCCATCGCCGCGTGGGAGACACGCTTGTTGCCATCCACAAAGACATGGTTCATCGCCAGGGAAAAACCCAAGGCTGCCGCTTTGGCATGGAGCGACGTGTGCAGGTCAGTACCGCCGAAACTGGCGCGCGGTTGTGCGAGGGCTGATTCGAACGCGCCGAGATCACGAATTCCCGATGCCCCACCAGAACTTTCAAGAATCGCCCGGTGAAGTGCCACGACTTCCCCGAGCGTCAGATAGCGCATCAGGACAAGCGCTTGTACAGATCCCGATTCTTGGTCAGTACACGGCGAGCCACATCCTGAAACTCGGAGTCCGGAGTCGAAAGCAGGTCGCTGAGGACGGCTCGGGCGAGATCTTCAGGCGAAAGTCCAAGACGTTCAGCCTCGGCACGCAGCCTGTCAGCCTGGGCCGGCGGGAGCTCGATGGCGAGCCTCATGGGCCGTACTGTAGCGCGTGGCACGCCGTCTAACAAGGTTTGCAGCCGTCGGCGGCTGGTGCCATCATGAGCCGCCGCGGCTGAAGCCACACGTTGATATGACAGACTGACGAATCGATAGATGCACGAAGTTCCGAAACGGATCGAACGCCTGGTTCGGGAATGGGCAGGAGTCGCTCACGATCGCGACTTGCGTGACGCCCTGAGTGAACTTCGCGCTCGATTCGATCGTTGGGATCGTGGCGAAATCGATTCCTTCGAACTCAACAATCTCATCCATCGATTCCATCAGGACACGGCGCGCCAGATCTGGAAGCGATACGCGACAACGCACCTGGAGCCGGCGGTCCCTCAGCGGTGGCGGCCGGTGTGCTTCGCGAGGGGGAACTACCTCGTACAACATGTCGCAGCCTTGATCGAATTCTACGAACATGATCTCTCTGCGTCGTAAAGACCGCGCACAGGCCGGTGAGTGAGTCACGGCCGACGGTCCTGAAATTCTCATGGACTCAGCAAGGCGAAAGACGCAGCGTATTCGCATGGGGGTGTTGCCGCCGCGATATTCGTTTGTCCTGAATCCCTATGTGCGCGAGCGGTTCACGAAATGTCCGAGCTTGGAGCAAGTCATCGTCGCCGCTGGACTGTCCGCGGGCGGGGCACCTGGATACCTCGTGCTCGGAACGATTGAACGGCGCATCTGACGCCAAGGTCTCGTCGGTGATGCGCAGCTGGCGGATATTCGAGAACACATGGCGGACTTCAAAAAGTACTTGAAGGTGGAGGTGATACCCGCGCACAGGGAGCTATCAACGCCGAGTGCTGGCTAACCTCCATGTGGAGCCGACGGGCCAACCGTCCGTGGCGATGATGTCGCTCGGCGGCGCACTCATGGGTTACTTCGTGGTTTACGGGGCCAAACTGCCGCGCCCGGCTGGTCCGATAAACCGGGCGCGGACGTTTTTCAATACTAGAAATCGATCTCCAGGCTGAGCCTTGCGTAGCGCGCGGGCTGCAGCGCGGTCGGCGCCAGCCACGGCCCACCAGGCACGAACGTCTGGTTGTACGCCGTCACGACGTCCACGTTCATCAGGTTGTAGATGTCGACCCCGAACTGAGTCCGCATCCCGGCGAAGCGGAGAATCTTCGCAATCCGGAAATCCACGTTGTTGCGTCGATCGGCAAACATCGTGTACGGCGGAATCAGATTCACCGTGACGACGGAAGCTCCCGTGAGAGGCCGGCTGAGCGGCTGCGGCCCGGCGGCGATCCATGCATTGTCCGCCACGAAGTTGGCCTCGAGGTACTCACCCGGTACGCTGATCCACGTCGCCGCGAGCTGAACGTCGACTCGTGGAACCGTATACGTGGCGAGCCCACGGACGTCGGTTCGGTACGGCTCGGCGAAGCGGCAATAGGGGTTCGTCACCGAAAGCGAACCCCGTTGCGTGGTCACCAGGACGTTGGCTGTAACGGAGCTGTTCGCGGCTCCCGTGGGTCCGGTCCCGAGCTCCGGCAGTTTCGAACGCACGGCGCAGCCGTCAGCGAGCTTCCGTCCCGTGCCTGCTCCGCCCTGCAGCGTCAGTCCCATTTTCAGCCGCGCCGCGACCGAGTAATCGACGCCCTGCCAGTTCTCTTTCTGATCACCGAAGTTCTTTGATGACTGCGCGAGCTCGTCCACCAGACCGACTTTCTCAGGCACGAGATTGTACAAGCCGCCGATCGTGTAGCCACCTCCGCCAGGCAGCCGCGGATCGAGCGGCGCCTTGATGCTGAAGGGCGTGTAGTCCGTGAAGCTGGTCGCCCGGTTGTCCACGACGTACCAGTTGCCCCACGTGTTGCGATGGAAGCCGGCCGTCACGGAGACACCAGCAACAACTTCGTGCTGCACGGACATGCCGAGGCTCCAGTTGTGCGGCCGCTTGCCCCACCCGCCGACATAGCCCGGATCGAAGGTGCGATTGAATACCTGCCGCCCCAGGTTCTGATTGTCCATCCGCTGGCATTCGCCATTGGCAGCAGGATTCATCAGATCGCAATCCGGCACGTAGTTCCGGTTGGTATCCGTCCACCCGCGCGTCGTCCTGACGACCGTGCGCACCAGCGGGTTCATGTCCAGATCGCTATTGGTCGCCGTGATGGCTTCCATGTACTGACCCAGGTTGAACTTCACCGCCGTCTTCCCATTCCCGAAGACGTCGTACGCGGCGGCGATGCGTGGTGAGATGTCCTTCCAGTTGTAGCCGGGGGTCGATCGACTTGCATAGAAGATCTCTTCAGGGGCGTACGGATAGCCGGAGCCGCCAACACGCGACTCCGGGTAGCTCGAGATCAGGGAGTCGTACCGGACGCCGCCCTGGAGCGTCAGCCGCTTCAACGTCCATTGGTCCTGCGCGAAGAAGTTGGTCGGAACGAGGTTGCGCACGTACTTGATGCCGCCTCCAACCGCAGTGGTTTGCGTCAGCTGGTTCGGCACGCCGTCTCGCATCCTGATCTGCGTGACCTGATTCGGATAGTTGTAGGTCTGCGACGGATTGCCGAACCCGCCCTGGTACCCGAACTTCATGTTGTGCGCGCCCGTGACGTAGGTCAGCGACGCGCGCACGCTCGCCAGGTTCCCGATCAACGAGTGCGCGAATCCGCCGTTGGTGGGGGCTGAAGGCGCCCGCGACAGCAGGTTCGGAACCTCGCCGCCCTGCTCCAGCACCTGGATCATCCGCGGGTTGTTCGTGCCATCGTTGCGTGGGCCGAAGCGGTACCGCGCCTGATACATGCCCCAGCCGGCCTCGGCCAGCAGCCGCCCCGAGATCGGAGACGACCACGTCGCACTCGGCTGACGGGACGGAATGTAGTACGACCGCGGCGTCGCTTCCGGCGTCGTCAGCTGGCCGTTGGTCTCGGCGCCGCCGCCACTGCCGTAGTTCGAGTCGAGGTACTGCTCGGCCCACTGCATGTTGAACTTGTTGCGCGGCGTCGCCTGCCAGGTCAATCGCATCGTTGCCTGCCGCTCGACCCTGTTGGTAAACGCCGGCTTCGATCGATCGAAATCGACGACCCACGCATCGGGATTGCCGGCGTTCTTGTTCCACCACAGCCCCGGCACCGTGCTCTCGCCTCCCGTCTGGCGGAAGGCCGAGTAGAACCACAACTTGTTCCGCACAATGCGGCCACCGAACATCGGATTGACGTCGTACACCTTGATCAGCTCGGAAGGCGATCGCAGGCCCTTGGCTTTGAGCCGGTCGGTGTAGTTGCTGCCTTGCAGCGCGCTGTTCGAGCCGCTCACATTGAACTGGCCGGTGAAGTTGTTCGCGCCGTCACGCGGGATGACGTTGACGACCACACCGCTCGTCTCCGCATCCGCGAGCCCGCCCGAAATGGTCAGCACCACTTCCTGCGATGCGGCCACCTGCGGCATGTTTCCGCCGCCGCCGTTTCCGCCCGCCCACCCCATGTTGATGCCGTCCGCATAAATGCGCGAGTCGGCCGCGCGGCCACCGTGGATGGCGGCGGCTACGCCCTGCATGGATCCTCCGATGCCGCCGGAGTCGGTGTTCGAATTCCCGATGATGCCGACGCCGCCGGTGGCCGTCATGCCTGGAATCAGGTTCTGCAGGCCGAGTGCGTTCCTCGAGGAGGGAATCGCGGAGATGATGTCTCTGGTGATGATCTGCTGCGTCCGCGCGCTCTGCACGTCGACGATCGGCGTCTCACCGGTGACGGTGATCGTTTCCTCGAGCGCACCGACTCTCAAGTCGGCGTTCACGGTCGCCACGAAGTTTCCCGACAGCTCGATCCCTTCGCGCCGGACGAGGCTGAACCCGGGCAACTCGAATACCACCGAGTAGACGCCCGGCCGGAGATCGACGATGCGGTACTGGCCGGTCGCGTCGGTGACGACCGACCGGACTTTTTCAATCAGCGCGGGACTGGCGGCTTCCACCTTGACGCCCGGCAACACGCCGCCGGAGTTGTCCTTGACGACACCGGTGATTGCGGCCTGTGCGGACGCCATCGACGGTAGGAGCAGGAACACCAGGACGAGCAGGAGGGTCCCCGAGGATCGCTGGGTGAGGTTCGGCATCGCTGTCCTCCTTACCAGTTGTGGAAGTGGACGAACGCCAGCGCGCGGGAAAGTGTTCAGGAAGAATACTTCATTTACTGCGCGATCGCGTGCGCTTTGTACCAGACGATGAAATCGACGACGCTGTCGTTGCCAGCCCGGCCGCGCGCGTAACTGGTCGTCGTGGTTTCCACCGGGCGAATGGTGATCGACATCAGATTCGGCGCCGAGAAGTTCGCCAGCAGAAACGCGCCGGGCTTCAGCATCGCTTCGACATTCGACATCGCCAGCGCCTGCTCGAGCACGTCGTAGTAGATGAACACGTTCGTGGCGATCACGAGATCGAACGGCTCGCCATCGAGGCGCTGGGTCACGATATTGAGGTTCGAATCTGATCGCCGAACGTCTGCCAGTACGCTCGAGTCTCGGGGAGCCACGCGCTGCTTCTGGGCAGCGGCAGATTCACCGTATACCCGATGTTTCTCGAGGCCCGTGCCCGGGCCTGTGTCACGTGAGCGATGATGCGTGGACTGATGTCGAGGAGCACGATCTCAGGGCCGGCTGGCGCGGGTGAAAGGCCCAGGCGCTTCAGCGCATCGAGCACCGCAAACGGCTGGAGCGTCTGGGGAGGATAGAAGTCGAAACCGACGTCCTTGTCGGCGAAGTCGAGCCCGGGACCGACGATGGCCACGCGTCTCACGGAACCGGGCTCGAGCAGCCCGCGCGCCTTCATCGCCGCGAGCGCCTGCTGAACCGAATAGTTCGGAATCAGCGACGTGTCGAGCGACAGACCGCGCGTGCGAAACAACCGCGAGCGCTCGATGAACTCGGTCAGGGGGTTGCCGCTGCTCGTCGCGCCAAGCTCCTGATCGATCTGGTCCTGTTCGCTTGCGACGCGGATGATCGCCGCACTCAGATACATTCGCGCAGCGTCCCTGTCGGCTGCGGTTGCGAAGCGAAGCCCTCGTCGCTGAAGAAACGCGCGGGCGAACAGCCTGCGCTCGTCGCTGCCAGGGCTGGCCAGCGCCGTCAGCAGATCGTCGACGCGCGCCGAGATCAGCTCAATGGTCCGGCGCAGCACCAGCTCCCGATCGTCCGCGGTGCCCGCTTCGACGGCGCCGAGCACCGCGCGTGGTTTCGACGTGAACGTGGTGCCGAACAGCGCCCAGTTGACGATGGTGTCTTCGTCACCCTGGTCGAGCCGCGCGCGGATCTCGCGATCGCGACGCTCGATCCACCGCGGCCATGCCGCTTCCAGCTGCGCAGGGGGAAGTGTGTCGAGGCCGGGTGGAAGCCGGCCGGCGAGCTCGGTGAGAATCGAGCGGGCTTCGCTGAAGCGGACGAATCGCGCTGGACCGGACGCGGCGGTCGCCGCGCCCAGCATCCAGCCTGCTGTAATCAGCAGCAGGATGCCGACAATCCGAACGTGACGTTCGATCGTTCGCGTGGACCGGCTCCCGCCAAGCTATTTCGTCGCGTCCTCCTTCAGCACAGCGAGCGTCGGTCCAGGCGGACCCGTGGGCAGCAGGCTCGGCCCGCTCCTGACGAAGATCTTCTTTGGATCGACCTGCGCATCGAAGACCAGTCCGATGAAGCAGTTGCTCATCTCGTCCCAGTTCTGAAGCCCCCAGCGAATCTCCTTCGTCGGATCCGGATTGAACCGGTTGGCCGACGAGTTGTCGAAATGCGAAATGCCGATGAGACGCGTCCCTTTCGGCAGATCGACCGGCTGCGTGAACACGTACCCGAGCTGCCAGTTGAAGTCCCACTTCGATTTGAACAGCGTCTGTGACTCGCCGCTGGGGAAGATGGCGCGCATCTCGTAATCCTTGCCGCGCAGGTGCATGTGCGGCTGCGCGTAGACCAGCTTCATGTCGGTCGTCGCGGTGACCTCGCTCACGACTTCCGCGTTGTGGTCGCCGGCAGGGATCACGAGATTGCCCGCCGTCGGGCCGTATGACGTGAAGTAGCGCGTGGTGTGTGGCCCTTTTGCGAAGACCAGTCCAACCTTCGTGCGATCGATCTGCGGCGTTCCGACGGCCGTGTAGTGGATCTCGAAGACAAGATCCGATCCTTTAGGGATGAATTTTGCCGAATCGCCAAACTCGAACGTTTGCGCACCGAGACCCGGGTTGAACTTGCCGAGGATATCGATCTGATCCTCGCCGATCTTGGGGCGCTCGGTTTGAGGATACGAGACGCCGGGCTCGGCATCGCTCATCCACTTCGATCCAGGCGGCAGCACCCAAACCTCGCCGTGGTGCACAACCTTCGAGTTGCCGGGCCGCATCTCGGCGGCCTTCACCCACACATCCTCTGGGAAGTTCGCCTTGACGAGCATGTACTGGTATTCGATGGTCCCGGTCGCCGGCACGTGGAAGTCGGCTGGCATCTCGACGATCAGGTCGGGCTCCAGATTCCAGCCGTCGGTGAAGATGACCGGCGCGGGCTTGTCGCTCTCGTTGCCTTCCACCGCGCCGCTGTCGGCCCACGCCACGAGCGTATCGCGCTCGCGCTCGGTGAGCCGCGCCGCGTTCGAGAATCCGTGGTCGTACTGCGGCTCAACCGGCCAGGGCGGCATCTTCTGCGAGAGCACAGCTGTCCTGATCGCGCGCGCCCACGGCCGCGCCGCTTCGTAGGTGAGAAGCGACATCGGCGCGACCTCGCCGGGCCGGTGACACATCTGACAGTGCTTCTGCAGAATCGGCAGAACGTCCTTGTCGAACGTGACGTCAGCCGCGGACGCCGGCACGGCCACCACGATAAAGACGATCCCCAGCTGGAGGACGTATCTCATAGGAACACCTCGCGGAAGCGCCATGATTGTCGCATAGAGCCGGACTCACTACTTCTTCGGCAACGCGAACGCGATGATCTCGTCGTTGGTGACGTCGGACCCCGTCAGACTGCCGCCCGTGGCCACGACCGTCACGAACTGCCGTCCGTCGGCGCCCATGTACGTGATGGGCGTCGCCTCGATCGATGACGGCAGCTTGATCTCCCACAGCGCGTCGCCGGTCGCAGTCGCGAACGCGCGGAACCTGAAATCGTCGGTGCCGCCGACGAACGTGAGGCCGCTCGCGGTGAGGATCACGCCGCCCGTACTGGGGCGACCAGTGTTCTGGAGGCCCTGCGGCAGCATGTCGGAGACGCCGAGCGTCTTGCGGTACTTGATGTCGCCGGTATCCATGTTGACGGCGACGAGCTCGCCCCACGGGGTTGGGCCGCACGGCAGATGCCGATCGGGATCGCCGAAGCGGCGAAGACCGGCGAGCTCCCCGGCATTGATCCAGCTGCCGTCGGGCCGCCGCGTCAGCCGCATCGGCTGGAAGAGGTTTGTCGTGTTCGACACGAACAGATGCAGCTTCGGGTCGTACGCGGGTCCCCAGAAGTTGATGCCGCCCTGTGGCCCGGGTGGAGACATGCTGTAGCGCTCCGCGGCGATCGGCATGAACGGGCCACCAAGCTTGATGTTGTTGTCGTCCACCATGCGCTCGCAATACGCCTGGTGCTGCGGCTCGCCCTTGTAAAGGTTGTGACGCGAGATGGTCATCTGCGTCAGCGGCTCCGGCTTGACCGGGAACGGCTGCGTCGGCGACACCTGCTCGCCGGGCACGTCGCTTTTCGGCACAGGACGCTCGACGACGTCGAAAATCGGTTTGCCGGTGACGCGATTGAGCGTGAACAGGAGTCCGGTCTTGTTGACGACGAGGAGCGCGGGAATCGTCTCGCTGCCCCGCTGCAGGTCGACGACGAGCGGAGCCGACTGCGCATCGTAATCCCACACATCGTGATGCACGAGTTGGAAGTGCCAGAGATATTTGCCGGTGTTCGCGTCGACCGCCACGATGGACGAGGAGAACAGGTTGTTGCCGGGACGGTCGATGCCGACGCGATCGTTGTTCGGGGCGCCGAGCGGCATGTAGAGAATGCCGCGCGCCGCGTCGAGCGACATATAGCCCCACACGTTGACGCCGGACCGGTTCGTGGCGCTCCCCTCGCCCCACGAGTCGTACCCGAATTCACCCGGGCGCGGCACGGTGTGGAACGTCCACACCAGCTTGCCTGTCGTCGCGTCCCACGCACGCGTGTCGCCGGCAGCGCCTAGGCCGCCGTTGGATCCTCCGGGGCCCTCGCCGGTGCCCGCGTCAGTGATGATCAGGTTCTTGAAGATGGTCGGAGACGAGAGGTGCGAATAGGCGACGTTCATGCCGGTCTGCATCACTTCCGGCGTCTTGGTGTCGACGTGCCCTTTGTCGCCGAACCAGTCGTTCGGTCGCCCTGTCGCCGCGTCGATCGAGTAGAGCGCGCCGGCGTTCGATCCGAACACGATCGATGCGGGGCGGCCGTCACCGCCTGGCCAGTACGCAATACCGCGCTTGGCCGGAATGTCTTTGTTCGGCAGCTGAAATGTCCACTTCTCCGCGCCAGTGGTGGCGTCGAGCGCGATCACCGCGCCGTACGGCGATCCGACATACATCGTGTTGCCGATCACGAGGGGAATGGCTTCGTCGGTGATCAGCTTGCCGGAGTAGCCGGCGGGCTCGAGATGGATGCTCCAGGCCCGCTGTAGCGTACTGACATTGGCCGGCGTGATCTGCGTCAGCGGGCTGTAACGGTTGGCGCTCTGATCGTGATTGCTGGCCGACCAGCCGTCGGCCGCGTCCGTTTGCGTCGCCGTGTAGCGCGCGACGCCGGCGGCACCGATGGCCGCCGCAACGGCGATGCCTGCACTGAGTCTCGACATGAATGTTGTCATGGCTCTCACCGCGCTCGAAGTTGATGGCGGCCAATAGTCTCGCCAGCGCACCCGTCTGTCAAATCAATCTGCTGCGGAATCCTGCAGCACTTCTTCGCACTTGTGTCACACTGCACGCCCGACGCACGTCGCCGGACCATGCAGGAGTCGCGCATGCATCTGAAGCGAATCGCCAAAGTGGCCGTGGGCCTCGCGCTCGTGTTGGTCTGGACCTGGCAGGATGCCTCGGTCGGTCACGCTCAAAAAGTCCAGATCCCGATCTTCGAGTACGACCCCACGTTTCCGAAGCCGCTGCCCGAGAACTGGGCGATCGGCCCCATCGGAGGACTGGCTGTCGATCGGCAGGATCACCTTTATGTCCTGCAGCGGCCCGCGGGCCTGCTGACCAACGAGCGCTTCTCCGGCGCGGATGACAACCCGCCGAAAGCGGATTGCTGCGTGCCGGCGCCGCCGGTCCTCGAGTTCGATCAGCGCGGCACGTTGATTCGCTCGTGGGGTGGCCCGGGCCCAGGCTACGACTGGCCGCAGACCGAGCACGGCGTGTTCGTGGATCAGAAAGACGTCGTGTGGCTGGGCAGCGGCGCCAAAGATGCGCAGCTGCTGAAATTCACGAGGGAAGGCAAGTTCCTCCAGCAGTTCGGCAATCTACGCGACAGTGGAGAATCGCGGCCTGACTACGTGATGGAGCCGTCTGGCGCCGGCGCGACGGTCAGCGTCGCGGCTCATCGTGAAACGTTGGCGACTTGGCAAATCGTGGCGACGATGGAAAATAGGGTCGGGCAGTTCGCGACTGCATGGCCTACACGATCGAATTCGCCGCGTCAGTGAAGGCACACCTCGAGGCACTCACCGCGAATCAGCGGACGACGGTGCTAGCGAAAATCGAGGGCCAGCTCTCGAAGCAGCCGTTGGTCGAGACGCGCAATCGGAAGCCGCTCAGGCCCAATCCAGTGGCGCCGTGGGAGCTGCGAGTTGGTCAGCTGCGAGTGTTCTACGATGTAAGCGAAGGCCCGCCGGCTACGGTTCGGATTCTCGCGGTCGGCGTGAAGGATCGAGACGTCGTCCGGATCGGCGGGGAGGAGATTCGGCTGTGAAGACGATCAAGTTATCGCAAGCGTCGCGGCCATTGGCCGAATATGCAGCAGACCTCCGCGACGAAATCGTGGTTCTGACTGATCGCAACCGAGTGATCGCTGCCATTGTGCCGCTGAAGAAGACCGACCGGGAGTCAGTGGCTCTGAGTGGACATCCGGAGTTTCTGGAGATCATCGAGCGCTCCAGAGCCGACTTTCGAAGTGGTCGCGTCATCTCGCTTGAGGCGATGAAGAACCAGCTGAAAGTTCGACTGTCGCCTCCGAAGGCGCCGCAGCCGAAGACCCGCGTGAGGCGGAAGACCAAATCGAAGCGCCGGTCCCGCGCAGCTCGCGGCCGAGCGCCAATCCGTTAGGCATACCGCGCACTTCTCCCCGGAGCTGATCATGGCCGCATGCGACTACTGCGGGACCACAATCCTCTTCGGCGCAAGAAGTCAGATGGCCTGCGGTTCTGTAATGATCGATGTCAGCAAGCGGGCACCTTGCTGACTGCGTCGAACGCGATATGGCCGCGCGCGCCGCGACTGAGCGCGAATGTTCGTCGCGATGAAGCCGCACTGACCATCGATGCGTCGTGGCCACGGGTTTCACGATTCGTCGCTGACACTCGGACGCCCGATCGAGACATCGCCGCGGAAAGTTCGTAACCGTCCATCGCGTCTGTGTCACACTCCGAGATGATCTACGTCGCACCGAGGAGTCGTGCATGAATCCGAAGCGAATCGCCAGAGCCGCACTCGGCCTCGCGCTCTTGTTGGTCTGGACCTGGCAGGACGCCTCCGTCGGTCACGCTCAGAAAGTACAGATCCCGATCTTCGAGTACGACCCCACGTTTCCGAAGCCGCTGCCCGAGAACTGGGCGATTGGCCCCATCGGAGGACTGGCCGTCGATCGGCAGGATCACCTTTATGTCCTGCAGCGGCCCGGGGGCCTGCTGACCAACGAGCGGTTCTCCGGCGCGGATGACAACCCGCCGAAAGCGGATTGCTGCGTGCCGGCGCCACCGGTCCTCGAGTTCGATCAGCGCGGCACGTTGATTCGCTCGTGGGGTGGCCCGGGCCCAGGCTACGACTGGCCGCAGACCGAGCACGGCGTGTTCGTGGATCAGAAAGACGTCGTGTGGCTGGCCGGCAGCGGCGCCAAAGATGCGCAGCTCCTGAAATTCACGAGGGAAGGAAAGTTCCTCCAGCAGTTCGGCAAGCCGGGCATGAGCGGCGGCAGCGCCGACACGAAGAACATGGGCAGCCCCGCGAATCTCGTGGTGGATCCGGCCGCCAACGAGGTGTACGTGGCCGATGGCTACAGCAACCATCGCGTCATCGTCCTCGACGCGGACACGTTCGCCTTCAAACGGATGTGGGGCGCGTACGGCAACAAGCCGGACGACAAGGATCCCGGTCCGTACAATCCGGATGCGCCGCCGGCGCAGCAGTTCCGCCTGCCGCACAACATCGCGATCTCGCGCGACGGCTTCGTCTACGTGGCCGATCGGCCGAACAACCGCATCCAGGTGTTCAGGAAGGACGGCACCTACGTCAAGGAAGCATTCGTCTCGAAGCGAACGCTGCTGGCGGGTGCGGCATCAGGCTTCGTCCTGTCGCCCGATCCGCAACAGAGGTTTCTGTACATGATCGACGGCGCGAACCATCACGTCTGGATCCTCAATCGCGAGACGCTGCAGGTGATCGCCCGCTTCGGCCAGCAGGGACTGTTTGGCGGCTCGCTCAACGTGCCGCATGCGATCGCGGTGGATAGCCGAGGGAATCTCTACATCGGCGAGAACTTCGACGCGCGCCGCTTCCAGCGCTTCCTGTACAAGGGACTGGGCACACCTGTAGCGGGTACGAACCCGCCGACGACGATCGTGCGGTGACGCAGTGCCCGTGCTTCGGCCCCTTCTCGCGTTCCTGCTCTTCCTATTGGCATTCATGACCACTGCCGTCGCGCAATCCGCGCTGCCTTCAAACGACGAAATCCGAAAAATCCTGGTCGACCGAATTGACAGGGATCGCCAGAGTGTCGGTATCGTCGTCGGGATCATCGAACCGGGTGCCCGGCGCATCATCTCCTACGGCGCGCTCGCCAAGGACGACCGGCGTTCCGTCGATGCCGACACCGTCTTCGAGATCGGCTCCATCACCAAGGTCTTCACGTCGCTGATTCTGGCCGACATGGTTCAACGCGGCGAGGTTGCGCTCACCGACCCCATCGCCAAATATTTGCCGCGCGAAGTCAGAGTGCCCGAACGCAACGGCCGCCAGATCACTCTCGAAGACCTCTCGACGTACACCGCGGGCCTGCCGCGCCTGCCGAACAACTTGAGGCCGGCCGATCCCGCCAATCCATACGCCGACTACTCCGTCGATCAGCTCTATCAGTTCCTCTCGAATTACACGCTCCCCCGCGACATCGGCTCGCAGTTCGAATATTCCAATCTCGGCGGCGGGCTTTTGGGCCACGTCCTGGCTCGGCGGGCGGGCATGGACTACGAAGCCCTTGTCCATTCGCGCATACTCGTCCCGCTGAAGATGTCCGACACGACAATCAGACTCGCGCCTGCGATGCGGGCACGCCTGGCAGTCGCGTATGACGGTTCTCTGAATCCAGCTGAAAATTGGGATCTGCCCACTCTCGCCGGAGCCGGTGCACTGCGCTCCACGGTCAATGACATGCTCGCCTTCCTGGCTGCAAATCTTGGGTATGCGGATTCGCCGCTCAATCCGGCGATGGCCGCGATGCTCAAGGAGAGGCGACCCGCTGGCCTGGCTCTCGGTGATGCCAGGATGGAAGTCGGCTTGGCCTGGATGATCACCACCCGCAAGGATGCACAGATCGTCTGGCACAACGGCGGCACAGGCGGCTATCGATCGATCATCGCCTTTGATTCCAGGAGGCGCGTCGGCGTCGTGGTCCTATCCAATGCCGGAACACCTGCGGGCGTGGACGATATTGCCATGCATCTGCTCGACCCCGCCGTCCCGCTGATCCAACCGCCGAAGCAGCACACGCAGATACCCGTCGATCCGAAAATTCCCGGAAGGCGAACGTGAGTATTTTCTGAAAGTGATCGAAGCTCAGATCAGCTTCGACGCTGACGTCGACGGCCATGCCCCGGGCCTCACGCTGCATCAGAGTGGACGCGACGTACCCGCCAGGCGAATTGAGTGATGGCTGTTTGCCGCGGATGCTGCGGTGAGATTTACTTGGTCGGGTGACGACACGTTATGCGCCCGGCTGGCCGGGCATCCCTCCGCGGTGGACGTCCAGCGCCAAGGTCGGCGTGGGCACGGCGCTTCGGGCGACGAGCCGTGTCTGGTTCACCGTGAGCCACGGCATCCTGAACGAGGTGTACTATCCGCGCCTGGATCGCGCATGCCTGCGCGACCTCGGCCTCATCGTTACCGACGGGTTGACGTTCTTTTCGGAAGAGAAGCGTGACGCGACCACTCGGATTGCCCCGCTTGCGCCCGGAGTGCCCGGGTACCACGCGGTCAACAGCTGCCGCCAGGGGAGCTATCGCATCGACAAGC
>QHWQ01000070.1 GCA_003222635.1 Acidobacteriota bacterium | reverse complement strand
GCTCTTTCACATGCTGTTCGACATCCGCGACATCCCGCAGATTCCGAACATCGGACTGTGGGAGCAGCGCCATATCACGTCGGAACGCGGGGCGGACAGCCCACGGGCGTACGCGCGTGCGATCCTCGACCGGGCCGGCCGGGTGGTGGTGTTCATGACGTTCGATACCGACTTCGGCGATGCGTTCGAACGGGAGTCGGAGAGTCCGGATTACTTCCAGCGGTTCTCAGTGCCGGCGTACGCGATCGGGGCCAACGTCATCCTGTATGCGATGACGCATTGACACGCCAGTCGCCTTGAGGATCCTGATCACGAGCTGGGGATCGTACGGGGACGTCTATCCGTACGTCGGGCTCGGGCTCGCGCTGCGCGAGCGCGGCGATCGCCCGGTCATCGCCACGGCGGAGTTCTATCGCCCGTTCATCGAGTCGCTCGGCTTCGAGTTCCATCCGGTCGGCCCGATGATCGACCCCAACGACCGCGAGCTGATCGCGCGCGTGCTCGATCCGGTGCGCGGACACGACGTCCTCCTCAAAGGCATCCTGATGCCGGCGCTCCGCAGCGATCACGCCGCCCTCGATCGCGCGGTACAGGATGTGGACGGGATGGTGACGCATCCCATCACGTTTGCCGCGCCGATCGTCGCGCAGGCGCGCGGGCTGCCGTGGGTCTCCACGGTGCTTGCGCCGATGTCGTTCTTCTCGCCAACGGACATCCCCGTGCTGGCGCCCGCGCCGTTTCTCGCGCCTCTCGGACGGCTTGGCCCGTGGTACGGGCATCTGATGGCGCGCTTCGCACGGCATCACACACGCGCGTGGATGAAGCCGGTGTTCGATCTGCGCCGCGACCTTGGGTTGCCACCGGGTGAGCATCCGCTCTTCGAGGGACAGTTCTCGCCGATGCTGACGCTGGCGCTCTTCTCTCGCGTGCTCGGCGAGCCGCAGCCCGACTGGCCGCCCAACGTTCGCGTCACGGGATTCATCTTCTACAACGGGCCCGATGGCCTGTCGCCCGAGCTCGAGGCGTTTCTCGATGCGGGCCCGCCGCCGATTGTCTTCACGCTTGGGACATCCGCCGTCGCCGCGGCCGGCCGCTTCTATGAGGAGAGCATCGCCGCGGTGCGACGGCTCGGCGTGCGTGCCGTCCTGCTGACCGGGGGCTTCGAACAGAATCGCCCGAGCGGTGCGCTACCGCCAGGCGTGATGTCCGCGCGCGTCGTGCGGCTGGGCGTCGCCAGGTCGGTACTGCCCCGCCAGTATCGGGGCGCGCGCGTCGCGAAGGAACTCGAGCGGCTGCTCGCGGACACGACCGTGTCGAGCCGTGCCGCCGAGGCCGCCGGGGTCGTGCGCAGCGAAGGCGGATCCGGCGCGGCCGCGGCTGCGATTCAGCACGCTTGTGCTACATTCGTGCGCGGCAACGCGAACGACTCCAGACACGTTTCTTACAAGGAGAGGCTCGATGCGTAAGACAACAACCATACTGATGGCGCTCGCGCTGTCGGCGCTTGTTGGGACCGCCACGTTCGGGCAGGGTGGCGGGCAGCGGGGCGGTGGCGGGCAGCGGGGCGGGGGCGGTGGAGCTCCGGGTGGTGGTGGACAGGGCGGCGGCGCTGCCCGCGGTCCTCAGCAGCCGATGAGCTTTTTCATCACGAGCGTCGGCAAAGGCGACGGCGCCAACTATGGCGGTGTCGCTGGCGCGGATGCGTACTGCCAGCAGCTGGCGACCGCTGCAGGGCGTGGTGGCGCCACGTGGCACGCCTACGTGAGCACGCAGGGACCCGGCGCGGTGAACGCGCGCGATCGGATCGGCAACGGTCCGTGGTACAACGCGAGAGGTCAGCTGATCGCCATGAACAACTCGCAGTTGCACGGCGACACGATCGATGAGGCCCGCGTCGGCAACGCGATGGGCAAGCAGATCTCGCTGACCGAGAAGGCCGGGATCAACAATGGTGTCGGCGACATGCCGAACACGCACGACATCCTCACGGGGTCGCGCCCGGACGGCACCGCGTACACCGACGGCATGGATCACACCTGCAGCAACTACACGAGCAACGCCGACGGCAGGGGCCAGGTGCAGCTCGGACATTCGGACAAACAGGGTGGCAACAACAGCTCGTGGAATTCGGCGCACGGCAGCCGCGGCTGCAGTCAGCCAAACCTCGTCGCCACCGGCGGCGCTGGCCTGCTGTATTGCTTCGCGGTGAACTAGGGCCTAGGGCGGGTAAGGGAGTAGGGCGGGTAAGGCGGGTAGGGAGTTAACTGCTCCCTACTGCCACCTGTCCTCTGCCCCCTGCCACCTCGCTAGCGGCCATAACGCGATCGATCACCTCGAACAATTCAACCGGCTTGATCGGCTTGGCGACGTAGCCGTCCATATCGGCGTCCAGGCAGCGCTGCCGGTCGCCCTGCATGGCGTGCGCGGTGAGCGCGATGATCGGCACGCGCGGCACGCCGCTGTCGTGCTCGCGCTGGCGAATCGAGGCGGTCGCCTCGAAGCCGTCCATCTCCGGCATCTGCAGGTCCATCAACACCAGATCGAATCGTTCGGTGAGCGTCGTTGCGCACGCTTCGCGCCCGTTGGCGACGACCATCGGCGTGTGGCCGCGGCGCTCGAGCAGGTGCTGCGCGAGCTTCTGATTGACGGGATTGTCTTCCGCCACCAGCACGCGCAGGCGCCGCGCGGCGCGCATCGGCGTCTGTTCGCGCTGTCGTGCGGCTGATCGGCCGACGTGAGCATCAGGACCGGCGTCGCGCTGCAGTTCTTCCACTGCCGGAGCTGCGCCGCAATCTCGACTCCGGAGTCGCCCGCGATGTTCATGTCGATGAGCGCCAGCGAGAACGGATGCGGCGCGGCGTCAGCGGCCCGCGCAGCATCGGCCGCGTTCGCGCTCGCAATTGCCATCATTCCCCAGCTCGACAGCAGCTCCACGAGGATGCGCCGGTTGGTGGCGTTGTCGTCGACGACGAGCGCGGACATGTCAACGAGCTCGTCGGGCAGGGGGAGGAACTGCGGCGCGACGACCTGCTTGCTCACGGGCAGTGTGACGACGAAGTGAAACGCGCTGCCGTGCTGCGGCTCGCTTTCCACCCAGATGCGGCCGCCCATCAGCTCCATGAGCTGCTGACAGATGGTCAGGCCCAGCCCCGTGCCGCCGTATTGCCTGGTCGTCGACCCGTCACCCTGCGTGAACGCGCGGAAGATCGTCGTCTGCTTTTCGTGCGGGATGCCGATGCCCGTGTCGATGACGCTGAAGCGCAGCGACGCCTGGTTGTCCTCGCGCAGGCGGGTTCGCTCGACGCGGACGATGATGTCGCCGCGATCGGTGAACTTGATCGCGTTGCTCACCAGGTTGGAGAGCACCTGGCGCAGCCGGTGCGGGTCGCCGACGAGCGAGTCGGGCACCGCGGGGCGCACGTCGACGAGCAGCTCGCAGCGCTTCTCGTGCGCGCGCAGGGCAAAGGGCTTCAGCGTCTCCTCGAGCATCTGGCGCACGGAGAAGTCGATCGACTCCATGTGCAGCTTGCCGGCCTCGATCTTCGAGAAGTCGAGGACGTCGTTGAGGATCAGGAGCAGCATCTCCGCCGAGCGGTGCACCGTCTGCAGATAGTCGCGCTGCACGGCGCTGAGCGGGGTGTTGAGCGCCAGCTCGGTCATGCCGATGATGCCGTTCATCGGCGTGCGGATCTCGTGGCTCATGTTGGCGAGGAACTCGCTCTTGGCGCGGTTGGCGTCCTCCGCCGATTCCTTCGCGTAGACGAGCGCGGCGGTCGCCTCGTCGCGCTCGATGTGCGTCGCCTTGAGGTCCTCGGCCATCTGGTTGAGGCTGTAGGCGAGCTCGCCGAACTCGTCGCCACGCGTGAGCGCGATCATCGTGTTCCAGTCGCCGGCGCCGATGCGGACGGCGCCGCGCTGCAGCAGGCGCATCGGCCGCTGGATGGAGTGGCCGAGGACGATGGCGCCGAACAGGATGAACAGCGCGCAGGCGGCCAGCCCCGCGACGCTGAGGTAGATCGCGCGCCCGGTCGCATCGACCATCGCCGCGTTCTGCTCGAGCAGAATCTGACGGCGCTCGTTCGTGATGCGGTCCATGAGGCTCACGAAGTCGCGGCCCGCCGTCTCGAAATCCTGGTGCCGCTGCACGATGGACGGTCCGCGCCCGCCGTCGGAGCGAAGGCCGAGGCTGAGCGCCTTGATGCGCTCGCTCGCGCGCTGCATCTCGGCAATCTCCTCGCGATCCCACCCGGCGCGTTCCCAGACGAGGCGCGCCCGATCGAGCCTCTCGTTCAGATCGCGCGTCGCGTCGAGGATTTCGCTCTCCTCGTCGCGCATCCGTGCGGCGTTGCGCGCAGGGGCCTCGAGGCGGAACAGGCCGTAGTCGGTGGCGGCGGAGATGATCCGCAGGCCCGAGAACTTGATCGTTTCGAGCTGCTGGATGATCGGCCCCGCGTTCATCAGCGTCTCGCGCTGGGTCTCGCGGACACGCCGGCCGTTGGCAATGCCGAGATAGCCGGCGGCGCAGACGAGCAGCACGCTGACGAGCGCGAAGGCGAAGAGACGGGTCCGGATGCGCATGAGAAAAGCTGTGCGCATGAGTGCAGCTTTCATTCCCGCGAAACGGCGGTCAAATCGTGCGGAACTGAGAACGAACCGTGCGCGCGGGCCGCACAGTGTGCGCTAGGGTTACACCCTTGGTTCCTGCTGCGTCAAGCAGTGGAGCGTTCCGAGACCCCAGACCAGATCCACCGCGTGGATTCCGACCACGTGCCGCTGCGGCATCAACGAGGCCAGCGTATTGAGCGCCATCCGGTCGTTCGGGTCGTTGAACGTCGGGACGATGACAACCCCGTTGGCGATATAGAAGTTGGCGTAGCTGGCGGGGAGGCGCTCGCCGTGCATGATGACTGGCCGGGGGAAGGGCAGCGTGACGATCCGCAGCGGGCGGCTCGCGTCGCGCGAGGCCTGCTCGAGCCGCTCGAGGTTGTCCATCGATCGCGCGTGATTGTCGTCCGCGGGATCGTCCTCGACGGCGAGGACGATCGTATCCGCCGACACGAAGCGCGCCACATCATCGATGTGACCGTGCGTGTCGTCGCCGACGCACCCTGCGCCGAGCCAGATCGTACGCGTCACGCCAAGCCATTCCGCGAACGCGCGCTCGTACTCCTCGCGCGTCATGCCGGGGTTGCGCACCTGCACGTCGCTCAACAGCCATTCTTCGGTGACGAGCATCAGCCCATCGCCGTTCACTTCGATGCCGCCTCCTTCGAGCACGATGCGCGGCTCGACACGAGGCAGCCCCGTGATGCGAGCGATCGCTTTGCCGACCTCCGCGTCGCGCTGCCAGTTGTCGTACTTCGCCCACGCGTTGAACGCCCAGTTGACGAGCACGACGCGGCCGTTCTCGTCGCAGGCCGCCGTCGGCGCTGAATCGCGCAGCCAGACGCGGTCGGTCGGGACGACGTGCAGGCGGACGCGATCGGCACGCACGCCATGCGCGTCGATCGCCGTGCGCGCCTCCGCCATCACCTTCTCGTCCTGACAGAGGACTTCGACCTGTTCGTGATTGGCGAGGACGCGGACGATTTCCGCGTAGACCCACGGAATCGGCCCGAGCTTCCCGGGCCAGTCGGGCTCATGGTGGGGCCAGGCGATCCACGTCGCTCTGTGCGGCGCCCACTCCGCGGGCATGCGGAGCTTAGCTGCCAATGTATCGGCTGAGGATCGGGCCGTACGCGTCGACGCGGCGGTCGCGAAGGAACGGCCAGTTGCGGCGCACGGATTCGATCAGCGCGGGGTCGCACCGCGCGATCACGATCTCTTCCTTCTCGCCCGCCTCGGCGACCAGGCGGCCGAACGGATCGGCGATGAACGAGTGGCCGAAGAACGTGATGCCGTTGGTGCCCGGCTCGTCCTCGTGGCCGATGCGGTTCGGGGAGGCGACATACACACCGTTGGCGATCGCGTGCGCGCGCTGGATCGTTCGCCACGCCTCGACTTGCGCCGTCCCCCACTCATCCTTCTCGGCTGGATGCCAGCCGATGGCGGTCGGATAGAAGAGCACCTGCGCGCCCAGCAGCGTGGTGATGCGCGCGGCTTCCGGATACCACTGGTCCCAGCAGATCAGCACGCCAATGGTCGCGTAGCGCGTCTTCCACACCTTGAAGCCGTTCGCCTCGCCCTTCTGCTCGCCGTGGTTGTCGAAATGCCCGTCGCCCGGCGTGAAGTAGTACTTCTCGTAGAAGAGCGGATCGTCCGGAATGTGCATCTTGCGGTAGACGCCGAGCAGCGATCCGTCCGCGTCGACGACCGCCGCGGAGTTGCGGTAGATCCCCGCCGTCTGCCGCTCGAAGATCGGGACGACGATGACGACCTGAAGCTCGCGGGCGATGGCCTGCATCCGCTCGGTTGCGGGGCCGGGAATCGGCTCGGCAAGGTCGAAGCGGTCGCACTGCTGCGCCTTGCAGAAATAGGTCGCGTTGAAGAGCTCCTTCAGGCAGACGATCTGGGCCCCTTTGCGGGCCGCGTCGCGAACCAGACGCTCCGCACGGGCCAGATTGGCCGCGTTGTCGTCGGTTGCATGGTCTTGAATGATGCCGATAGTAAAGGGAGTCGCCGCCACAACCGTATGGTATGATTTTCCGAATGTTTTCAGGGTCTTCCCCGGTTTCGGGCCTGATTCGACCGGTTCCGCGTGCCTGTGCGTGCATGTGTATCTGTATGTGTACGGCGCTGGCGTGCGTGACCTGGTCGAAGGCGTGAACGGACCGGAAGGAACCACCTGACATCACCCGCGCCCGCCGACCAGTTGGTTCAGGCGGGCTTTTTACTTTTGGCTGACGAAATTCTGGTCCCCGGCTCCACCGCCAACCTTGGGGGCGGTTTCGACACGCTTGGCGTGGCGGTCCAGCTCTACCTCCGCGCGCGCATTGTCGATGTGCGTCACGACGGCGGCGCACGGCTCGAGGTGGTCAGCAGCCGGCCGGCGGTTCGCGGTACCAACGTGGTCGAACGCGCGTTCGCGGCGCTCGCCAGACAGGAGCACGGGAAGCCGGCAACGGAGGCCGTCCCGACGGTGTTCGCGGAGATTGACAGTGACATTCCGGTGGCGGCGGGCCTCGGCAGCAGCGCGGCGGCGACGGTTGCCGGCTTGCGCATCTTCGAGCGCGTGACGGCGCCGGTAGCCGACAGCACGCTGCTCGCGGCCGCAACGGCGCTCGAAGGTCACGCGGATAACGCGGCGCCCGCGTTGTTCGGTGGCATGACGTCGGTGGTCGAATCGGATGACGCCGAGCCGCGCGCGCTCCGCTGGACGTGGCCGGACGACCTGCGCTTCGTCATCGCGACGCCGCTCGAAGGTCTGTCGACGAAGAAGGCGCGTGCGGCGCTGCCGCCGACGGTCACGCGCAAGGACGCGGTGTTCAACCTGCAGCGGGTGCTCTCGCTGGTGCACGCGCTGCAGAACGGCGACGACGATCGGCTGCGCGAGGCGCTGCAGGACCGCTGGCATCAGCCGGCGCGTGTGGCGCTGGTGCCGCATCTCGGCGCGGTGCTCGCGATCGACGATCCGGATGTCCTCGGCGCGTACTTATCGGGCGCGGGACCATCGGTCGCGGTGCTCGCACGGCGCAACTTCGCGCACGTCGAGCGGCTGCTGCAGGCGACGTGCGAGGCGGCCGGATCGCCGGTGACCGTGCGGACGCTCGCCGCGCATCAGGATTCAAACGTGTTGAGGGCTGCATGAACTTTGTCGCCGGGCTGACGTGTCACCTCTGTGGCGCCAGATATCCTGCAGAGGCGCTCTGGGTGTGCTCGGAATGTCTGGGTCCGCTGGAAGTCACCTACGACTACGAGGCCGTCAAGAAAGTCATCAGCCGCGAGGCGATCGAATCGCGCCCCAAGTCACTGTGGCGCTACCTCGAGCTGCTGCCCGTTGATTCACCGAAGACGGGCTTCAATTCAGGGTTCACGCCGCTCGTCAAAGCGGATCGGCTTGCGAAGGAGCTTGGCGTCTCCGAGCTCTACATCAAGGACGACTCGGTCAACCATCCGACCTTCTCGTACAAGGATCGCGTCGTCGCGATTGCCGCGACCCGTAACGTGGAGCTTGGCTTCCCGGTGTTCGGCTGCGCGTCGACCGGCAACCTGGCCAACAGCGTCTCGGCGCACGCGGCACGCCTTGGCCTTTCCTGTTACGTTTTCATCCCGAACGACCTCGAGCCAAACAAGATTCTCGGCTCCGCGATTTATGGACCGCAGGTCGTCGCCGTCGACGGCAACTACGACGATGTGAATCGCCTCTGCACGCAGATCGCGGATCGCTACGGATGGGGCTTCGCCAACATCAACCTTCGCAGCTACTACGCCGAAGGCGCCAAGACGATGGGCTTCGAGGTGGCGGAACAGCTCGGTTGGCGCTTCCCCGATCATCTCGTCTCGCCCGTGGCGGGCGGGACGCTGCTGCCGCGCATCTACAAAGGATTGCGCGAGTTCCGCGAGGTCGGCCTGGTGCAGGGCACGCTGCCGCGCATTCACGCGGCGCAGCCGGCGGGTTCAGCGCCAGTCATCCGCGCGCTCGAATCGGGCGCGGAGTTCCCGGATCCCGTCAAGCCGAACACGATCGCGAAGTCGCTCGCCATCGGTAATCCCGCCGACGGTTTCCAGGTCGTCCGCGTGGTCAAAGAGACCGGCGGCAGCGGGGCGATGGTCACCGACGACGAGATTCTCGACGGCATCCAGCTGCTGGCGCGGACCGAGGGCATCTTCACCGAGCCGGCTGGCGGGACGACGCTGGCGGCGACCCGCAAGCTGATCGAGCGCGGCGCCATCAAGCCGAACGAATCGATCGTCGTCTGCATCACCGGCAACGGCTACAAGACGGCCGAAGTCGTGCGCGACCGCGTGGCGACGCCGACGCAGATTGGCCGGTCGCTGGCGGAATTCGACCGGGTGATTGGATCCCGGCTGAAAGTACCCGCGTCCGTATGAGCGTCATGTTTCCCGCCTTCCTGGATCTGTCGGGCCGCAAGGTGCTCGTCGTCGGCGGCGGGCCGGTCGCGGCGGGCAAGGTCGAATCGCTGCTCGCGGCGGGTGCG
The DNA here is from genome assembly GCA_003222635.1 of Acidobacteriota bacterium. Lineage (GTDB taxonomy): Bacteria > Acidobacteriota > Vicinamibacteria > Vicinamibacterales > UBA2999 > Gp6-AA40. The sequence continues at coordinate 19,611 of QHWQ01000070.1, read as the reverse complement.
CGCGTGACCGTCGTCTCGCCGGAGGTTCATCCAGAGATCGAGCGCGCCGATGTCGACATCGTCCGCCGCGAATTTCGCGACACTGATGTCGACGGCGCGTGGTGGGTCGTCGCCGCGGCGCCGCCCGACGTCAACCGGCAGGTGAGCGCCGCGGCCGAGGCGCGGCGCATCTTCGTCAACGCGGTTGACGATCCGCGGCATGCGAGCGCCTACCTCGGTGGCGTGGTCCGCCGTGATGGCGTCACCATCGCGATCTCCACTGACGGCCGCGCGCCGGCGATTGCCGGTCTGCTGCGGGAGGCCATCGATGCGTTCCTCCCGCGCGAGATCGACGCATGGCTGAACGCGTCGGACAACGCGCGCCGCTTGTGGAAGTCGCACAAGACGCCGATGGACGCGCGGCGCCCGCAGCTGCTCGAGATTCTCAATTCACTCTACGCGCGCAGAACGAAGGCGCGCGTGGCGCTGGTCGGCGCGGGGCCGGGCGATCCCGAGTTGTGGACGCAGCGCGCGATCGCGTATCTCGCGAGCGCCGATCTCGTTCTTTACGATGCGCTCGTCGACGCCAACGCGCTGCAGCGGTTCACCAGCGGCCAATGCTTCTGCGTCGGCAAGCGCGCCGGACGCGAGAGCGTGCGCCAGGAAACGATCCATCGCCTGATGATTCGCGCCGCGCGCCAGGGCAAGCGCGTCGTCCGGTTGAAGGGCGGCGACCCGTTCGTCTTCGGCCGCGGAGCCGAGGAAGCAATGGCGCTGGCCGCGGCGGGCATCCCGTTCGAGGTCGTGCCGGGCGTGTCGTCAGCCATTGCCGCGCCGGAGCTTGCGGGCATTCCGGTCACGCATCGCGGGTCTGCGTCCGGGTTTCTGGTGCTCTCGGGCCACGCGACGGATGCCTTCGGCGACGCGCTCGACGCCGTGCAGCCGAACGCGCTGTCGCTCGTCGTGCTGATGGGACTGGGAAAGAGAGGCGAGCTCGCGCGGAAACTGATCGCGCGCGGCTGGAACGCGTCGACGCCGGCGGCGATCATCTGCGGCGCGTCGACGCCTGAGGAATGGATTTGGACCGGCACGGTCGCGGAGCTCGGGGCGAATGAACCGCCCGCGGGCATCGCGGGTGTCGTGGTGATTGGTGATGTCGTTCGCGTGCGCGAACGGCTGGTGGCAGCAGAAGAACAGAAGGTGATGTATGGCCGCAATCGATGACACACGGACGCTCGGGCGTGCGCGCCTGGATTTCGCCAGCGAGCACGACATCGACGAGTTCGTGGCGACGCTGCGGAAGTTCGAGAACGGCGAGCTGCCCGCGGACCAGTGGCGGCGCTTCCGTCTCGTGCGCGGCACCTACGGCCAGCGCCAGGACGGCGTGCAGATGCTGCGCGTCAAGGCGCCGCAGGGGATCGTCACCGCGTCGCAGATGCGGGCGTTTGCCGGCGTCGCGTCGCGCTACTCGCGCGGCTTCTGCCACATCACCACGCGCCAGAACATCCAGTTCCACTTCGTCCTGCTGAAGAACGTCGAAGCCGCCATGCGCGAGCTGGCCGACGAAGGGCTGACGACGCGCGAGGCGTGCGGCAACTCGGTGCGCAACATCACGGGGTGCCCGTATGCCGGCACGTCCGAGGACGAGATCTTCGATCCGTCGCCGTACGCGGAAGCGACGACGCGCTATTTCCTGCGGCATCCGCTGAGCGGCAACCTTCCGCGCAAGTTCAAGATCGCATTCGAAGGCTGCGCGGTGGATCACGCCGTGGCCAGCATCAACGACATCGGCTGGCGCGCGCGCATCGTCGATGGCAGGAAGGGCTGGAAGGTGATGGTCGCCGGCGGCACGTCGATCATGCCGGTCAGCGGCTACGTGCTGTACGAGTTCCTGCCCGTCGAGGAGATGCTCGAGGTTGCGGAGGCGATCGTGCGCGTCTTCCACAAGTACGGCGACTACAAGCATCCGCAGCGCAACCGCATCAAGTTCGTCGTCAAGCAGATGGGGTGGGAGACGTTCCGCGCCAAGGTGATGGAGGAGCTCGAGGGCTTCCGTCGCGAGGGTGGCGCGCGGCTGCCGTTCGATCCAGCGAAGACCCCAACCGAGCTGGCGCCGGACTGGGAGCCCGCCGCGCCGCCGACGCTGCAGCATGTGGCGGCGATGGCGTCGACGCCGATGCGTGGCCCCGGCATTCATCCGGGAACGCTTCGCCTAAAGCCGCTGTCGGACACCTATCTGCGCTGGCTGCGCCGCAACGTCGCGCACCAGCGGCAGGACGGCTACTACCACGTGGTCGTACGTCTGCCGCTCGGCGACTTCACGGCGGGCCAGATGCGCGTCCTCTCGGACCTCTCCGAGGCCTACGGCGACGGCACCATGCGTCTGACCATCGAGCAGAACGTGCTGTTCAAGTGGGTGAGGAAGGAATCGCTCGAGCCGTTCTATCAGCGGCTCGCGGCGGCCAACCTCAACGCGCCCGACGCGTTGACGATGAGCGATGTCGTCAGCTGCCCGGGCGCGGAGTCGTGCCGTCTCGCGGTCACGCAGTCGCGCGGTCTCGGTCGAGTGCTCACCGAGTACTTCAGCGCGCGTCCCGATCTGGTCGATGCGGTGCCCTCAGGCAACATCCGCATCAGCGGCTGCCCGAACGGCTGCGGCCAGCATCACATCGGCGCGCTCGGTTTCCAGGGCAGCGTGCGAAAGGTTGCCGGCAAGGCGGTGCCGCAGTACTTCGTGCTCGTCGGCGGCGGCGTCAGCAACGATGGCGCGCACTTCGGCAAGGTCGTCGCGAAGATTCCGGCGCGGCGTATCGCCGAGGCGGCAGGCCGGCTGGTGGATCTCTATCGCGAGCAGCGGCAGAGCGAAACGGAAGACCTCGGCGCGTTCTATCGCCGCATTGCGCCCGCCGTCGCCACCGAGCGGCTGAAGGATCTCGTCGAGCTCGACGCGACGCAGATGACTCCCGATGACTTCATCGATCTCGGCGAGAGCCAGGCCTTCGACCCCGTCGTCATGGACGGGGAGTGCTCCGCATAGTGTTTGCACGTCCTGCGGCCGGAGGATCCCATGGCCGACCGCAGACGAGGTGAAAGCAAACAGCTCAAGAGGGATCAACAGGTCCGGCGTGAAACGCTGGATGAGATCGGCTCGGAGATCGTTCAGAATCACTCGGAACCCACGTACCGGAATCCCAATCGCGATCAGGCACGCGGTGATTGGGATCGAACCGGCCGTCACACCGACGAGGGCCGCAGCCGCGATACCGCGGTTGACGGCGACGACGGCCTCGGACCGGCCAGCAAGCGGTAGCTAATCGAGGCGCTCGGCGATCTGCCGGTTGCTCTGGCCGTCGGCAATCGCCGACACGATGTCCATTTCGCGCGCGGTCAGCTTGTAGGGGCGTGGGCGCTCGGCGGCCACCTGCTTCACCGCATGCGCGAGGTCGTCGGCGACGTCGGCGCCGATGATGTATTTCCCGTCCATGACGCGGTGAATGCCGTCGATGAGTAGCCGCGTCGCCGACTCCTTCATCACGACGCCGCGCGCGCCGAACTGAATCGCCTTCAGCAGGTCCGAAGGCTGGATGGCCGCGGTCAGCAGGATGACGCGCGTGCCTCCGCTCCCGAGCGAGGCGAGCGCCTCGACGCCTCCCATGCGCGGCATCGCGACGTCGAGCAGCAGGATGTCGGGCTGCGAGTCGCGCGCCATGCGAATGGCGTCGATGCCGTCGTTGCCCTCCGAGACCACCTCGAAGCCCGGCTCGCTTTCGAGGAGACGCTTCAGCCCGTCGCGGAAAATCTGGTGGTCGTCGGCGATGGAAATGCGCACATGACGTGGCTGATCAGGCATGGACCCCTGCATCGAGCGTCAGCTCGAGACGTGCGCCGATACCCGGCGCGGAATCGACAGCGAGCTCCGCGCCCGCGATGCGCGCGCGCTCCTTGATGATCGCGGGACCGACGCGCCGCTTCTCGAGCTCGCGCGACGAGAGCCGTCCCTCGAATTCGAACCCCCGCCCGTCGTCTTCGATGACGAGCGTGCAGGTGTGATCGGTGTTGGTCAGGCGGACGAGGACGTTGCGCGCGCGACTGTGCTTGCGCACGTTGACGAGCGCCTCCTGCACGATGCGCGCAAGCTCCAGCGCCGTCGGCGCCGGCAGCGAGATGGGATGGCCGTCGAAGACGAACCTGGCCGAGACGCTCGTGTCGCGGCGGAAGCGTTCGACGAGCGAGGCGAGGACGTCGGGCAGCTGATCGCTCGTCTCGAGCTCGATGGGCCGCAGCGCCTGCATCAGCTCCCGCAGCGCCAGCACTTCGGCTTGCAGCAGGTGCTGCACGTCGCCGAGCTCCGCCTGCACGGCCGCGGCGGTCAGCGTCGTCTGCCGTCGAAGCGCCTCGATTTTCATCTCGATGCCGAACAGCGCCTGGATGGCGCCGTCGTGCAGCTCGCGCGCGACGCGCGCGCGCTCGACCGCGCCGGCACGCGACCGCAGGCGGCGCAGGAGGAACACGTTGGTGAGCGCCGGCGTGATGTGCTCGGTCAGCGATTCGAGGAAGTGCAGCGAGCGTTCGAGGTTGTCGGTGTGGGCCGCGTCGAACAGATACACGCGGCCGCGCCATTCCTCGCACAATCCCAGGTTGCCGACCGTGAGCGTGGTGAACCGCCGCACGGCGGTAAGCGCCTGCGGCAGGTTCACCGAGTTGCGCTGCAGCGGCCAGACGTCCGGTTCCGCGACGCGCACCGCGTAGCCGGAACCATCCGCCGCCTGCCGCGCATGCCACGCGCGGCCGGGATCGTCGAAGAGCCAGGCCGCCTGCTGCGACGGATCGAGCTCGAGATGCAGCGCGCGCCGCGAGGCGGTACGCTCGTCGTGCGGCTCGACGCGCCACAGCATCGTCCGCCGCGTCTCGAAATCCTGAATGACGAAGTCGATGGCCGCGGCGTCGAAGATCCGCAGCAGCTCGCGCGAGACCGCGGTCACCGATCCTCCGAGACCGAGCTCCACGCGCGGCTGGCGCGCGGCGTCCGCGACCGCCGCAATCTCCGCGCGCAGCTCCTTTTCCTGTTCGGCGAGGTAGCCGATCAGGCATCCGGTCACGACGAAATACGCGACGCGCAGAATCGATCGGTTCGTCGCCATGTCGGTCCACGGGAACCACTCCGGGTTCCAGGCGCCCGCGATCCCCGTTTCGACCAGGAAGATCGCCACGGTAACGGCCGTCGTGACGACGGTCTCGCGGAACCCCCAGCGAATGGCGGCGGCCAGCTGGACGAAGAGGAAGAAGAGAAAGAACGGGCTGGTGGGACCGCTGCTGACGAACGTCAGCGTGGCGACCCACAGGATGTCGATGCCGTGAAGAATCTCGCCGTCCCGCGGCGCCACCCGCGAGGCGCGATGGACGAACGCGACCACAATCAGGCTGTACAGCACGTAGCCGAAGAGCACGGCGTAGGTCAGTTCGGCCAGACGAGCCGGCTCGGTCGGATCGATGTAGATCGCGATCAGCCCGCTGACCGTCAGAAACGCGCGGCCAATGGCGAGCACGCGCTCCAGGCGTGCAGCCGGGCGTCCCTCGGATCGGTAGTTCCAGAGAAATCTAGAGGACACTGGGAGACGGGCGGAGACTAATACGGGAGGGGCACGGGACTCAAGCTCCGGGATCGGGCGGCTCCTCCGTCACAATGATAAACGTGTCCCGGCGCGCAGCCGCCCCGGACCGCAGCGCCCGGCCGGTCGTCGTGAACAATCCCGGCTCCTGGTGGACTATTTTGAGACGCAACCCCTCGGCTGTGAGCTGATCGTAGTCCCGTCGCATCATCGCGCAGTAGTGCCGGCCCGGGCGGGCGAAGAACATTCGCAGCTCGCCGGCGGTCTCCATCCGCTCCGAGTGGCGCCCCACATAGAACCGCCAGCTGCTGCTCCAGCGGTTCAGGCGGTACATCCCGACATGGTCCTCCTCCTCCGCGAGGGTGGCGACGATGCGCGCCAGCCTGCGGGTCGGCTTCATCGCCTCGAACGCCGGCAACCCGATCGTGATGACGATGGCATAGGACGCGAGGAGTCCCGCGACGGCGGCGAAGGGAATCGATGCCGGTCTCCAGCGCCGCGCGATCTGACCCGCCATCGCGATGCCTGCCGCGATCAGCGCGATGGGCAGCAGACGCACGGCAGCAGGCAGGTCGAGCGGCACACGAGCGAGACCGGGAATGAGAATGACGCCCGTCGCGAGCAGCAGGAGCGGGATGGTGACGAGGCCGGCGACGATGCCAATGGGGCGGCGGTCCGCGGTCCGCGCCGCGTCCCACGCGTGCGCGCACAGGATGCAAAGCGCGGGCGCGGCGGGGAACACGTAGTGATCGAGCTTGAAGCCGGCAACGGTGAAGAAGCCGACGACGACGATTGCCCAGGACCACAGCAGGCGCTCGGGCGTCGCGATGCGCAGGCCGCGCGCGGCATCGACCAGCCGGCCGAGGAGCAGAGGCGTCCACGGCAGCAGGCCGACGAGCATCACCTTTGGATAGAAGAGCAGCGAACGCTGCGCGCCGTAGAGCGAACCTGAGAACAGCCAGAGGTTCTCTTTCAGCACGTAGCCCGTGACGAAGGCGTCGCCGAAACGAAGCCACATGTAGAGAAACCAGGGCGCGCTGAGGGCGGCGATGATGAGCAGACCAAGGCCCCAGCGCAGGCGCAAAAGCGGTGTACGCGCCTCTGGCGCAATCGCGAGACTGAGAAGGAACGCGAGGCCGCCGAGCGCAAGAGCAACCGGACCTTTCGTGAGTACCGCGGCGGCTAACAGGAGGTATCCCGCATATTGCAGGTCCGGTCCGCCTGAAGGCGGACTCCACCGATTCTCTTCGGTGGGGTCCGGCTTTAGCCGGACCTGCCGCAGCGCAGAGATTGTGACAAGCGCGCTGCCAGCGAAGAGGAACAGCGTGAATGTCATGTCCACGATTGCGTAGGACGAGAGCGCGAAGGTGGCGGGCAGCACCGCGAACATCAGCGCGGCGTTGCGCCCGACGTCGCGGTTGAACAGCCGTGTGCCGAACCACCAGACGACCAGCACGAGCGCGACAGCGGAGAGCGCCGGCACCAGCCGCGCCGCGAGCTCGCTTTCGCCGAACACCGCGAAGCTCGCCATCTGCAGGTTGAAGAAGAGCGGCGGCTTGTCGAAGAACGGCTCGCCGTCATACGTGGGCACGAGCCAGTTGTGCGCCGCGAGCATCTCGCGTGTCGTCTCCGCGTAAGTCGCCTCGTCGGGATCCCAGAAGCTCGGATACCCGAGGCGCCAGCCGAAGACGAACCAGCAGACGACAACCCACCCGGCCGTCGCGAACAGAACGCGGGGAAGGGGCCGTCCCGGCGCGCGCATGCGTGAGCGCACGATACGCGGGCCGCGGGTCGACCGGAATTGCCAGGAAGTCGTGTGCTGTGGCACCCAAGTGCTACCAGCGCACGGCTTTGTAGCGCTTACTGCTTCTCGGTATTACCTTTCGCGGTAGCGCTCGATGCGCGGCTCGCGCGGCTCGGCCGCCTTTGGCGGTTCTTCCGTGGCCGGTCTGGGCGGCTCGGACTCGCGTGCCCCGAGCTCCGTCGAGGGGCCGCGGGCGATCATCAGCTCGCCTTCAGGTTCTGCCGTCCGCTCGTAGGCGCCCGTATCGGGAGTCGCCGGTTCCACGGGCCGCACGCTGGTCGTCGCATCGGAATCGGCGCGCGGCGGCGTCACCGCGAAGCCGCTCGAATCGCTCATCCAGACGCCGGTCATCAGCCACGTCGGCGTGCGATAGACGGGCAGGTTCTCGTACACCGGGCGGCCGTCGTACGGCTTCGAATCCGGCGCGAAGACGCGATGCAGCCGCCGCTCGTAGCGCAGCGCGTCGTGGTCGTCCATCGCCGTGAACGCGCTCGGGCTGAACTCGGGATAGCGCGCCAGCTCCGCGCGCGTGAGCGAGGTCCGCAGCGCACCCGCGCTCTCCTCGGCTTCGATCTGGCCGACGGGAACGACGTATCGGCGTCCGGGCCGAGAACACTTCTCCGCGCCTCTGGCGAGGCCGAGAACACTTCTCCGCGCCTCTGGCGCGGCCGAGAACGATTACTTCATTGCATCGATATTGATCACGCTCTCCGCCAAATCGGTGAGCTTATGATCCGTGTCCCCTTCCTCATCGAGCGTGCGCTGTAGCAAATCCGCGTGCTCCTGCATGCCCAGCAGGTGAGCATATGTGCGGGCGCAGCCGTATCCCGCCATCTCGTAGTGCTCCACGCGCTGCGCGGCGGCGATCAGCGCCGCGTCGAGCGTTTCACCGCGTTCGGCATCGTCGAGCCGGCGGCGTGCGTCCTCGATGAGCGCGGCCACCGCACCGCTTGGAACGGCGCGCGGCGGCTCATTGAGCTGTTCGAGCAGCAGGCGGAGCCGCTCGATTTGAATCTTTGTTTCCGCATGATGCTCTTCGAGCGCACGCTGCAGGCGCGCGGACGTCGCGCGGCCCGCCATGATCGGCAGCTCGGCGGCCAACTGCTTCTCGGCGTTCATGAGGTCGTGAAGCTCGGCCGCGTACAGATCGCGGAGCGTGACGGTACTCATAATGTGGTACGAATTGCATGAGGCGATCCATTCTTGGTTAAGTTCGAAACCCTCGATCCCGAGATTCGTGGCGTGCTCGGCAAGAAGGTCAGCGAGCTCGGCCTCAAGGTCGAAGGCTCACCGGTCGAAGGCTACGTTCGCGAGCTCTACAAAGAGCTCGAGCGGCGCGGTCTGAAGAAGTTTCGTCCCGTCTGTTATCTGACCGATGAATGGGGCTGTCCCGATCAGCAGCCGGTGCTCGGCATCCCGTTCTACCTGGCAGATGCGAAGCTGCGGAAGCTCGAAAAAGCGGTCGACGCGCTCGAGAGCGAGCGGCAGATCATGATGTACATGCGGCACGAGGCCGGACATGTGTTCAACTACGCGTACCGCTTGTACACGACGCCGGAATGGCGCAGACTGTTCGGGCCGTTCTTCCGGCCGTACCGCGACGAATATCGTCCGGTACCGTTCAGCCGGAACTTCGTGAGGCACATCGAGGGGTGGTACGCGCAGAAACATCCGGACGAGGACTTCGCGGAAACATTTGCCGTCTGGCTCACGCCGCGGTCAGCATGGCGCCGCAAATACAAGGGCTGGCCGGCGATGCAGAAGCTCCGCTACGTCGAGCGCGTCGCGCGCGCGGTGGCCGACCTCGAGCCGATCGTCAACACCGGCGAGGTGGACATCACGCCGCAGGACATCGACGTGTCGGTGGAGCAGTTCTACCGGCAGGCGGAGGACGAGCGGCAGGCGCGCATCGACCTGGCGCTCGACGCGCACCTTGGACAGATCTTCTTGACGCGGAAACGCAAAGAATCGAAGCCTGCGGCCGATATCGTGAACAAGTACTCGCCGGATCTGATCGAGAAGATCACTTACTGGACCGGTGTACGACGGCCGATCGTCCGCGGGTTGATCGATTCCATCTGCCGCAACTGCCAGCGGATGAAGCTGTGGGGTGAGGTGGGCGAGGAAGCACGATACCTTGTGGAGGTCACGGCACTCGCGACGAGGCCGCGTCAACGGAGAAGACGCCCGTCACGCGCACGCTCGACAAGAAGGAAGTCGAGGAGGAAGTCGCCGAGGCGCTGACGAGGCTTGGCCACGAGGCCGTCCTCTACGAAGTGGACGGGACGATGAAGAGCCTGCTCGGCCTCTCGCGCGCCGACTGCGACGTCGTCTTCAACCTGTGCGAGTCGTTCGCCGGCGACGACACCGCCGACTTCAAGATTGCGGGCTACCTCGAGCTGATTGGCAAGAAGTACACGGGGTCGGGCACGCACGGCCTGATGCTGGCGCAGGACAAGGCGATTGCGAAGAAGATCTTCGCCTTTCACGGCATCCACACGCCCACGTTTGCCAAGTCGTTTCGCGGCCGGCTCGATTTTTCGCACGACCTCCAGTTCCCCGTCATCGTCAAACCCGCGCGCGAGGATGGATCGATCGGCATCGAGTTCAGCGCGGTGGTCAATTCCATTCGCGAGCTGATGGAGCGGATGGACTGGCTGCACACCAACTTCGACTCGCCGGTGCTGATCGAGGAGTACGTGGAGGGCCGCGAGATGTATGTCGGCGTGATCGGCAACGACAAGCCGGAAGCGCTGCCCGTCATCGAGCTCGATCTCTCGAAGCTGCCGGACGGCACGCCGCGCATCGCCTCCGCCGAAGTGAAGTGGGGGAAAGGCACGAAGGCGTATCGCGATACGAAGTCGGCGATCGCCACGGACCTCACTGACGAAACTGTCGCCGCGCTGCAGCAGACGGCCGTCGCCGCGTATCAGGCGCTGGAACTTCGCGATTACGGGCGCGTGGACATGCGGCTCCAGCCCGATGGCCGCGTGCAGGTCATTGAGGTGAATCCCAACCCATGGCTGAGCTCCAGGGCGGAATTTGTCATGGCTGCACGGAAGTCGGGGCGGACCTATCCCCAGCTGATCGCGGAAATCCTGGAACTGGCGACGTCCCGCGCGTAACTTCTGTAGGACAAGCCTTTACGGCGGTGTCTCCCCTCCTACACCCGTGCAGCCAAGGGTCAATTTGAACGCCTGAAGTGCCAAAAACGCCCATTTTTCTGGCGTTTTTCGTTGATGCGGTCGGTCATGTGGTCTATACTTGTGGGAGCAGTTTCCGGCTGAAAGGCCGGTCCTTCCACCCTTCTTCCTGCTACGGGGGAAACGTGACATTCCAGGTCGGCGACAAGGTCATTTACCCGAACCATGGGCTCGGTATCGTTGAACGCATCGAAGAGAAAACCATTCTTGGCACCACCTGCGGCTTCTTTCACCTGCGCATCGTGTCGAACGACACGACGGTGCTGGTTCCCGTCGCCAACGTCGACGGCGTCGGCCTCCGCAAGGCAATCACGGACGAAGAGGTCGAGCGCCTGTTCACGCTGTTGAGCGACGGCAAGATCGACAATCATCAGAACTGGAAAGGACGTTTCAAGGACAACTCCGACAAGATGCGCACCGGCTCGATCTACGACATGGCCGACGTGCTCAAGAGCCTGACGTTCCTGAGCAAGTCCAAGAGCCTGTCGTTCCGCGAGAAACGGATGCTGGATCGCGCCAAGGCGCTGATCATCTCCGAGATTTCCGAGGTCATTCGCGAAAAGGCGCTGGCCGTCGAGCAGCGGGTCGACGAGGCGCTCGAGCGGTGCTTCGTCGTCAAGGCCAAGAACATGGCGCGCACGGTGTCCCGCTCGAAAATCACGAAGGCGGTCAAGGCAGTTCCGGTTGTCGCGGCGCCGCGCCGCGCGGCCGCTCGCGCGTCGTAGCTTCTCATCGCTCGTCGCCAGGTTGTTTCCACCTTCTTCGCCACCCGGGCGGGACCTTCCGCCCGGGAATTTTTTTGTACCGTGACGCTCATCGCCGCCGTTCGATCGGTCGTGACCTACGTCGCGATGCTCCTGTACATCGCCGTCGTGGGACCGCTTGGCTTGATCATCGTGATCGTCTTCAAGTGGAAGCGGGGCCTCTATGCGCTCGGACACGTCGGCGTGCAGCTGGCGCTCTCGCTTGCCGGCATCCGCTATCGCGTCACCGGCCGCGACCACGTCCCGCCGGCCGCCGTCGTCTTCTGCTCGAATCATGAAAGCAACGTGGATCCGCCGGTCCTGTTCCGCGCGCTGCATCCACAGCTGCACATCCTCTACAAGGCTGAGCTTCACAAGTTTCCGATCATGGGAGCCGTGCTCGATGTCGGCGGATACGTGCCGATCGACCGCGAGAACCGAGAGCGGGCGATGGAGTCGATCGCACGCGGCGCCGAGTCGCTCCGGGCTGGCAACTCGTTCCTGATCTTTCCGGAGGGGACCCGCAGCCGCACCGGCCACCTGCTGCCGTTCAAGAAGGGCGGCTTCATCATGGCCATCCAGGCGCAGGTGCCTGTCGTTCCTGTCGCCGTCCAGGGGGGCCGCGCCGCCATGCGCAAGGGAAGCACCATCGTCCGTCCGGTGCATGTGAGCGTCAGAATTGGTGAGCCCATTCCGACCAAGGGCCTGACCGTGGACGACCGCGACATCCTGATTGAGCGAGTCCGCGGCGCCATCCGCGGGATGTTGGATCAAGGTACGGTCTGGACGTAGACTGGCTTCGCCAGCTCCGCGGTAGAGTCCGCCTTCAGGCGGACCAGGATGAACCATGCGTGTTCGTTGGTGTCTCGCGCTGATCGCGGTCCTCGCGCTTGCGGCAATCCCGCGCGCGCAGCAGCAGTCACCGCAGATCCGCCTCGACATTCATCCCTCGTCTGACGGCCGTCCGGTCACGGATCTGACCGCTGCCGACGTCGATCTCACCGAAGATGCCACGCCTCAGAAGATTGAATCACTGACGCACGCGACCGATCCGGCGCGCCGCTTCGTCGTCTTCCTCGACACGCCGCACATGCGCTTCGAGGGCGCACGCGACGTGAGGGTGGCGCTCGCTCGCTTCCTCGATCGTCTCCTCGATGAGCACGATGTCGTCGGAGTGATGACGCCGGATATCGCGCCAGGCGACATCAAATTCGGGCCGAAGGAGTCGGTGATTCCCGCCGTCATGCAGGACGAGAGCTTCTGGGAGCGGGCGCGCGTCGGCTCGCGCGATCCGAAGGAGGATCGCTACGCCCAGTGCTTCCCCGCGAATCAGTACCGCGACGTTGCCAGCGAGATGCAGGAGCGGCATCGCGAGCAGGTGACGCTCGATGCGTTCGACAAGCTCATCGACTTTCTCTCCACGCGCGATACACGCACCGCGGTCATCACGCTGACCGACGGCTGGAGGCTGTTTGGACCGAACCCACGCCTCGGCGGCAACATCTCGAGCAATCGGCCTGGCGGCTTCGGCGGATTCGGCGGAGGTGGAGGTGGAGGCGGCCGCGGGGGTCGTGGCGGCCGCGGCGGTCGCGGCTTTCCGGGCGGCGGCGGAGTTCCGCGCGGCGGCACGCCGCAAGGTGGCGGCGGCAACGGCGACGATGGCCGCGATGTCAGCGCGGTCTCGCGCACCGAGTGTGAGGCTGACCGTCAAACGCTCGCGACGCTCGATGATACGTTACGGCTCGATCGCATCGCGGATGCGGCGAACCGGGCGCTGACGTCCTTCTACACGATCTACGCGCGGGCGATTGCCGCCGATCAAACGCCGACGGGCAAGCCGCCGGCCGTGGTGGCCAATCAGGAGCAGGATCCCGCGTCGAGGATGGATGCGATGCGCCAGCTCGCGGCCAACAGCGATGGCCTTGCGGTGATGACGAGCGCCGCGCTCGAGGGCGCGCTGTCGCGCATCGCGGCCGACATGACCGGGTACGACGTCCTGACGTATCGATCGACGAACAACAAGCTCGACGGGAAGTTCCGCAACATCACCGTCCGCTCGCTGCGCGCGGGTGTCAACATTCGCACCCGGCGCGGCTATCGCGGCGCGAGTGTGGACGATGTCCTGAGCGCCGGGCCAGGCTCCGCGGTCGATTCGGCGTTCGGGTCGGTCGCTGCCGTCAGCCCGCGCGCGAACTTCAGGATTCGCACCGCCATGGCGAGAGCGGGCGATGCGCCCGACGCGACGCTCTGGGTGATCGGGGAGCTCGACTATCGAGCGCGCCGCGAGGTGACGTGGACGGCGGGCGCGACGGCCGACATCACGATCGTCGGCGCTGACGGCCAGGAGGTGGTGGCCAAGAGCGTCGACGTCGGCGCCAACGCGATGTCGTTCACGATGCGCGCGCCGGAGACCGGCGGCCTGGCGCCCGGCGAGTATGCGGTGCGTGTGCGTCTGCGTCCCAACAACCAGGACGGGTTGCCCGTCGCCGACACGGCGCGCGTCGTCGTGCCGAAAACGCTGCCGGCGCTCGGCGACAGCTTGATGTGGCGGCGCGGCTCATCAACAGGCCCGCAGTACGCGATCACCGCGGACCCGCGCTTCCAGCACAGCGATCGCATTCGCGTCGAAGTGCCAACGACCGCGCCGGGAACACCGATGGCGCGGATGCTCGATCGATTCGGCAAGCCGAATCAGGTGCCGGTGACGGTGACCGAACGTCAGGAGCCGGGCAACCCGTTTCGATGGATTGTGGCGGAGGCGGTGCTGGCGCCGCTGGCGCCGGGTGATTACGCGATCGAAGTCACGCTCGGCGACGCGAAGCAGGTGACGGCGTTTCAGCTGGTTCCCTGAGCAACTTCCAATCTCCAACTTCCAACGTCCCAAGAGATCCGCCGGCCATATGGAGATGAGTAAGCCGAGCGACGATGAAGCCAGAAGGTTTCACACGATGGCATTGGCGGATCTTCAAGATTGTGACGCGTCTGCCTGGAGTGACGGTCCTTCGCATCCAGCCTTATCGCCCCGATTTCGGAGACAGCGCTAAGAACCTCGAAAGCGCTCATCGCTTCTTCGCTTCGCGGTCTTGACGGTTGCCGACCACGTTGATGACGATGGCGAAAATCAGTCCGGTGATCGCCAGGGTCAACGCCATCAGAACGGCATTAGCCATTGTCCCTCGTTCGTGTAAATAACCGCGCCGAGCGCTAAGAAGATCGCAGCGCCTGCGCAGCAATATCCCGTCGGCGTCGTCCTAATCGTAGCATCACGTCTGCACACGATCGTTGCTGATGGCGTGCCGAACGTGATCTCCTTGAATCGGCGCGAAACGACCCGGATCCGGGCGCTTCCGCCTGTCGGCGGCGCAATTTCTGCGACGTCGTCAGGTCTTCCTGTTGACATTCGCGCAACCGAATGACAGGTCGTCCAGACCACCGCCGTGGCAGGTGCCTTGGAAGTTGGAAGTTGGAGATTGGAAGTTAGTTAGCGCCGACGGAGAACGTCACGCTCCACGGCTTGATCGGCGCGCCGTCGAACGTCTTCACGCCTTCGAGCAGCTCCAGCTTCACGGTTCGAAACGGCTCGAGCGGCTTCGACAGCCGCAGCACGACCGCGTGCGAGCCGATATCGTAGGTGGCGGTCACGTCTGTGGTGCCTGCGGGCGGCGTGCCGCCGATATAGGTCAGACGGAACTTTCCGTTCAGCGTCGGCGGATCGATGCCGCGCGAGAACTGCACGCGCAGCGGTGAACTGCCCGACACGCCCGTCTCGCCGTCGGTCGGCGAGCTGAACACGATCTCGCCAGGCTCGCTCGGCGGCGGAGGCGCTTCGACGACGACCGGGCGCGCGGCCGGTGCCTGGGCGGTCGTCAGGGTCTTTGCCTCGATCGTCACGATACCGCGTTCGTTCTTGACGACGCCGCTCACCTGCAGCCAGCGGCTCGTGTCGACGCGCGCATCGACGTTCAGGTCGAAGCCCTTTCCCTTCGGACGCATGCCGGTGACCCACACCGCGCCCTCGGTCGTTCGCAGGACGAAGTCGTACTTGTCTCGTGCGGGCGCGGCGGGCACATCGCCGAACAGGTTACGTCCGCCGAACTGGCCGGTCAGCGAAATCGACTGGCCCTCGTACTTCCACGGCTCGAGCGCGACGGCTCGAATCGTCGGCGTCGAGTCGGGCTCGGCCTTCGCCACGCTGGTAATGCTCAACACGAGCTCTTCACCCGGCTTGGGCCAGTGGTCCGGATCGGGTTTGTTCTCGTAGCGACCGAGCCGCGGATCGGATGGCGTGAGTCGTCCGATGTCGATCAATTGGCCGCGCACTTCCACGGGGCCGCTCATCGTGCTGACGCCGTCGGCGAGCATCGCCTGCATCTCGTTGTCGCCCCCGCGCAGCGAGACGCGGCGGGCGTTCTCGACGAACTCGCCGCGGAGCACGACATTCTGCAGGTGGAAGTAGCCGGAAAATCGTCGAAGGGCGTCGATGGTCGTGAGGTGACGCCCCGAGCTCTGAGCGGAGACGGTCGAAACCACGAAGTTCGCGAAGAGCACAAAAACAATAAACGTTTTTCGTGACCTTCGCGCCCTTCGTACCTTCATGGTCAAGGCCGCCACATCTTCATTCTACTTTGCGCATCGCGGTGCGGGCGGTCACCACCGCCAGCGCGAGGAACAGCAGCGCGGTCGCAATCTGGCCCGATATTCCGTCCGAGTGCAGAAACGGCACCATGTTGCCGATCGCCTGCAGCGGCGCGATCGTGCCCGTGCCCACGAGGATCGCGAACAGAATGCCCGCCAGCGAGCCGCCGGCGATCAGGCCCGAGCTGAACAGCACGCCGGAGCTCAATTCCGATTCTTCCGCGCGCCCGGTTCTCGCCTCCACCCACGCGCGGACCAGGCCGCCCGCGAAAATCGGCGCGGTCGTCGCGATCGGCAGATATGAGCCGACGGCGAACGACAGCGAGCGAATGCCGCACAGTTCGAGTGCCACGGACAGGAACACGCCGATCAGCACGAGGCCCCACGGCAGGTTTTGATTGAGCAGCCCCTTGATGATTGTGGCCATCAAAGTCGCCTGCGGCGCGGCGAGATTCGTGGAGCCGATGCCGCCGAGGTTATTGTGCAGGTAGAGCAGCGTCAGACCGATCACGGATGCGGATGCGATGACGCCGATGACGAGCCCGATCTGCTGATAGAGAGGCGTCGCGCCGACGATGTACCCGGTCTTCAGGTCCTGCGACGTGTTGCCCGCGTTCGCCGCGGCGATGCAGACGATGGCGCCGACGCCGATCGCGATGGGCGAGTACATGTCGCCGGTCCACCCGAGCGCGACGAAGAGCAGGCACGTGAGAATCAGCGTGGCGATCGTCATGCCGGAAATCGGGTTCGAGGACGTGCCGATCAGGCCGGTGATGCGCGACGACACGGTTGCGAAAAAGAACCCGAAGATCAGAATAAGAATCGCGGCGAGCGGATTGCCGTAGGTCGGCAGCGTCGGTATCGCCATCAGGAACACCGCGAGCAGGAGCGATCCGCCGATGACGACGGTCATCGGGATGTCGCGCTCCGTTCGCACCTGCGCGCGGCCGCCGGCGCCCGCGCCGAAGTCGCGCATCCCTTCACGCGCCGACGAGATAATCGTCGGAATCGTGCGTCCGAGCGTGATCAGTCCCGACGCCAGCACCGCGCCCGCGCCGATATAGCGGATGTACGCGCTCCACAGCTGCGCGGGGCTCATCTCGGAGATGAGGAACGGCATTCCGGTCGCCGGGTTGTTCGCGTAGTTGGGATGAATCGGGGGGAACGGCACGCTGATGTAGCGCCCGAGAATCGTCAGCAGCGGCAGCAGCACCAGCCACGACAGCACGCCGCCCGCGAACATCGTTCCCGCGATACGCGGTCCGATGACATAGCCGACGCCGAGATATTCCGGCGACACGTCGACGTCGATCGTCGCGTTCGGGAACTGGCTCGTGCGCGGCATCGAGTAGCCCATGTCGGTGCGGAAGACGTTGAAGATCCAGGAGAGCGACTTCCAGAGCGCGCCGACGCCGACGCCGCCGAAGACGAGCGTCGCCAGTTGTCCCCCGCGCTCGCCCGCCACGAGGACCTCGGCGCACGCCGTGCCTTCGGGGTAGGGAAGCACGCCGTGCTCTTTGACGATGAGCGCGCGGCGCAGCGGCACCATCATCAGCACGCCGAGGATGCCGCCGGCGAACGTCAGCATCGTGATCTGCACGTAGTTGAAGTAGCGCGGGCCGTCGGGCGTGAGGAAGATCAGCGCGGGCACGGTGAAGACGACGCCGCCGGCGATCGATTCGCCCGCGGAGCCGATCGTCTGCACGATGTTGTTTTCGAGGATCGTCGATCCGCCGAGCTTCTTGAGCACCGAAATCGCCAGCACGGCGATCGGGATCGACGCGCTCACGGTCAGGCCCGCACGCAGGCCGAGATAGACCGTCGACGCGCCGAAGAGCAGGCCGAAGAGCGACCCGAGGATCACCGCGCGCACGGTGAACTCCGCAGGCGATTGCGACGCGCTGACGTACGGTTGAAATCCGCTGCGCGTGGTGGCGGACGCGGGGGTCACGGGCGGCTGCACGCTCGGATGTGCCATGGCGCGTGATGGTAGCATTGAACCTTGTGAGTCGGCCGAACAAGCGGAGGCAAACGCCCGATCAAGTCTCCGAACTGACGACCAACCGGCTCTCGATCTACCTTCGCTCTCTCAACGAGCTCGACGCCTCCGGCGTGCAGACGGTTTCCTCGCAGGGCCTGGCCGAGCAGTTCCATCTCAACGCCGCGCAGATTCGCAAGGACCTCGCATACTTCGGTGAGTTCGGTGTCCGCGGCGTCGGCTATTACGTGAAAGAGCTGCGCCGCCACCTGCGTCAGATCCTCGGCCTCGACCGCCGCCTGCGCGTCGCCATCCTCGGCGCCGGCAACCTCGGCCTCGCGCTCGCCGACTATCCCGGCTTCCGCCAGGAAGGCTTCGAGATCGCCGCGCTCTTCGACAACCTGCGCGAAAAAGTCGGCCAGCAGTCGCGCTTGGGCGTGCCGATCTTCGACATCCACGATCCGTCGTCGATCAGGTCGTTACCGCCGGCATCAAGGGGATTCTCAACTTCTCGCCGGGCGCGCTGCACGTGCCGGATGATGTGAAGCTGAAGAGCGTGGACTTCACGGTGTCGCTCGAGAGCTTGTCGTTCTACCTCGCGCAGGGGGACAACGGTGGCTAGGGAAAGTGGAAAAGTGGAAAAGGGGAGAAGTGGAAGAGTCAAGCTGACGCATGTGGACGAGCGGGGCCGAGTGAAGATGGTGGACGTCGGCGCCAAGCCGGCGACGGCGCGCGAGGCCGTGGCTCGCGGATCGATCACGATGAGCGCGGCGGCGCTGAAATTGATCCGCAGCGGCGAGGTGGCGAAAGGCGATCCGCTGCAGGCGGCGAAGCTGGCCGGCATCCTCGCGGCGAAGCAGACCTCGTCGCTCATTCCACTCTGTCATCCACTGCCGCTGACGCATGTCAGCGTCGATCTCACGCCGGGCAAGACCGGCTACGCGATCGAGGCGCGCGTCCGTACGACGGCGCAGACCGGCGTCGAGATGGAGGCGTTGACCGCTGTCTCTGTCGCCGCGCTGACCATCTACGACATGGTGAAGGCGGTCGACAAGGAGATGGTGATCGGCGACATCTGTCTGGTCGAGAAGAAAGGCGGCAAGTCGGGACACTACACGCGCAAAGTGGAAAAGTAGAAAACTTGAAAAGTGAAAAAGTCAGTTGAAAGTACGGCTCTAGTGGGTTCCTCTCACATGGCACATCACGTTGATGAGGGTACCGCTCGGATCGGCCACGAAGAATCGTCGGACACCCCACGGTTCATTCGTGAGCGGATACACGATGTCAAGCCCACGCGACACTGCACGCGCATGGACGTCATCGACATCCGCGACTTCTATACTCATCTGGGGAAGGATCGCTAGCGAATCATCATCCCGCATCAGACTGACCTGAGCAGTCGGATTGCCGGGCGACACCAACGTCACGATAAAATCCATGTCCATCGCGACCTCCAAACCCAGGACATCGACGTAGAACTGTCGGCTGGCGTCCAGGTCCTTCGATTTGATGTCCGGCACTATCCGTTTAACACTCATTTGGCCCACTCCATTTCAAACGGCCACGAGGTCTTTGATGTTGATTCTACGCGACGTCCTCCGCTGACACCGTGATGCCGATTTGCTGATCGCGAGCACTTTAGACTTACTTTTCCACTTTT
>QHWQ01000366.1 GCA_003222635.1 Acidobacteriota bacterium | reverse complement strand
TCGCCATCTAGTGGTGAGCCTTTCGCAAGACAACCCTGCGCGCTCCGTTGTCGCGCGCAGCGGGATCGCCGCCCATGGGCTGTCGTGATTCGTAATCCATCAGTGGATACGCTCCACTAAGAGTACTTTCTGAAGAGCTGCCCCCACTCGGTCTTCATGAACTCGCGGATGCGCGCCTGGCCGATCGTCGGGTACCACACGGCGTCGTGATACACGTTCGAGGCAAACGGCGCCCACACCATCAGCGGCGAGTGCAGGAGGATGCGTTCGAGCGGGCGGAGGAAGCCCTTGCGGATCATCTGGTCGCCCCAGATGACGAGTGATTTTCTGGTCTGAAACCCGAAGTTCTCCATCGACACGTCGTCGCCGACCAGCTCGATCTGCTTCGGGTCGGCGATGCCGAGGCCGCGTTCGTGCGCCATGCGCAGGAACGGGATCGACAACGGGTCGAAACCCATGAGCCGCGCGGCAATCGCATCGATCGCGACCGAATCCGACGCGGCCAGGATCAGATTCTTCACGCGCGGGATCATCGTCCGCGGTCCCGCGCCGTCGCCGGCCACGGTGCCGTCCATCACGGTGAACACCGCCGGGTGCAGTTCGCGCTGCATGTAGAGGAGGTCGACGAGCACTTCGTGCATGTACTTGTGCGCGTAGTGCCGCACTTCACGCAGCAGCCCGCCGAAGGAGTTCTTCACCGAGCCGGTCATCACCGCGTGACCGTGCGTCTTCACCGTCGGCAGGTGGAGGATCTGTCGTCCCGGATAGATCGTCGGAATCTGGATGCCTTCCGGGAAGATGTCATTCAGCTTCAGGAGCGGACTCTTGAAGCGGTACACCATCCAGTCCACTTCCGTGAGCGGCTGGAAGGTGAGCCCGTGCTTGTGCAGCACCGACTCCCAGCGGTTGTTGCGGCATCCCTCGCGCGGGTTGGTGACAACGGTCTTGTTCTCGATCGGGATCAGCCGGTTGCGCGAGTAGCCGTCGGCGAGCATCTTGCCGGCCACGCCGTCCACCTGCCACGGCTGCGACGAGCAGGACGGAAAGTACTTGGTCCAGGAGAGATTCAGTTTGATCAGCGTGTCGCGGTCGCGTGAAAGCGTGTCGCGGTAACCGGCCAGGTCCATCACCCGGCCGTAATCCGCGAGCACGGTCTCCGGACGCGTCCGCACGACCGCCACCCTCGCCGTTCGCGCGCGCGCCGCGGTCTCCGGCGTCGAGGGTGCTTCAATGGTGGTTACTGGAGTCATTCATTTCCCTAGCGGCGTATACAGCAGAGCAATGACGCCGGCCGCCCACAGCGCCACGCACACCAGGAGGGGCCTGTCCGTCAGAAGCATCGCCGCCGGGCTGCCGCCCCCCGACTTCTGGTGCACCAGATAGAGATATCGGAATATCCCGTAGAGGACAAAAGGAATCGTCAAGCCCAGCTTGGCCGTCCCCAACCGGGCGGCCGTGTCCGCGCTGGTGGCGTAGACGATGTACGCGATCAGCGTGGATGAGGTGACGACGCCAATCATCTGGTCCAGCAGATACGGCGAGTATTCCTCGAGGATCCGCCGGTGGTCCGTCGCGCCGTTCGCCAGCACCACCAGCTCGTGGCGGCGCTTGCTCAGCGCGAGAAAGAGCGCCAGCAGCGTCGTGCAGACCAGCAGCCAGTGCCCGATCGGCACGTTGACCGCCACCGCGCCGGCAACGGCGCGCAGCACGAAGCCCGCCGCAATCATCAGCACGTCGAGGATGACGACATGCTTCAGCGCGAAGGAGTAGAGCAGCAGCGCCGCCAGATAGGTCGCCGAGACGAGCCCGAACTGAACGCCGATTAGAAACGCCGCGCCGGCGCCGGCGGCGCCGAGGATCGCGCCGGCGGTCACCGCGGTCGTCGTCGCGAGCCGCCCGGACGCGATCGGCCGCTCCCGTTTGAGCGGATGGTTCTTGTCCGCCTCGCGATCCGCGACGTCGTTGAACAGATAGATCGCGCCCGCGAGCGCGCAGAAGATGACGAACGCCGCGGCGGCTGTCGCGACGGCGGCGGGCTCGAGCAGGCGTCCGCCGAAGACGAGGCCCGCCAGCACGAGCAGGTTCTTGGTCCACTGTTCGGGCCGGAGCGAGGCGAGGAGTGGGCGCGTTACACCCTCGCGGAAGAGAAGCTGCGGACCGCGTCGGCTTCGCTGTCAAAGGTGTCGAAGACCGTCAGCAGTTTCGTAATCGAGAGCAGGTCGGAGATGCGCTTGGTCAGGTTGAGCAGCTTGAGGCTGCCATCCTGTTTTTTGATCGTCGTATAGGTACGGACGATTTCGCCGAGTCCCGCGCTGTCGATGTAGGGAACCTCTTCGAGGTTGAGCACGATTTTCTTGCGGCCCTGCTGCAGCAGGCTGTTGATCTTGTCCTTGAGGAGCTCGTCGCCTTCGCCGAGCGTCATCTTGCCCTTCAGATCCAGGACGGTGACCTCGCCCGCGGATCGTTCTTCGATCTGCATGGTTGACGATTATAAGAGGAGAAGGACCAGACACACGGGTCTGGTCCTGTTTGCTGTTTGGCGGTCGCGCGAGGAGCGTCCGGGATCTAGCCGCCGGCGCCGGCGAACTTCCGCTGCTGGAAGCACTCCTTGCAGAAGACCGGTCTGCCCTGCGTCGGCCGGAAAGGTACCGTCGTATCCTTCCCGCACGCGGAGCATTGGGTCTGGGTCTCGACGCGATCACGCATCGAGGGGCCCGCGCTCACCCGATTTGCCCGCTTGGCCTTGCACGCCTTGCAGCGCTTCGGCTCGTTCTTGAACTGCTTGTCGGCGAAGAAGAGCTGTTCACCGGCCGTCCAGATAAACTCTGACCCGCAGTCCACACACCTAAGGGCCTTGTCCTGGAACTCCATCGGTCGCCACCTTTGCTCGTCGTCGATCCTCGCCCCGGCGCCGTCTTACTAGTCCGAACTACTCTGATTCGCGTCGAAGCTTCTTGCGATTACGCTTTCTCGCCAGCGCC
>QHWQ01000069.1 GCA_003222635.1 Acidobacteriota bacterium | reverse complement strand
TCGATCGCGACGATCACCTTTAATCGCCCGGAGGCGATGAATGCGTTCGATGCGTCAACCGCCGGCAGCGTGGCGGATGCGATCCGGGCGGCGGCCGAGGACGCGTCGTGCCGCGTGATCGTGATTACCGGCGCCGGCCGTGCCTTCTGCGCGGGCGCCGACCTGAAGCAGCTCAAGGAGATTGTCACGACTCGCGATCGAAACCGGGCGCGCGCGCTCGTGACCAACGGGACGCGCATCGTGCAGGCGATCGTGTCGGCGCCCAAGCCTGTGATTGCAGCGGTCAACGGCGCCGCGGCCGGCGGCGGCGCAAGCGTGGCACTTGCCTGCGACGTCCGCATCGCGTCGGCGGACGCGTCAATCGGCGCCGTCTTCAACAGGATTGGCCTGCATCCGGATCTCGGCGCGACGTTCTTCCTTCCGCTGCTCGCGGGCTTCGGCCGCGCGATGGAGATGGTGCTGTCGGGCGAGATGATCCCCGCCGCCGAAGCGCATCGCATCGGCCTCTTCAATCGCGTCGTTCCCGCCGACGCGCTCTCGAGCGAGGTCAATGCGTTCGCCAGAACGCTGGCGGCAAAATCTCCACCGGCGCTGGCGCGCGCGAAGCGATCCATGCATGCCGCGCTCGGCCCTTCGCTCGAAGAGGCGCTGGCGCTCGAACTGGAACAGCAGCTCGCGCTGTTCGAGACCGACGAGGCGCGCGATGCGCTGCTCGCGTTTCTCGAAAAGAAATAGCCACGGGGCCCTTCTCGACTTAAGCTGGCTCATCCACCGATGCCGACCGCTGAACGAGTGCTCATCATCGAAGACGACGAGTCGCTGCGAGATCTGCTGGAGCGGACGATGGTCGCCGAAGGGCACGAGGCGTGCGCGGTGGCGGACAGCGAACAGGCCATTCGAGCACTCGCCGGCCCGGGGTTCGATCTCGTGCTCTCCGATTTCGACCTGCCCGGAAAGGGCAGCACGGAAGTGCTGCAGGCGGTCCGCGCCCGAGCCCGCGACGTTCCGGTCGTCCTGATCACCGAGCAGCCGCAGACGGACGGCCTCGCAGCCGCCGCCGGACAGGGCCCGACACATTACGTGACCAAGCCCGTGGACCTGACGCGTCTCCGCGACGTGACGGGACGGGCGCTGCGCACGCGATGGTTCGCGAAGGCGCGGCGGCGGCTCGTCGAGCTCGCGGGCGACGAGGCGCCGGCCGGCGACGTCGCCAGCCTGGGAGACCGCTTCGACAGCGCGCTCGAAAAGGCGTACATGCTGTGCCAGCCGATTGTCCGCTGGTCGACGAAATCGACGTTCGCGTATGAGGCGCTGGTGCGATCGAAGGAGCCCACCATTCCGCATCCGGGGGCGCTGTTCGATGCCGGCGACCGGCTCGATCGCGTCATGGAGATCGGCCGGCGGGTGCGGCACCTCTGCGGCGAGTCCGTCGGCAAGCCGCCCGATGCGCTGCTCTTCGTCAACATCCACACGAAAGACCTGATGGATCACGTCATCTTCTCGCCGGATGCGCCGCTCACGCGCATCGCGAAGGACGTCGTCATCGAGATCACCGAGCGCGCGCGTCTCGAGGATGTGCCGGACGCAGGTGAACGAATCGCGCGGCTCCGGGGTATGGGCTATCGGATCGCCATCGACGATCTGGGCGCGGGGTACGCAGGACTCACCAGCTTCGCGTCGCTCGAGCCCGATTTCATGAAGCTCGATCGGGCGCTCGTGCAGGACATCCACCAGTCGAATACCAAGAGCAAGCTGGTCGGCGCCATGCTCAATGCCTGCCGCGACCTCGGCGTTGAGGTGGTGGGGGAGGGCATCGAATTACAAGAGGAGCGCGACGCCATGATCGCGCTCGGATGCGACCTCTTTCAGGGATTCCTCTTCGCGAGACCGGGACCGCCGTTTCCGACGCCGCAATTCTAAAGCTGCGAGATCAGATCGATGATGGCGTCCGCGGACGCGACGACGCCATAGCCGGAATTCCCGAGCGCAACCATCGTCGAGTCGCCGGGCTTGACGCCCACGACATCCTCCGGCACCGGCACGAACTGCGTCGCGATGCCGATGATGCGCAGCCGGTTCGTGCGCGAGAGCTGGACGACCGGTCCGCCGCTGTTCCCGTGGTTCACCGGCGCATCGATGATGATGGTCTTCAGCACCGGATTGAGTCCCGCGACGATGCCGCCGCGCACGAGCGGACGTGTCGTATCGATCTGTGAGAATCCCGCCACGCCAACCGACGGATAGCCGAACATGAAAATCTGACTCGAGATGTCGACGTCGGCATAGCGCGTCAGGTAGTCGAACGGCGCGACGCCCGGTGTCGTGTCGATGCGCTCCGGCCGCAGCGTGCCGAGCCGGATGACGGCGACGTCGCGGCGATCGTCCGCGCGCATCTGCTGCGACTCCTGCAGCTGCGCCGCGTTGACGTGCAGGACGGTGACCGCGGCTTCTTTCAGATCCTTGCTCAGCGCGCGCAGCGTGAACTCGCGTGCGTGCAGCCGGCCGGTCGCCTGGTCGAACAGGACGTGCCGCGCAGTGACGAGGAAGAGGTCACGATCGCGCCTGACGAAAAAGCCCGTGCCGCCGCCCCCCTCCACGAGCACCTGCACGGGATAGGCGAGGTTGTCCTCCGGAAGGTACGCCTGCGCGCCGGCGCGACCGCAAAGGGCTGGCACGGCGACGAGCGCGAGCAGCAGGACCACGGAACACTTTCGTGCCATGGCGCAATCTAACACCGACGTCGTGTTTGGTTCGACTGCCGCCAGCGTTGATCACCTCAGGAAGATTGGAGGGTGATTATGGAAGCACGACGTGCCCTTGGATGGCTCCCCGACATTCCGAAACCGACCGACTACACCGAGGAGCATCCCGCCGTGGCGCCGCTGCTGGCGCAGACGGGATTGAGAATGCGGGTGGCGGCGCAGAGCGTCTTTGGAGCCATCGAGACCGGCGCGGGAGGCCTGTCGGCGCCGGCGAACCCGTCGCGTCAGGACCTGAGGGCGTACTTCTCACCGATCGAGGATCAGGGGCAGCTGGGCTCGTGCACGGCGAACGCCGCCGTCGCGCTGCTCGAGTACTTCGAGAAGCGCGCGTCCGGCAAGTTCATCGATGCATCGCGCCTCTTTGTCTACAAGACGGAGCGCGACCTGCTCGGATCGACCGGCGACACCGGCGCGTACCTGCGGACGGCCATGGAGGCGCTCGTGCTGTTCGGCGCGCCGCCCGAGCGGTTCTGGCCCTATGACGGCCGGCCCGCCGCGGCCAACCCGCGTTACGAGCTCGAGCCGACCTCGTTCTGCTACGCTTTCGCCTCTAACTACCAGGCCATCAAATATTTCCGGCTCGATCCGCCAGGCGTGACGCCCGCGCAGGTGCTGCAGAACATCAAGCAGTACCTCGCCGCCGGCTTTCCGAGCATCTTCGGGTTCCCGGTCTACAGCGAGTACGACGCGGCGCAGCGTGACCCGAGCGACGGCCACTCGAAAGTTCCGTTTCCGGCGGCGGGGAGCCAGTACCGCGGCGGCCACGCCAATGTCGCCGCGGGGTATGACGACAACATGACGGTCGGCGGAAAAAAAGGCGCTCTCCTGGTGCGGAATTCGTGGGGCACCGCGTGGGGGGAAGGCGGCTACGCCTGGATGTCGTACGACTACGTGACGCAGGGGCTCGCGCTCGATTGGTGGACGATGACCTCGGCGAACTGGGTGCAGACCGGCGCTTTTAACTAGGTCCCCACGGCTCTCTTGCGGCGGCGGCGCCCGCATGCGATTGTGGATGCGTTCACGTGCATCTCACATTTCGTATCCGGGCGCTCGCCTGCCTGCTCGCGACCTGTCTGGTCGCCGCGTGCGGCGCAAGTCCGTCCGCGCCGACGGCCGCGTCGACCTCCGCCATCGTGCGGCAGGTCGTCGTCCTCGGCGACAGCCTCGCCGTCACACCGTCGATGAGCGAAAGCTTTCCCGCGGTGCTGCAGACGCGCGTGGCCGCCGCGGGCCTGCGATGGGCGGTCACCAACGCCGGCGTCAGCGGCGATACGACCGCGGACGGCATGACGCGTTTTCTGTCGCTGCTGCAGGGCGACGCCGGCGTGCTCGTGCTCGAGCTCGGCGCGAACGACGGGCTGCAGGGGCTCGACGTCTCGGCGATGGAGCGCAATCTCAATTCGATGGTCGAAGCCGCGCAGGCGCGCGGCATCCGCGTGTTGCTCTGCGGGATGGAGACGCCGCCGCTGCGCAGCCTCGGCTACACGCTCGCGTTTCACGACGTCTTCCCGCGCGTCGCGCACCGCTACAACGTGCCGCTCGTGCCGTTCCTGCTGACCGGTGTGGCGCTGATTCCCGAGATGAACGGGCCCGACGGCATTCATCCGAATGCCGCCGGCGCGCGCCGCATCGCCGACAACGTCTGGCCGTATCTGGAGCCGATGCTCCATCCAAACTAAGCCGTCACGAAGCCGCCGCGAGCTGTGAGGCGAGCTGGCCGACGTTGACGTAGTCGATCTTGCCGAGGGAGGATCGAGTACGCCTGGCTTTTCCGCGCGCAGGTACCCGAGCATCACGTTCGGTCCGCGCACAAAGAGCCGCCCACCATCCGCAATGCCGTCCATCGGCTCGCGGCGATGCTCGATGCCGGGCAGGATCCGGCCGACCGTGCCGGCCTTGAAACGCATCGGCGTGTTGACCGCGATGCCCGGCGCCGTTTCGGTCGCGCCGTAGCCCTCGAGAATGCGGATGCCGAACTTTTCGAACCAAACGCGCCAAGTCTCGGCCTTCACGCGCTCGGCGCCGGCAAACACGTAGCGCACCGACGCTTAATGAGGCCGAGCTGTCAACAGTCAGCCTAAATCGTTGGTTTACGGGTTGTTACCGCGAGCCGCCGTCACACGCCAGCGGGAATCGCGGGAATCGGCGCCGGCAGCAGACCGAGCTTCACGCTCGGGAACATCCCGAGCCGCACGTCCAGCTTCAACCCCCTGAATCCGAGGCCCTCCAGCTGCTCTCGAAAGTTCGATGCGGTGAGCAGCCCTTCGAGGACGATCGTCACCGTCTGGTTCCCCTTGTTGCGGGCGATCAGCTCCTTGATGACGTCGTGGTCGAGCGCGTCCACCGACCCGACGAGCGACGCGGACACCTCCGGCGGCATTCCCACCTTCAAGGACACATCACTGATATTGAGGCCGAGCCCGCGAAGCGTCGGTCCGCCTGGGCTTTCAACAGCTGCAGCATGTCAGACCTCCGCCCATCAAAACGACACGGGGGAGCTTTCGGAACGCGGCTGGGTGGGAGGCCAGTTATACCCGAACTGCCTTCGAAGCGGACCGGTTTTTTGCAAGACGCTCGTCGACGAGCGTGACGATCTCGTCGAGCGTCGCCGACTGCCGACCCTGCTGCTTTGCGATGCGCCGGACCAGGCAGTCCACGCGCTCGATGTGCTCGGCGCCGCCAAACAGTGCGCGCGCCGCCGATGAGGGCTTACCCAGGCCTTCGGCCGCCTTCGCGTACTTCTCGAACGGCACCAGGTCTTCGTCTTCGGCGCCGAGTCCATGACACAGCGTCGACACCCAGTCGTACACGCCGCGCGACTGGCCGACGTCGCCATGTACGGCCTGCTTGATGGGGATCATCTCGTCCCGCTTGATGCAGCGGTAGTTGCCGGCGATGAGCATCGGCCACTTCGCCAGCGGCACGAACACCGACTCGTGTACCTTCAGCTTCACCGGGATCTCCAGCCCCTCGTAGCGCGCCTCCTCGATGTCGCGTTCGAGGTTGCGAAGAATCTGCGTCGCCTCCTTGCTCTCGAAGCGCGCGGCCTTGAAGTTGGTCGGCAGTCCGACCTGCAGCACGTTCTTCGGCTGGTCGGGTGGACGGAACGCCTGCGGATCCGGGCTCGCAAGCGTCACCATCGACGGGTCGAAATCCTCCCAGACGCCCGAATCCGCGTAGCACGCCTCGAGGCCGTCGGTGGACAGCCCCGGAATCCGTTTGAGGTACGGCAGCGGCGGCATGTTCATGATCGCGAGGCACGGCTTGCGCGACCTGGCGACGCGGCCCGTGAGCTCGCGAACGCCCGCTGCGCCGTACTGCGCCTCCTGCATGCCGAGCACGACCAGATCGAACGCCGCGGGATCCACGGCTTCAGGCGTTGATGCCGTCAGCTTCCCCGGGAGCTTGCTCGACGAGATGTCGAGCAGACCCTCACGTCCCTTGATCGGCATGCGGACGATCGTGCCGTCACGATTGATCAAATCCGCGGTGTCCTTCGTGCAGACGAGCGTCACGCGGTGCCCGGCCATCAGCAGCTTGGTGCCGAACAGCGACCCGTACGACGCGCCGAAAATCAGAACGTTGTAGGCCACTAGATTGCACCCTGCTGGCGCGCGGCCTGGATGTCCGCGTCGCTGAGGCCGATCTCGCGCAGCACCTCCTCCGTGTGTTCGCCGAGCAGCGGTGATCGCTTGACGTCGGCGGGGGAGTCCGACAGCTTGATCGGGTTGCCGACGGTCAGGTACGTGCCGCGCTTCGGGTGATCGACTTCGACGACGGTGCCGGTCGCGCGCAGGGCAGGCTCCTCGGCGAGCTCTTTCATCGAGAGAATCGGGCCGCACGGCACGTTAAGCGGATTGAGGATGTCCATGACCGCCTTTTTGGTCTTGGTCATCGTCCACTTCTCGATCTCGCAGAAGACGTGCATCAGGCGCGGGAGACGCGCCTCGGGCGTGTTGAAGTTCGGATCGTCGAGCCACTCGGGGTGCCCAATCACCTTGGCGAGCTCGGGGAATGCCTGCAGCTGGGCGATGACGTAGATGTACGCGTCAGGATCCGTTTCCCATCCTTTGCACTTGACGATCCAGCCCGGGTGGCCGCCGCCGGACGCGTTGCCGGCGCGCGGGACCGCGTCGCCGAACTCGCCGTTCGGATACTGCGGATACTCCTTGAGCGGCCCGTGCGCCAGCCGCTGCTGATCGCGCAGCTTCACGCGGCACAGGTTCAGCACCGCATCCTGCATGGCGACCGTCACGCGCTGCCCGCGGCCGCTCTTCTCCCGGTGCAGCAGCGCGGCGAGAATGCCGGCCACGAGGTGAATGCCGGTGCCCGAGTCGCCAATCTGGGCGCCGGTGACGAGCGGCACGCTGTCCATCTCTCCGGTCGTTGACGCCGCTCCGCCGGTGCACTGCGCGACGTTCTCGTAGACCTTGCAGTCCTCGAACGGGCCCGGGCCGAAGCCTTTGATCGACGCGTACACCATGCGCGGGTTGATCTTCTGAATCGTCTCCCACGGGAATCCCATGCGATCGATCGCGCCCGGCGCGAAGTTCTCGACCATGACATCGCACGTCTCGATCAGCTTCGTGAAGATCTTCTTGCCGGCTTCGGTCTTCGGGTTCAGCGTGATGCCACGCTTGTTGCTGTTCAGCATCGTGAAATAGAGGCTGTCGACGCCCGGTTTGTCGCGCAGCTGCCCGCGGGTCGGGTCGCCTTCACCGGGCCGCTCCACCTTGATGACGTCGGCGCCAAACCACGCGAGGATCTGGGTGCAGGTCGGCCCAGACTGCACGTGCGTCATATCCAGAATTCGAACACCATCCAGGGCTTTCCCCATGCTCTCTTTTCCTCTAGTCCTCTCGTTGCATGGAATTGATCAGATGCGAGAGATAAATTTTAAGGCACCTGGGCCGGTTTTGAGAATCCACTCGGCCGGGTATGGCCGTTGCACCGGGGTCGACGCGCATGCCTCGTCCATTCCGCATGGCGGCCGTGTTGGGCGCCGCGATGGTGCTGTTGATGGCGGACCCGCGTGCACAGGATGGCACGGTGGTGGACGCCACCGCGCTGAAAGCGCGCATCGAGGGCGCGCTGAAAGCGCGCATCGAGGGCGCGCTGGCGGCGGCGCCGCGCAACCTCGAGCGGCTGCTCGCGCCGCGGCAGGCCGGCGTGCGCGTCAACGACGTGCGGGTGCTCGAGTCGTCTCCCGCCGCGCTGCGCGTCAGCATCGATCTCAGTCAGCGCGCGCTGACCTACGAACCGTCGGGCAACGTTGAGCCGCTGCTCGACGCCATCATTCAAGCCAGCGCCTCGGCGATTGGTCCCACCCCCATCGTCGACTACCGCTTCACCATCGATGGCCTGCCGCTCGATCAGTTGCTCCCGCGCGCTTCGGCGCAGACGTCGCGCCCTGCGCGATCGCCGGCCGACGGCGGAGTCATTCTCGTCAGCCCGGGCCACGGGTTGTACTGGGACGAGGCCCTCGGTACCTGGCATCTGCAGCGGCCGCGTGTGCGCGGCATTGTCGAAGACCTGGTGAACTGGGATATCGCGCGCTACCTGCAGGACGAACTGATTGCCGCCAATATCAACGCGCAGCTGGCGCGCTACCCGGAGCGAGACGCCAATGCGGGCCCGTCAGGCAACGCACGATGGCAGGAAGGCGCCAAATATTTCATGCAGATGCTCGGCGCACCTGAGGAGATCTGGAACTACGGCGTGGACGACTACGCGCGCGACATCAACGCGCGGCCGTTCTACGCGAACTGGATCGATGCCGCCGCGGTGATCGCCATCCACAACAACGGCGGCGAGGAGACGGGAACGGAAACGTGGTACGACGCGACGAACGGGTATCAGGGCGAGAGCGGCCGGCTCGCTGAGATCGTCAACCGCCACGTGGTTTCCGCCATCCGGGAGCGCTACAACGCCAACTGGGTCGATCGGGGCCTGCGCACCTGCGACGGCTGCAAAGGCGAGAACCGCCTTGCCTCGCGGCCCGCGGTCATCGTCGAAATCGCCTACATGGACACCGCGATGCCGGATAACGACGCACTGCACGACGAAGCGTTCAAGCGTCTCGTCGCGCAGGCGTTGCACAGCGCCATTCAAGAGTGGGGTGCATCGGGCTTGACCAGATAGCCGCATTCGCCTAGGATGCTGGCTCTTCATTGGTCTGATCACACATTGCCGAGTCGACGGGGTCCCTGAGGCTGCCAGCAACGGAGAGCGCCCATGATCAAACGCGTCGAGGTCAATTACCGCGGCATCTTCCAGAAAAATCTCGGAAAGTACATCGGCAGCGACATCGTCATGATCGCGAGCCGCATGGGCAAGGTCGCCTTTTCCAACGGCCGCTACAGCGATTCGCCTGAACGCAACGGGATACCGTGCAAGTACTTTGCGTTCGTCTCCCCGGATCTGTCGGAGGAGGAGCTGGAGGCGGA
>QHWQ01000068.1:5625-16253 GCA_003222635.1 Acidobacteriota bacterium | reverse complement strand
GGCGCTTCATCGATGAACAACATGTAATCGACGACCTCGCGCGCGACGGCGTCGATCAGCGCCGCGGCGTCGGGCTTCGCTGCTGCAGCGCGTGCCTCCCACGACATGCGCGCAAGCAGGTTCGTCATGCGCACCTGGTGATCGAACACCATCAGCGCCGCGACATCGCTGTACGGCGACAGATAGGCGCTCGTCTCGAATTTGCCCTCGAGGCTCGCCAGCGGAATCGTCTGCGGCGTCATCGGTGCGTCGACATCGACCGGCTCGTGCAGCATCACGTTCGCGAGGCTCGGCACCGCCACGCTGCGTCCCGTGACGTACCAGCCGCCCCACCGCTTCTCGAACGGCAGTCGATGATCGACGACATCGAACCCGAGCTGCCGCAGCGTCCGTCCGTCGCCGACGACGGCCTCGCTGCGCAGCAACAGGCCCGGAACGTCCAGCGTCGCCTCGAGCGAGACGTGACACGTCAGGCAGCTGCCGGCGCGCTGAAAGCGGGGCGCAAACGCCTGTTGCTGATCGAGCACGTAGAAGATCACGCCGAGCTGGGGATCGACGGATGCCGCTTCGATGAACCCGCCCCGCGGCCAGCCGATGACGAGGGAGTCGTTGAAGAAGAGGGTGCGGGGATTGGTCGGACTGATGATCGGCGCCTGCACGCTGCTCTTCGAAAAGACCGCAAGCTGCGATTCGACGGGTATCCCCAGCGCGTTCAACACCGCGCGCAGGTAGCCCCCCGCTGGCTGCGACGTCAGCATCACGGAGCCGTCGATCAGTTTCTCATTCAGTTGCGCGATGCGATCGTGCGGCTGCTGCGTGGCGTAGGCGACGACCGGAGCGCTTGTTTCATCGAAGAACGTCTCAGGCAGCTGCCCGCCCGCGCCGAGCTTCGACGCCAGGGCCGCGACATACAGGATGGCGCATGCGACGGCGGCGGCTCTCGCCCTTGTCATCCTTCGGATACTCTAACGCGAACGATGGGTTTCGTCCGCCGCGGCCGCGCGTTCGCTCTCGCGGGTGGCTTTCTGCTTGTCGTGGCCGCGCCGAGCCACGCCCAGCCGCCTCCGGCGACCATCATGTGCACCGACGCCGGTGCACATCCAGTGCGAGCCGTGCAGGTGACGAGCGGCATGATCGCGAAGGCCACGACCGACAGCGACGGACGGCCGGTCATCGAGTACGACCCGCGACCGATTGACGGCGTCAGCTCGCAGCAGCGGCTCTTCGTGTACGCACACGAATGCGCCCATCATGCGCTCGGCCATGATGCCGGCCCCACATACACGCCGGCGCAGGAACAGCAGGCCGACTGTTACGGAATCCAGACCTTGATCAGAAGAGCCGGCTTCACGTCGCACGACGTGGTGATACTGCAGACCGCGATGCATGACCTCCCCGCGAGTACCGCGCGCCGGCTTCCATGGCGCACGCGCGCATACGACCTCGAAGGATGCCTCCCCGACGCCGTGTCGCCGCGCCAGGCGGCGGGCCGTGCTGGTGAGCAAACGGCCGGCGACTGCGTCGTTCACAACGACGCCACAAATGCGATCGTGAGCGCCAGCCGCGACCATCTGACCATCGACGGTGTGTACGCCGCCGGCAACCGGTGCCAGCGCGAGCTGACGTGCACGTTCACGATTGAGCTCGGCACGCTGCCCGACTCGGACGCCGATGCCGGCAGCTGGCGCAACTTTCGGGTCCAGCAGACCATCACGGAGCAGCACGCGCTGAGCCGACAAGTTGCGAACACCGAATTCCGCT
This sequence comes from Acidobacteriota bacterium, assembly GCA_003222635.1. Taxonomy (GTDB): domain Bacteria; phylum Acidobacteriota; class Vicinamibacteria; order Vicinamibacterales; family UBA2999; genus Gp6-AA40. The sequence continues at coordinate 14,492 of QHWQ01000068.1, read as the reverse complement.
TTCACGGCAGCGTCCAGACGGTGCGGGACGGCGAATCGGTCGATTTTCGCGTCGTTCCGGCGTGCCGCTAACGCCGCGACGTCGGCGTGACACGCCTGACAGCCATTTCTCGTATGTAGGTGTCTAAAGATTTCGCGAGGAGGAACACTGTGGCGGGACACCGCGTGTTTCTGGCCTTCATGGGGGTGCTCGTCTTCCTGGTCATGGGCGCCATGACCACGGCGAGAGCCCAGGTGCCGACGACACAAGCCGTCATCTCCGCCGCGCGCGAGGCGCTCGGCGGCGAGCAGCGCCTCTCAGCCGTCACCTCCTTCACCGCCACCGGCCGCACGCGCCAGCTCCGCGGCAACAACCTCGTCCCCATCGAGTTCGAGATCAACTGCCAGCTGCCGGACAAGTTCGTGCGCAAGGACGAGATCCCCGCGCAGGACAGCGACGCGACCGTCCGCGGCTTCATCGGCGACCAGCTCATCGTCTATCCCTCAACGCTCGCGCGCACCGGCGGTCCGCCGCCCCAGGCCGCCGCGCAGCAGCGGCTCGTCACCGCGAAGCAGGACTTCGCGCGCCTGATGCTCGGCGTCTTCGCCGCCTCGTTCTCGCCCTACCCGCTCACGTTCAAATACCTCGCGGAAGGCGAAGCGCCCGAAGGCAAGGCCGACATCCTCGATGTCGCGGGGCTAGCGAATTTCTCGGCTCGTCTCGTGGTTCAGCGCGATACGCATCTGCCCGTCATGTTGATATGGCAGGAAGGGATGGAACATCGGCTTTATTACGCGGACTTCCGCGACGTCAGCGGCACGAAGTGGCCGTTTCGCATCCGGCACGCGGTTGCCGGACAGACCATCGAGGAAACCACCTTCGATCGCATCCGCATCAACGTGAAAATCGATGCGAAGAAGTTCGAGGTGCCGAAATGAGGCGCGCGCTCGCGACACTCTTCATCCTCCTCTGGGCCACGCATGCGTACGCGCAGGCGCCGGCAAACGGCACGCTGCGCGTGACGGTGGTCGATCCGACCAGCGCCGTCATTCCCGGCGCGATGGTGACGGTCACCGGCGCGGAGGATGCGACGAGAAACGTTCCTGTCCAAACGGTGGAAACATCGGGTGCGGGAATCGCGGTGGTGGCCGGCCTGCGGCCGGGACGCTACAGCATCCAGGCGTCGTTCCCCGGCTTCGACACGCGCACGCTCGCCGACGTCCGCGTGCGCAACGGCGACAACAAGCAGGTGGCGGTTCTCGCCATCGCGCGCATCGAAGCGTCGCTCACGGTCGGTCAGGACAAGCAGGAAGCGGCGGCCGATCGCAACGGCTCGTCGTTCGGCACCGCGCTCACTCGCGATCAGATCGAGGCGCTCTCCGACGATCCCGCGATTCTGCAGCAGCAGCTGCAGGACATGGCCGGGCCCGGCGCCGTGATCCGCATCGATGGCTTCGAGGGCGCCGCGCTGCCCGCGAAGGCGCAGATTCGATCGATCCGCATCTCGCGCGATCAGTTCGCCGCCGAGTACCACAACGCCGGCGGCACGTCGATCGAAATCATCACGGAGCCTGGTCTCGGACCCGTTCGCTACTTCACGAACATCAGCATGCGCGACGACACGCTGAGCGGGCGCAGCCCGTTCGTGCCGGTGCGGGGACCCGAGGGGAACATCAACTTCGGCGGCGGCGCCGGCGGGGGCTTGATCAAGGACAAGGCGTCGTTCAACGTCAACGTGTTCGGCACGCAGTCGTACGACACGCCCAACCTGAATGCCGCCACGCCGGCCGGCACGCTCTCGCACGCCCTCAACCTGAGGGCGCCGCGCGACATCGTGTTCGTCAACGGCCAGCTCGATTACGCGGTGACGCTCGATCAGACACTCCGCTTCGGCTACAACGCGACGCATTTCTCGAACGAGAACGCCGGCGTGGGCGGCTACGACGAGCCGGAGCGCGCCTTCTCGAACCACAACACGTCGCAGGCGGTGCGCGTCCAGCACTTCGGCCCGGTTGGACGCCGCGCGTTCTCCAGGTCCCGGGTGCAGTTCTCATGGGCCGACTCGGGTGCGACCTCCGCCACCGAGGCGCCGACCATCCGCGTGCTCGACGCGTTCACCCGCGGCGGCGCGCAGCGCGCCGGCGGAGATCACCAGAAGACGCTGAACCTCGGATCCGATCTCGACTATGTCCTCGGCCGCCATTCGTTTCGAACCGGCGTTCTTCTCGACGCAAGCCATTACCGCTCGGACGGCATGACGAACTACCTGGGCACCTACACCTTCGACAATCTGGCCGCGTTTCTGGCGAACCGGCCGAGCAACTATTCGCGGCGCATCGGCAATCCAACGATCGCCTTTCAGATGGTGCAGGGCGGCGTCTACCTGCAGGACGATATCAGGCTTCGGAAGAACCTGACGATCACGCCCGGCCTGCGCTACGAGCTGCAGACGCACGTCGACGAGAAGGCCACTCTCGGTCCGCGCTTCGGCGCTACGTGGGCGCCGTTTGCCGGTGGCCAGACGACGCTCCGCGGGAGCGTGGGACGGTTCTACGACTGGCTGCCGACCAATACGTACGACCAGGCGCTGCGCGTCGATGGTCTGCGTCAGCAGGAGCTGAATATCGTCAGCCCGCTGTTTCCCGATCCGGGGGTTGGAGGAGTGATTCCACCCATCAACCGCTATGTGCTGGGCGACGACTACCGGTTGCCGCGGATTACGCGTGTCAGCGCGGGCATCGATCAGGGAATGCTGAAGGTCGTTCGCGCCGCGGCGACCTACAGCTATCAACACTCCGCGCGCCTGGCTCGCGGAGCGAACCTCAATCAGCCGGTAAACGGCGTCCGTCCGAACCCGGCGTTCGCCAACATCGTCAACGCGGTCTCGGATGCCGCGTCGCGGCTCCATCAGCTGCAGGTTGACGCCAACATCAACCCCGGCGCGCTGCTGCCGGCGTTCAACGGCCCGCTCGTCAGCTGGAAGCGGACGACGGTGTTCATCAACTACACGCTGGCGTCGCTCGGGAACAACACCGATGGTCCGTTCAGCATTCCCGCGACAGGGGACCTTCGGGATGAATGGGGGCCGGCGGCAGGTGCGGCCGTGATCGGCGGTCCGCTCTTCAATGGCGGGCCATTCGGAGGTCCGGGCCAGGCTACGACGGATATTAGAAGCCGCCTCAACGTGAACTTCAACAATCAAATCATCCGAAACGTGCTCCTGACGATGAGCATCAGTTCGAATACCGCGCCGCCATACACGCTGTTGACTGGAAGCGACGACAACAACGATGGCGTCTTCAACGATCGGCCCGTCAGCGTGGGACGTAACACGCTTCGCGCCAGCGGACAAACCACCGCGTTTCTCTTCGCGGCCTATCAGTTTGCGTTCGGCACCGTCACGGGATTGCCGCCCGGCGTCGGTGTCTTCGGCGGCGGCGGCGCCGCCCAGGTGCGCACCTTCGATCCGGGCAACAAGCGCTATCGCATAATGCTCTACATCCAGTGCCAGAACCTGACGAACCAACGCAACTACGCGGGCTACAGCGGAACGCTGACTTCGCCCTTCTTCGGCAGGCCAACGACGGTCAGTGGAATGCGGAAGATTGACGTGGGTTTGTCGATGCAGTTCTAACGGGAGCTTCTACTGTTCGAAAACGTCGTCGCGCGCAGCACCTCCCACTGGAACTGCAGGTACTTGTAGAGCGAATCCTCGAGCACGCGCTCCTGATCGCTATGCGCCGCAAACCCCTTCAGCATGTCCTCGTCGTCTGTCGCGACCGACACGCCGTAGCACTGCATCCCTTTCGCGCGAAGGAACGCCATGTCCGTCGCGCCGGTCAGCATGGAGGGGATCGTCGGCACGCCATAGATCTTCGTATCCGCCGCTTCGATCGCGCGGAAGATCTCGGAGTCGATGCGCGATGGTGCGGCACCTGGCCGCTGGTTCGCCTGGTTGGGGACGAGCGTCACCGCGGGATCGTTGATGACACGGCGCATCTGGTCGTAAAACGCGTCGATGTTCTCGTCCGGCAGCGCGCGGATGTCGAGCGTCGCCTCGGCTTCCGAGGGAATCACGTTCGACTGAAAGCCTCCGGAAATGATGTTGGGTGAGATCGACGTGTGCAGCATCGAATAGTGCTGCGGCTCGTGCTCGGCCAGGTACGCGCGCGCCGCTGCGGCCTTGCCCGTATCGAACAGCGCCTTGTACCGCGCCGCAGCGTCCGGCGGACTGACCGCGGCGAGCTTCTGGAAGTACGTGCGCGTCGTATCGTTGAAGCGCATCGGCGGATCCCACGCGGCGATCTTCTCGACCGCCGCGGCGAGATGGACGATCGCGCTGCTGCGCAGCGGGCGCGAGCCATGTCCGGACGGTCCGCGCGCCACGAGCCGCGCTCCCTTGGGCTGTTTTTCCGTGGTCGCGATGAGCGCATAGCGGACGGCCCCGCCCTGGCGGACGACGGATCCGCCTTCGGCGAGGCAGAATTCGGCATCGATGTCGTTCCACCGCTCGTCGACGAGATACTGAATGCCCGGCCCCGTGGCGGCTTTCTCGCCGGCTTCCGTCGCGAAAATCACGTCGCGGTCCAGCGCAACCTTGTTGCGCTTCAGCAGCAGCAGCGTCTCGATGCCGGTGGCCACCTGCCATTTGTTGTCGAGCACGCCACGTCCGTACACGTAGCCGCCATCCCTCGTCGCGCTGAACGGCGGAAACGTCCACTTCGCGGGATCGACCTTCACCGTATCGGTGTGCGCCATCAGGAGCACCGGTCGCTTCGATCCGTTGCCTTTGATGCGCGCGATGGCGTTGGCGCGCGTGGGATCCTTCGCCGCGACCGTCACCGGAATCCCTTCGGCTTCGAGCACCTGCTTGATGTAATTGACCGCTTTCGTTTCGTTGCCGGGCGGATCCTGCGTGTCGATCCGAATCAGCGCCTGAAAATGGCGCATCACCTCGGCGTTGGTCTTCGTCCAGTCAATCGATGCGGGTGTCTGCCCTGAAGCTCCTTGCAGCAGTGCGACCAGGACGAACATGGCGGCAACGAGGCGCAGTCGAGTCATAGGGTGCGATTCTAGCGAACGGCGGCATTTCTGTTGCACCGCCCTGCCCTATACCGAGCGGGAGCGTAGCGGCCTGATCGCGGTTAGCCGCGAATTCTGACGAAATGTCGGAGTTTGGCCTACACGGGTCGACACTTCCCTCCAGCATGGGAGAATTCACCGCCATCGCCATCCACACCCTCCGGGTTGACGATCGCTGGCGCGACGGTTTGCCCGTCCTGACGGGGAACCTCGTCCAGCTGCGGGAAATCGCGTTCGAGGACGCGCCCAGCCTGCACGTGCTGATCGCGAGCGATCCGCAGGTGACTGAGCATATTTCGGCGCCGCCGCCCACCGTGTCTGCGCTGCAGGGGTTCATCGCGTGGGCACATCAGCAGCGTAAGGCGGGAAAGCTGGTCGTCTACGCCGTGGTGCCGAAAGGGCTGAAGTACGCCGTCGGGCTGTTCCAGATCCGCAAGCTGCAACCGGATTTCTTCGTCGCTGAATGGGGCTTCGCGCTCGGCTCGTCGTTCTGGGGGACGGGCGTGTTCGAGGATGCGGCCGCGCTCGTCGCGGATTTCGCGTTCGATACGCTCGGCGTCGATCGTCTCGAAGGACGCTCGGTCACCGGCAACCTTCGCGGCAACGCGGCGCTGCAGAAGATCGGCGCGACCGGCGAGGCAGTGCTCCGCTCAGCGTTGAGACGTGGGAACGTGCTGCTCTCGCAGTATCTCTGGAGCCTCCGCTCCGCCGACTGGCACAAGCAGCGCGCCGTGATACGCGATCGCTTCTCGCCTGACGCGTTGGAGCATCGAATCAAGGACGCGGTGGAGGAGGCGCGACGGCTTCAATCCGCCGCCGCGCCGGTGGGTAAGCCAACGGGCGATGTCCCGCTGCATCCGTTCTTCGTCTGGGATCCGGTCAAGCCGGACGAACAATGACTCACCGCGGCCACGGAGCCGCTTCGCGACATTTCAATTATTCCGATCGAATCACTTCGGCGCGAGCGTGGTTTCTGCAACGTGACGAATCGCGCCACGCGGAAACACGCATGATTCAAGGCATTCACCGAGCGGCACGTCGCGTGCTCTTCAGTGCCCGACGATGCTACGCTTGGATCGGAGACAGCGGACCATAGTTGCCGACACGCTGCGACAGCTTGCCAATATCATGTTCGGTGGAACGGTCATCGCTCAGTTCGTAGGGACTCAGTCTCGTTCCGTGCTGCTCGCCGCCGCAGGAATCGCAGCATGGTGGATCCTGTTGGTTGTCGCTGTCATGTTGGCCGGAGGACAGGATCGTGAATGATCCGGTCGCAATCGCTCTTCTGATGATAGCCGCCGTTGCCGTTCCCATGGCCGTCCTGGGATTCTTCGTCTGGCGGGATGACCGGAAGCGGGAACGGTCAAGACACCAGCAGTAAGCGCGAGGCGGACCGAGCGGTCCGCCTCCACGTCATTTGCGCTTGTCGATTAGACCGGCTGCTTCGGCTGCCGCGGAGCGCGCTGACGACGCTCCTGCTGGCGCGCCTGCGCCTGCGCCTCGAGCTGCTTCGCCTTCTCCTGCTGCTCCACCGTCAGGATGTTGAACACGTCGGCGTGCAGGCGCGCCTGCTCCACCGCCATGTCGCCCTGCACCTTCGCGAGCGCCGCCGACGCCTCGCGCACGGCCGCTTCATTCACCGGCACCTGATTAATCGCCGCGCGCTCCGTCTGCATCGCTTCCTGCAGCCGCTGCATGGTCGGCTGCATCTGCTGCCGGTGTCGCTGCATGATGTCGCGCACCTGCTGCTTCTGCGCGTCGCTCAGGTTCAGCTGACCAAGCGCGAAGCCGGCGTCGAAGCCGCGGCCCGCGCGGCCGCCAGGCCCGAGCGGCGCAGCGTCTCTTCCGGGCCCGCGCCCGGGTGCACCCTGCGCGAAGAGCGCCACGGCGCCGCCCGCCATGAGGGCGACAATTCCCGCCGTCACAACAATCTTACGAACACGATCCATGATCATTCGTAACGCAGCGCGTCGATCGGATTCAGCTGCGCCGCCTTGCGCGCCGGGTAGAACCCGAAGAACACGCCGATCGCCGCCGCGACGCCGAACGACATCATCACCGCCGCCGGCGTCACCACCGCGGACCACTGCATCACGCGCTGGACGCCATACGAAATTCCGAAGCCGAGCCCGATGCCTATCGCCCCGCCGGCAAGGCTGAGCACGATCGACTCGACGAGGAACTGCATCAGCACGTCCACGTCGCGCGCGCCGACGGAAAGCCGCAAGCCGATCTCGCGCGTCCGCTCGGTCACCGATACGAGCATGATGTTCATGATGCCGATGCCGCCGACGATGAGCGACACCGCCGCGATGCCCGCCAGCAGATAGGTCATGGTGTTCGTCGTCGACGTCAGCACGCTCGCCATCTCCTCGAGCGTCCGCACCAGGAAGTCGTCGTCCGCGCCCGGCTGAATCCTGTGGCGCGTGCGCAGCAGCGCGGAAATCTGATCGCTCAGCGTGTCGAGCGCCACGCCGTTTTCGGCCGACACGGTGATGTTGGTGACGTGCTGCACGCCCATCAGTTTCTTCTGGACGGTGGTAAACGGGACGATGACGGTGTCGTCCTGGTCCTGGCCCATCGCCGCCTGTCCCTTGCTCGTGAGCACGCCGATGACCTGAAACGGCTGGTTCTTGATGCGAATGATCTCGCCGGTCGGATCGGTGCCGGCGCCGAACAGCTGATCGCGCACGACCGAGCCGAGCACCGCCACCTTGCGCGCGGCGGTCACGTCGTCTTCGGTGAAGAAGCTGCCGAACTGCGCCGGCCATGAACGGATCGCCGCGAGTTCGGCGCTCGCGCCCTGCACCTGCGTGTTCCAGTTGCCGGCGGACGCAACAATTTGAGTGCGCGTGTTGAGGCCGGGGGAGATATAGCGGATGCCGGGAATCTCCTGCTTGATCGCGGTTGCATCATCCGCCGTCAATGTCGTGACCGCGCCCTGTCCCTGACGCACGGGCCCGAAACCGCCGGAGCCCGCGGTGACCATGACGATGTTCGAGCCCGCGCTGCGAATCTGCGCCTGGATCGAGGAGCTGGCGCCCGTGCCGATCGCCACCATGACGATGACGGCGGCGACGCCGATGATCATGCCGAGCGCGGTGAGCGCGGTGCGCATCGCGTTCCTGCGAAGGGCCTTCAAGGCAACGACAAGTGTCATCCAGATGGACATGATGAACCTACGCGATGCGCCGGTGTTCGATGGCGGTGTCGTTCAGCACGACGCCGTCACGGAACGTGATGATGCGCGTGCCGTACTCGGCGATGTCGGCCTCGTGCGTCACGAGCACGATCGTGATGCCGCGCTCCATGTTGAGCCGCTGAAAGATGCCCATCACCTCGATGCCGGTCTTGCTATCGAGGTTGCCCGTCGGCTCGTCGGCGAGCAGCAGCGTCGGCCTGTTGACGAGCGCGCGCGCAATCGCGACGCGCTGCTGCTGGCCGCCGGAGAGCTGATTGGGATGGTGATCGAGCCGTTCGCCCAGACCAACCGCCGTCAGCGCTTCGGTCGCACGCTCGCGCCGCTCGGCCGCGTGAATACTGCCCGCGTAGAGCAGCGGCAGCTCGACGTTCTCGAGGGCGGAGGTGCGCGACAGCAGGTTAAAGCCCTGGAACACGAACCCGATTTCCGTGTTGCGGACGCGCGCCAGCTCGCGCGAACCGAGCTTCGACACGTCCTTGCCGTTGAGAAAGTACTGCCCGCCCGTCGGCCGATCGAGGCAGCCGAGCAGGTGCATGAACGTGGACTTGCCGGAGCCCGACGGACCGGTGAGCGCGACGAACTCGCCGGGCGCGACGTCGAGCGA
>QHWQ01000068.1:0-5587 GCA_003222635.1 Acidobacteriota bacterium | reverse complement strand
GCGCCGGGCTCCGACATAGCCGTGATGACCTGATCGCCTTCCTTCAGATCACCGTCGATGATGGCGGTCATCGCGCCGTCGGTCACGCCGGTGCGCACGCGCACGGGAACGATCTGCCCGGTGCGAAGGACGAAGACGCGACCGAAGTTTCGCGGACCCGAAGGGTCCGCGCCGCTCCGCGCATCGCGCCCCGCCGTACCGCGAACCTGAGAACCATCGGATCCCGGATCCCGGGTCCCGGATCCCGGCTGCGCGTCCGCAGGGCGGAACCGCAAGGCGGCGTTCGGAACGCGGAGAACGTTCTCGTTCATCGCGATCTGCACGGTGACGTTGGCCGTCATCCCCGGCTTCAGCTTCAGATCCGGATTGGGCACGTCGATCATCGTCGTGTAGCTGACGACGTTCTGATCCGTCTTCGGCTCGAGGCGCACCTGCGACACGGTGCCGTTGAAGGTCTGCGTCGGATACGCATCCACCTTGAACGTCACCGGCTGCCCCGAGGCCACGCGGCCGATGTCGGACTCGTCGATGCTCGCGCTCACCTGCATATGCGCGAGGTCCTGGGCGATGACGAAGATCGTCGGCGCCGAGAGGCTCGCCGCGACCGTCTGGCCCACGTCCACGCTGCGCGAGATGACGATGCCGTCGATCGGCGCGCGGATAATCGTGTGGTCGAGGTTGACCTGCGCCTGGTTGAGCGCGGCGCGCATCTGCGTGAGCTGCGCCTGCGACGACTTCAGCGCCGCGTCCGCCTGCTTGGCGGTCGTCTGCGCGGTCTCGAGGTCGTTGCGCGAGATCAGTTTCTGATCGGAGAGCTCCTGCGCGCGTCCGGCCTTGTTCGTCGCATCATCGAGCTCGACCTTCGCGCGGTCGACGTCGGACTGCCCCTTGAGCAGCGAGGCGCGCGCCTGCTCGACCTGCGTCTCGAACAGCGACGGATCGAGCTCCGCGATCACCTGACCCTTCTTCACCTCGGAGTTGTAGTCGGCGTGCAGCGTCTTGATCGTCCCCGTCACCTGGCTGCCGACCTGAACGGTGGTGACGGCAGCAAGCGTGCCGGTGGCATCCACCTTCGCGACGACATCGCCCCGCGTGACGGCGGTGGTAATCGGCGTCGGATCCTTGTCGGCCGTGTGAGCGCGATAAAACCAGATGCCTCCGCCGATGAGCGCGACGGCGAGGACGATGAAGGTCAGCAGTCGTTTGGACATGGCCATCCGTTTCATTGCACCCATTGGACCGCATCGTCGTGGCTCAGCGATGTCCCGCTCGTGACATTTCCAAGGCTGACCCTGCCATGGTTTCTTCACAGACGCGTCAACGCGAAAACACTCTGCCGGAGTGGAATAGGGCTGTATGACCGCCGAAGTTGAATACACTGAGCAGCCAGTGGAAGCCGCGACCACGCCGAAGCCAGCCGTTCTGGTCGTCGAGGACGAACAGAACATTCGCGAGCTCGTCTGTTTGCACCTCGGTCTCGAAAACTATGACTGCGTCCAGGCCGGCGACGGTGAGCAGGCGCTGAAGCTGGCGCGCAGCCGGTCCTTCGATCTCGTCATCCTGGACGTGATGCTGCCGGGCCTCGACGGCGTCACCGTGTGCCGCGCGATCCGCCGCGACTCCGCCAATCCCGACGTGCCGGTCCTGATGCTCACGGCCCGCCGCGAGGAGTCGGACAAGGTCGTCGGTCTCGAAAGCGGCGCGGACGACTACTTGACCAAGCCGTTCGGCGTCCGCGAGCTGGTCGCGCGCGTCCGCGCGCTGCTCCGCCGCGGCCCGAAGCCGCTCGTCGCCTCCGCCGCGTCCAAGGAAGTCGCGAAAGCGATCGCCTACAAGCACATCGAGATGGATCCGGCACGCCGGCGCGTGCGCGTCGGCATCACGGACGTCGATCTCACCTCGAACGAGTTCCACCTGCTCTACGTGCTGCTCTCCAGCCCGGGCATCGTCTTCAGCCGCGAAGCGCTGCTGAGCCGCGTGTGGAAGGACCAGACGTTTGTCACCGTCCGCAGCGTGGACACGCTGATCAAGCGGCTGCGGAAGAAGATCGAGAGCAATCCGGCGGAGCCGGAAGTGATTCTCACGGTGTGGGGCGCCGGCTACAAGGCAGCCGATGTCTGACACCGAGACCGTGCTCGGGCTGAGTACCGCCTGGTATCGCAGCCTCTACTGGCGCATCGCCGTCGGTCTCGTCCTCTTTCTCGCGTTGATGCTCGGCGCGCAGGGCGCGCTCTTCATCTACACGAGCGATCGCATGGCGGGCTCGATGCCCGCCACCAATCCGCGCCGGCTCGCGATTCTCGTCGCATCCGATTTGAGCTCGGTGCTCAACACCGACCCGTCGGTCGACATCGATGCGTACGTGAAAGACCAGTACTCGAACGTCCTGCAGCCGTTCGTCGTGCTGATGACGGACGGGCGCGAGGTGGCCAATCACCCGGCAGGAATACCAGGCGACGTGCGCGACGCGCTGCGCCGCGAGATGGCGCGCGGCGAGCTGCCCGTGCGCGGGCGCGTCTTCGTGCCGCGGCGGTCGCAGGACAGCCGCGCGCAGGACAGCCGCTTTCAAGATGGACCTGGAGGGCCGCCGCCGTTTCAGACGGGCGAGTTTGCCGCGATCTTCGTCGGCGGCGATCCGGTCGGGACCGTCGCGGTGCTGCTCGGGCGGCCGCCGATGGGGATGGTCGTGCGCGAGCTGGCGCCGACGATGGCGCTCGTCGGCGGATCGGTGTTGATCGTCGGCTCAGCGCTGATTGCGCTGTTCGTGTTCGGTCCCGCGCGCCGGCGGCTGAAGCAGTTGCAGGAAGCGACCGTGCGGTTTGGCGCCGGCGACATGACGGCGCGCGCGCCCGACGCGGGCGGTGACGAAGTGGCTGCGCTCGCGCGATCGTTCAACCAGATGGGCGACGAGCTGGCCAGCCGTGCCAAGGCGCTCGACGCATCCGACAACGCGCGGCGGCAGCTTCTAGCCGACGTGTCGCACGAACTGATGACGCCGCTGACCGCGATGCGCGGCTATATCGAGACGCTCACGATGAAGGAGCTCGATCTCGATCTGGCGACGCGCGAGCGGTATCTGTACATCATCAACGAGGAGACGCATCGGCTGGAGCGCATCATCGGCGACCTGCTCGACCTCGCGCGGCTCGAGGGGGGCGGCGGGACGATGCGGCGCGAGGAGGTGCCGGTCCAGGCGATCTTCGAGCGCGTCCATTCGCGGCACGAGCGCGAGCTGACCGAGCGGCGCATCACGCTGGCGGCGAACATCTCGAAGGGTGCGGAGACCGTGCAGGGCGATCCGGATCGCCTCGAGCAGGCGCTGCAGAATCTGGCCGCGAATGCGCTGCGCCACACGCCCGATGGCGGCGAGATTGTGATGTCTGCGGATGTGGTTGGCGGCGCGCTGCGGCTGCGCGTGCGCGACAGCGGCGAGGGGATCCCGGCCGAGCACCTGCCGCTCATCTTCGACCGCTTCTACAAGGTGGATGCGTCGAGGAAGGCGGCCGGCGGCAGCGGACTCGGCCTTTCGATCGTCAGGGCCATTGTCGAGCGGCACGGCGGGACGGTGTCGGCGCACAACGAAGGGGGCGCCGTGTTCGATGTCCTCTTGCCGCTGTCGTTTTCAGCGGACTCCACGCAGGCGACGCGCTGAATTTCACGGAATTTCACCTCATCTGAAAAGGTACGGCCATTGCCTTTCGGCCTGCGGCCCGCGCCTTTTGCAGGAGGATCTCCGTGAAGGTCACCTTTACTCCCCTCATTGCCATCCTGACCGCGTTCGTTCTGTGGGGCGGTCCCGCCGACGCTCAGGTTCGGGTGAGAGGAGGCCACTACTACCGACCGTATTACTACCGGCCGTACTTCTACGGCTCGTTTTGGTACGGCTCGTACGGCTATCCCCCGTTCTACTGGTATCCGTACTCGGCGGTCGGCTACGGCTACGGACGCTTTGACGGGGACGGTTCATTGCGCATGCAGGTGATGCCGCGCGATACCGAGGTCTACATCGACAACTACTACGCCGGAACCGTTGACGACTTCGACGGGATCTTCCAGCGGCTGCACGTCGAGCCTGGCTCGCACGACATCACGCTCTATCGCGAGGGCTATCGAACGGTGCGGCAGCGGATCTACATTCAGCCAACCGGGACGTTCCGCCTCCGCTACAACATGGTGCCGCTCGGGCCCGGCGAAATTCCTGAGCCGCGTCCCGCGGAGCCGCCGCCGCCCGCGCAGGGCGCGCCTGGCGCGCCATCGCAGGCGGGACCGAATCAATATCCGCCCTATCCGCCGCAGCGAGGCGGCGCACCGTACCCACCCGCCCCACCCGTCCAAGCAACCGCATCGCTCTCGATTCGCGTGCAACCGGCGGGCGCTGATGTCTTCATCGACGGCGAACGGTGGGAAGGCAGCGATGACCGTCTCGTCGTGCAGGTGGCGCCGGGCACGCATCACGTCGAGGTGCGGCGCGACGGCTATCGCACGTATGCCACCGACATCAATGCGAGACCCGGTGAAACGTCCACGGTCAACATCAGCCTGACGAGACAGTAGAGGCCGACATGCGCACATTCCTTTTGCTCGCCGCTGCAGTGCTCGTCGCGTCGACCGCGCACGCGCAGAATCCGACTCCTGCGCCGACCACCGGGCCGCTCGTGCTGGAACGGATTCACGACGCCTGGATCGTCGCCCCCGATTTCAAGGTGACCGATCTCGATGACCGTACGGGCGAGCTCGCCGGCGCCTACGGTGGACGCGTGTTCGACAACACGCTGCTCGTTGGCGGCGCCGGCTACTGGCTGACCAACGAGGCGCGCGACTTCAAGATGGCGTACGGCGGTCTGCTCGTCGGCTGGCAGTCGCGCGAGTTCGGGCGCATCCGCTTCGGCGGGCGCGGTCTCGCGGGCGGCGGCACCGCGACCCTCGGCTTCGACGTGACGTCCGCGCGGGCTGGTGATATCCGCTTTGGCGTGACCGTTCCGCCTGCCCCGAGCGGAGTCGAGGGGCGTCGTCTGCAGCAGCCGCAGACGCCGCCGCGCGTACCGGTCCCGCAGATCCAGACGCGCCCGGCGCGCCTCCTCGCGCGCGACGAGTTTGCCGTCTTCGAGCCGCAGGCCAATGTGTCTGCCCGCATCACCAAAGGGATCGGCGTGAGCTGCGGCGTCGGCTACCGCGAGACCGTCGGCGCCGACATCCTCAACGATCGCCTCAACGGCCCGACCGCCAATCTGGCGATCCAGTTTGGTTGGTAGTTAGTGGGTGGTAGTTCGTAGGGGGCCGGCTTCAGCCGGCCCGTCCTCCGCTCATCACACCGCCATGACCGCCGACAGGCCATGGCGAATCTCCGGGACCTCGACGATGCGCTGCGTGCGTGGGGCGGGAGGATGTTCGACGGCACTGACCAGCGCGTCGACCATTTGCCGAATTGTCACCAGGCCAAGACGGTGCGCACCGTCACGGGCCGACGGGATCAGCCCCGCGATCCAGTAGATCGGCAGCAGCGCGATCGGCCACCAATGGCCGGGGCCCAGTACGTACCAGGGCCGCAGGATGGTGGCGGTGAGGCGTGCCTTGCCGAGGAGTGTTT
>QHWQ01000067.1 GCA_003222635.1 Acidobacteriota bacterium | reverse complement strand
AGGAGGCTTCGCGTCAGCAGCCGCGGCACCTCGGTGAGCGGCACGTGCACGGTGGCGAGCACCACCTTGAGCGGCTCGGACCAGAACATCATCGCGACACGCGGCGAGCGCGTCAGCTCCGCCAGCAGATCGGTGTGTCCCTTCCACGGCAGCCCGGCGCGGGAAAACCCCAGCTTGTTCACGGGCGCGGTTGCGATCGCCGACACGCGTCCATCCATCGCGTCGCGAACGGCCGCACAGATCGCGTCATACGCCGCGTGTCCGGCTTCCGCGGACAGTACGCCGGGCTCGAAGCGCGAACCGTCCGGGGCGCTGTAGATGATCGGCTCACACGCCTCGCGAACGCGCGGATCGTCCGCCGCCTTCCGCGCGATCTCGGGGCCGATGCCCGCGGGATCACCGACCGTGATCGCGATCCGCGGTTTCACAGCTCCAGCAGCAGCCAGTCGGCCACGACCTTCGGGCTCGCGTTGCGATCGAGCGCGGTCAGTGCGCGATCGACGGCCGCGTAGGCGCGCAGCGTTCGATCTGCATCGTAGGAGGCGGACAGCTTTTCGAGCTGCGATTGGAGGTCGGCGTTGGCGATCATGCCGCGCTCGGCGCGGCTGGCGATGATGCCGACGTCGCGCAGCAGCGAGCCGAGCGAGCGAAGACGCACGGCCAGCCGGTTGCGCTCCTCCGCCGGTGTCCCCTTCCCTTCCGTCAGGTCGCGAGCAAGATTGATGCGGCGCACCGGATCGTCGCTGCGCGCCGTCTCCTGCAGGATGCGCTGGGCGGTGTCGCGCGCGTCGGTCAAATCCTCGGACTGCGACTCGAGCGCGCGCCCGATGCTGCCGTCCGCATCCGCCGCGGCCGCGCGTGCGTCGCCTTCCGAGTAGCCATGCTCCTGCATCAGCACGCGCGCGACCTCCGCCGGCGTCAATGGTCCGAACCGCAGACGCGGGCAGCGCGACAGCACGGTGGGGAGCAGCGCGTCTGGAATCGACGAGACGAGGATGAATACCGACGCCGAGGGGGGCTCCTCGAGCGTCTTCAGCAGCGCGCTCTGCGCGGGTGGGCCCGCCGCATCCGCTTCGTCGATGATGACGACGCGCCGCCGCCCTTCGAAGGGTCGATACTGCGAGCGATCGATGACGTCGCGAAGCTGGTCGATCATGATCGAGCCGGAGTCGCCGGGCTCGACGACGATCACGTCCGGGTGGACGCCACGGGCGATGCGGCGGCACGGGGCGCACTCGCCGCAGGCGTCGCGCTCGAATTCCGGCGATGAGCGCGGCTGCTGGCAGTTGATCGCCTGCGCGATGGCCATCGCCGTCAGCCGCTTGCCGACACCCGCCGGCCCGGCCAGCAGCACCGCAGGCGGCATCGAGTCGCGCGCGATCACGCGCGAGAGCAGCGGGAGCAGACGGCTGTGGCCGGCGATCGTGCGGAACGGCACGATCGCATTATGTCAGCGTCGGAAGATGTGACCCCAGAATCCGCGTTTCCGCGCCGCGGGCGTGGTGGACGAAGCAGTGACAGGCGCGGGAGCAGGAGCCGTGCCCACCGCCGCTGCGGGAGTGGCGTCTCCGACGTGCGTTTCCGAGCGAGGCGGCGTCGGCTCGCGCAGGTGATCGACCGGCGCGAAGGCTGGCGGCGGCACGTCGCCTGACGTTGCGGCAACGGCCGGACGGTCGCTGGCGACGCCGGTCGTCGCCACCGCATCGAACGGCTGCGAATGCAGCGGACAGTAATCGATCGGCTCGGTGCCGCGGACGAAGTACTCGGTGTAGACCATGGAGCGATCCGTCGGCTGGCCGTTGCCGTCGAACACCACGGTCCCGCGGCATCCGTCGGTGGCGAGCTTGCCGCTCAGGCGGCACACGGTCACCGGCACCACGGTGGAGGGCACCGCGAATCGATCGGGCTTGTCGTTGCGCGTCGCCGCGGCCATGAACCGGCCCCAGAGCGGCACCGCGATCTCGCCTGCGTAGCCGTTGGCGATGATCGTGCGCGGCATGTCGTAGCCGATCCAGACGCCCGCGGCCAGATGCGGCGTGAAGCCGATGAACCACGCGTCTCGATAGTCGTTGGTCGTTCCGGTCTTCCCGGCCGCCGGCAGCGTGAAGCCGACGCGGCGCGCCTGCCACGCGGTGCCCGCGTTGATGACGTCGCCCATCATCGAGGTCATGATGTAGGCCGTCGCCTCGCTCAACGCGCGCTCCTCGTGCGTGGACGCCATGTACAGCACGCGCCCCGATGCGTCTTCGACGCGGCGAATGAGCGATGGCGGCGTCATCATCCCCTGATTCGCGAACGCGGCATACGCCGACGTCATCGACAGCAGCGACACGTCACCGGAGCCGAGCGCCAGCGACGGCACGGCCGGCACGTTGCCGACGCCGAGCCGCTGCGCGTAGCGGACCGCCGTGGGAATGCCGACCTGCTGCAGCAGCTGCACCGCGGCCCGGTTGCTCGACGTCCGCAGCGCCGCTCTCATCGTCATCGCGGCGTTGTCGCCATGATCGTCCGGCAGCCACTGGCCTTCGAGCGTATCGATCGGCGTGCTGAGCGTCCGAATGATCGTCGCCGCCGTGAATCCCTGCTCGAGCGCCGCGGCATAGACAAACGGCTTGAAGGCGGACCCCGCCTGCCGGCGCGCCTGCGTCGCCCGGTTGAAGCGGCTCTGATCGAAATCGCGGCCGCCGACCATCGCGCGCACGTCGCCGGTTGTGGGATCGAGCGCCACGAGCGCGGCCTGCAGCGGATCGGACCCGGTCGCCGGCGCGTGGCGCTTCACCTGCCGCTGCTCGATTTCCGCGAGCGAGCGCGCGACCTCCGCTTCCGCCGCCTTCTGCATGTCGAGATCGAGCGTCGTGTAAACCTTGAGGCCTCCCTGATAGACGCGATCCCAGCCAAAGCGCTGCACGAGCTGCTTGCGAACTTCTTCCTTGAAGTACTGGCCGAACGTCTCCTCCGACCGCAGCGCGTCGGCCAGGTGCGGTCGGCTTCGCACGGCGTTGTCGTAGGCGGCCCGGTCGATGACGCCGCTGTCGCGCATCGCCATCAGCACGACGTTGCGGCGCGTGATGGCGCGATCGAGGTTGATCGTCGGCGCGTAGGTCGACGGCGACTTCACGAGTCCGGCCAGCAGCGCCGATTCCTCGACATCGAGGTCGTGCGCGTGCTTGCCGAAGAAGCCGAGCGACGCCGCCTCCACGCCATAGAGGCCATCGCCGAAGTACACCTTGTTCAGGTACAGCTCGAGGATTTGATCCTTGTTGAACTCGCTTTCAAGGCGCCACGCGAGCACGGCTTCCTTCAACTTCCGCCGCAGCGTCTTGTCGGACGAGAGGAAGCTCTGACGCGCCAGCTGCTGCGTCAGCGTGCTGCCGCCTTGCGCGGCGCGATGTTGCCGCAGATTGTTCCTCGCCGCCGCGAAGATGCGGATCGGATCGACGCCGCCATGATCGTAGAAGCGCTGGTCTTCGATGGCGATCACCGCCTTCACGAGATGTGGTGAGATGTCCGCCAGCGGCGTCTCAACCCGCCGCTCCTGGAAAATCGTGAACGCGACGTGATTGTCCTTGTCGTAGAGCGTCGTCGCCTGCGCCATCGCGCTGATGTCGCGCAGCTGCGCGCGCGATGGGAGGTCGCGAACGATGTCGTAGACGAACCAGATGCATCCGGCGGAGATGATGAGCGCGAGCGATATCGAAGCGATGATGCTCGCGCGATACGCGTCGGGATGAGCTCGTCGAATCTCCGCGAGATGCTCACGCGCGGCGGCAAGATGCTGTTGGATGTACTGCTGAAGGTTTCCCATGGCGAGACTGCCGTGACCATCGCAACCGGTGTGCCACGCCGTGGCATTTCGCTTGCTGCTGTGCGGTGCGGATGAACGTCGAACGCCTATGGGCGGCGGTGTTGGCTATGGCGGTGCTCGCCGCCGTTTCCAACTTGTGGACGAAAGACTCGCAGACGCGGCAGGTTCACGCCATCGCGCAGCCACCCGCGGCGACCACATCCGTTATCGACACGAAGGCACGCGAGTTACCTACTCGTGTTGAGGAATGGGCTGAGCCGCGTCTCGACCTCAACGGCAACGAGATTGACGAGGCGGTAGGCGATTACCGAATCGATAGGCGCGGTGAGATGTACGAACGCCACGCGCCGGACACCGCGTTGCTGCACCTCAGCGCTCCGCGGCTGTAGCTACCTCCGACTTCACGTTAGCCGGCAGGCGCAACCAGAACACCATTCCCAGCAAGCTCGAAATGAGCGAGTGCGCGAAGATGAGGAGCGAGATGGCCACCGCTGCCTCGCGCGAAACGCGCAGCGGCTGGAGCAGGATGGCGTGCAGCTGCTCGCGCAGACCGAGGCCGTTGACCGAAATCGGGATGTTGCTCAGCAGCGATGCGGTCGTCACCGCGGTCAGCAGCGTCAGGTAATGCGGATGCGCGGCCGTGTTGAGCAACAGAAACGCGCGATAGACGGCTGTGAGCACGAAGAAGTAGGTCGCGACGACGGCCGCTGACTGAAAGACGATCCGCGGGCGCCCGGCGGCGGCGGCCATGTCGTGACGGAACCGCTGCGCACGTTCGGCCAGTCCCACCGCCACGCTGCCGAATCGCGACAGGCGCCGTGGAAGACCGCCCGTGCCGCGCGCCGCGAGCACGAGCCCCACGACGAGCGACGCCGCAATCGCGGTCACGAACGCTCGCGGCGCCGCGAATTGCGGCGATGGATCGGGAGCAATCCAGTACACGGCGGTCGCGAGCACCGCGAGCAGTCCAATGCTGAGCAGGCGGTCGAGCACGATGGACGCGGCGATCGGCCTGTACCCGTGCGCGCGGCCGAGGTAATACACCTTGGCCATGTCCCCGCCCACCGTGGACGGGAAGAAGTTGTTGAGAAAGATGCCGATGAAGTACTGCTGCATGGCGGTGCCGGCCGTGACGCGAACGCCGGAAGCCGCCAGCACCTGGCGCCACCGCCACGCATAGAGCGCCTGACCGCCAAGCACCACCGCCAGCGACATCAGATAAAACCAGAGCGGCATCGTCGCGAAGAGCGAACGCAGGGCGGGGAGATCGAGTCCGCGCAGCAGCAGGTACAGGAGCGCGATTGACACCAGGCATTGCGCGAAAAACGTGAGCTGTTTGCGCATTCGTCGCTTCGCGCACGCAGGCGGCGGGGCGGCGCGATATCGTAGCACTCGGGTTGCTGACGGCCGATTGACACGTCGCTGTTTTCAGGTGACCATCACAAGTCCTGCAATATCAGATGGTTCCAAGGCAGCTCGTGAGCGTCGTGCTGCCCGTCTACAACGAGGCGGCCACCCTTGCCCCGCTCATGCAGCGGCTGGATCAAGTGACGCGCGCGTTGAGCGGGCGCTACGTCTTCGAATTCATTCTCGTCGACGATGGCAGCCGCGATCGGACCTTCGAAGCAGCCGAGGAATTCGCGGCCGTCGACGGGCGCGTGAAGGTGGTTGCGCTGCGGCGCAACTACGGACAGACTGCCGCGCTGCAAGTCGGCTTCGACCATGCGGAAGGCGACATCGTCATTTCGATGGACGCCGACCTGCAGCATTTTCCCGAAGACATCCCGGCGTTTCTCGAGCGGATCGAGGAAGGCTACGACGTCGTGTGCGGCTGGCGGTCGGACCGGCGCGAAGGCGTCGCGCGCCGCTGGCCGTCGAGGGCCGCGAACTGGCTCGTGCGCCGGCTGACCGGCCTGACGGTGCACGATGTCGGCACGACCTTCCGCGCGTACCAGGGCGACATCGTCCGTCAGCTGCGCCTGCTCGGCGAGCATCATCGCTTCATCCCGGTACTGGCGAAGAACCTCGGCGCGAAGATCACGGAAGTCGAGATCCAGAACATCGAGCGTCCCAGCGGCGCGTCGAACTACGGATTGTCGCGCACGCTCAACGTGCTGCTCGACATCGCGTTCCTCGTCTTCTACGTGAAATACCTCGACCGCCCGATTCGCATCTTCGGCCGGCTCGCGCTCGCGTGCGTCGGATTGGCCGGAATCATCCTCGCGGTCCTCGCGTATCTCACCGTCGTCTATCACATCCCCGCGGTGCGCGAACGCAGCGGCTGGTTTCTGCTGGCGCTCGTGCTGCTCGTGAGCGGCGTGCAGTTCCTGCTGTTCGGCCTCGTCTCCGAAGTCGTGGTGCGGATGTACTTCTATCCCGGCCAGGCCAAACCGTATCTCGTGCGAAAGATCTCGAGCCGCAGCGTCCCGACCGAGCGAAGCGAGTCGAGGAGCGTCACGACGGGCGCATCGCGGTAACGCGCGTCATGTGCGGGATCTTCGGATTCGTCGACGCGGCGAACGCATTACCGCCACTCGAGCGCCTGTGCCGGCTCACCAACCTCGTTCGTCACCGCGGACCTGACGGCGGCGGCTACTGGACCGACCGCGGCGTCTTCTTCGGTCATCGACGGCTGTCGATCATCGACCTGGCCGGCGGCCAGCAGCCGATGGCATCGGCAGACGGCCGCTACGTCATCACGTTCAACGGCGAGATCTACAACTACCCCGAGCTGCGCGGCGAGCTGACGGCGGACGGCGTCCGCTTTCGCACGACGT
Source organism: Acidobacteriota bacterium (assembly GCA_003222635.1). GTDB lineage: Bacteria > Acidobacteriota > Vicinamibacteria > Vicinamibacterales > UBA2999 > Gp6-AA40. The sequence goes on along the minus strand of QHWQ01000067.1, from coordinate 2,324 downwards.
CGGATACCGAAGTCATCCTCGAGGCATACGCGCGATGGGGTCTCGACGCGCTCGCGAAGCTCGAAGGGATGTTCGCCTTCGGGCTGTACGACTGCGCGGAGCGGACGCTGCTGCTGGCACGCGATCGGTTCGGTGAGAAGCCGCTGCTCTATGCGGCGGAGGGATCGCGCGTCGTCTTCGCGTCCGGGATGGCGCCGCTTGCGGCGGCTGGCGTCGCTGGCAGCGAGATCGATCTCGAGGCTCTTGGCGGATACCTGTGCCTCAACTACGTGCCCGGCCAGGCGACGATGCTGCGCAATGTCCGTCGCGTCGCGCCGGGTGAATGGCGGTTGTACGGCCGCGAGGGACTGCGGAACACGGGACAGTACTGGACGCTGCGCGCAGGGACGGTTGACGTCAGCCGTCTCAGCGACGAGCAGATCGTCGACGAGCTGCAGCGGCGGCTCGATGACGCGGTGCGCATCGCGCTGCGCAGCGACGTGCCCGTCGGCCTCTTTCTCTCCGGCGGCGTCGATTCTTCCGTCGTGGCGCAGAGCGCGGCACGCCTTGGCCGTCTGCAGAGCGCCTTCTGTGTCGATTTCACGGAGCAGGCATTTTCGGAATGGCCGCGCGCGTCGGCTGTCGCGCGGGCGCTCGATGTGCCGCTCACGCGCGTCGGCCTCGACGTCGGCGTCCTCGGTGAATTCCTGAATGTCGCCGGCCATCTCGACGACCCGCTCGCGGATTCCTCCGCGATGGCGGTCTGGACCGTCGCTCGCGCGGCGGCATCGACGCTGAAGGTCGTTCTCAGCGGCGATGGCGGCGATGAACTTTTCGGCGGATACCTGACGTATCCGGCCTCCGCGTGGCACGCGCGTGTGCATCGGCTGCTGCCGTCAGCGGCGTGGCGAACGGCGGCGGACGCGGCCAGCCATCTGCCGATGAACGACGGCGTGAAGGTGGGCGCCGACTACAAGCTGCACCGGTTCCTGCGCGCGATGCCGATGTCGACCAGCATCGCGCATTTCACCTGGAACGGCACATGGCTGCCGGACACGGCGTCGACGTTGGTGCGCAGCGATGCCGCGCGCGCCGCGGCCGGATCGGCGCTGCAGCGGCTCGCCGCAGCGCACCAGCTGGCCGCGCATCCATCGCTCACGGCGCTCCAGCTCGCGGACGTGCGCGAGTACCTGCCGAACGACATTCTCTCGAAGGTCGATCGCGCGACGATGGCGCACGCGCTCGAGAGCCGAGCGCCGCTCCTCAATGCAGCGGTGGCGGAGCTCGCACTGTCGCTCCCGCGTCGCCTGCGCGTGAACGGCACTCGAACGAAAGTTCTGCTGCGGCGGCTGTGCGAACGTCATTTCGGCCGGCGGCACGCCGCCGCACCCAAGCAGGGGTTCAGCCTGCCGATACATCGCTGGCTGCGGAACGAAGGACGCAACCTCATGACCTCTCTCCTCAGCCCCGAGCGTGTGCGCCCGCTCGGGGTCCTGGATCCAGGGACGGTCGCGCGCGCAGCCGAAGCGCATCTGTCGGGCCGCTCGACGGTTGGATGGGAATTGTGGGGACTGATGGTGCTCGTCGCGTGGCACGAGCAGCGTGTCGCGTCCACGCCGGCGCTACCGGACGCGTCCGACCTCCAGCACGTGCACTTTCAGACAGTAAGCAGCCTTCCGGTTTCGAAATCGTAATCACCTGACGGTGCACTGGCGCTCGGCAGTATTCGACACTGCCACCGTCGCGCGTTTTTCCTAGGATTTCACAGTCCAGCTCGCCTCAGTTCGGCCGGTATTCGCCTTGCGACTTCTCGGTCACCGGCTCTTTCTCAAAACCCTCTTTTCCTCTTAGGAGAAACCGCGAATGCGCTTTTTCTACGGGACGTGTGCGCTCGCGGTGTGCGTGCTCACGCTCGCACCGCTCCACGCCGCGCCCGGCTGCAACGAATACGCGCCGTGCCGCGACGCTCGACGCCAGATCGCCAGAGCTCCGGCGAGCGAACCTGTCGCGACGCCGAGCGCGCCGAATCCGGCACCCGCGCCGGCGCCCGTGCCGACTCCGACTCCGACTCCTGCTCCGGCCCCGGCGCCGCCAATCGAAGCGCAGTATCCGGGCGCGTACGTGCTTTATCCCGGCAACAGCATCCAGGACGCGGTGAATCGATCGCCCTCGGCGACAACGTTCGTGCTGAAGGCGGGCGTCTACGCGCGTCAGAGCGTCCGTCCGAAGGACGGGATGAAGTTCATCGGCGAAGCGGGAGCGATTCTCGACGGCCAGAACGCGACGCCGCGCGCGTTTGACGGCGAGAACGTCAACAACATTACCGTGCGCGGCCTGCGCATCAC
>QHWQ01000365.1 GCA_003222635.1 Acidobacteriota bacterium | reverse complement strand
GCTCCGGTGACCAGAAAGGTTCTGCGGTCGTGAGCGTGTGTCGTGTGCATAACGATCAACTCTCAGATTCCCGCGGAAACACCTCTCGATGCAACCCTACGAACGTAAACGGTCGCTGGTGCTGTTCTTACTGCCGGTAGACTGGGGACATGCGTCGCGTCGCGCGTCTGCTGCCGGTTCCGTAGCATGGACATCCTCACGACGCTCGGCCGGACGCTCGGTTTTTCTCTCGCCGCCGGCGTCAACCTCTACGCGACCGTTGCGATTCTCGGTCTCGCCGCGCGCTACGGCTGGGTCGCGCTTCCCGAGCAGTTCCAGATCTTCAACAACGACATCGTGATCATCGCGGCGGTCGTCATGTACGTCGTCGAGTTCTTTGCGGACAAGATTCCCTACTTCGACTCGCTGTGGGATGCGATTCACACGGCGATCAGACCGATTGGCGGCGCCATGATCGCGGTCGCAACGATAGGCGATGCGTCGCCGACGATGCAGGGACTCGTCGCGCTGCTTGGCGGCGCCGTCGCCGCGAGCAGTCATCTGACGAAGACGAGCACCCGCGCGGCCGCCAACACCAGTCCGGAGCCATTCTCGAACTGGATCCTGAGCCTCGGCGAAGACGTGTTCGCGGTAGGTCTCGGCTACATCGCGCTCACGCATCCGGTGCTGGCGCTCGCGATCGCGGTGGTGGTGCTGGGACTGATTGCGGTGTTTGCGGTAGTGATCGTGCGCACGGTGCGACGGTGGTTTGCCCGTTCGAACCGTCGAACCTACGAACCCCCGAACCCTCGAACCACCTAGTGCCGGTAATGCTCGCGCAGGCACGCCGGACAGAGACCGTGGGTGAAGCCGGCATCCGACCGCTCGGAGATGAACGCTTCGATTGGCTCCCAGGCGCCCGCCTCGTTCTTGATGCGCTTGCAGTGCGAGCAGATCGGGAGCAGCCCTTCGAGCTTGACGACGTAGCGGTGGAGCTGGCGCTCGTGCTCGGAGAGGCGCGCGAACCAGAGGCCCATGACGCTGACCACGGCGAGGCGAACGAGCGTCATGGCGATCGGCACCGTGAGATCGTTACCTTTCCACCCGACGATCAGCACCAGGACGTGAAACACCGACACGGCGATCGCCAGCGCGATTGCCGGCCATGCGCCGGAATACCACGCCGCAAAGATCACCGGGATCAGATAGAGGGTCGGAAACTCCGTGCCGCCGCCGCCGAAGTAGTCGAACGCGAGGAACGACGCGGCGACGGCGGTCCACCACCATGGATTGACGCGGCCGACGGGCAGCAGCCACCAGGGCCGCGTGAAGTCGTCCTGTTCCTCCACGCGCGACAGTGTACTGCAGGCGCTCGACCGGATGAAGCGGCATTCTCCTTACCTGGTGGTAAGGTATACTGAAAAAGTAAGGAGATACGGAGATGCCGGAAGCGACGCTCACGACAAAGGGCCAGGTCACGATTCCCAAGGCCGTGCGCGAGCATCTCAAGCTCGGGACCGGCGCGCGCGTCGACTTCATCATCGAAGATGACGGGACCGTGACCCTGAAACCGGTCACTCGCCACGTACGGGAGCTCGCCGGCCTGTTGCACCGGCCTGGTCGGCGGCCGCTGTCCGTCGAGGAAATGGACGAAGGCATCGGCGCGCAGCTGCGCAAGCGCTTCGGGCGCCGCCGATGATCGGCCTCGATACGAACCTCCTGATTCGGTACCTGACGAAGGATGACAGCGCCCAGTATGCAAAGGCGAGCCGGCTGATCGAGCAGGCCGTTCAGCGTGACGAGCGGCTCCTCATCAACAGCATCGTGCTGTGCGAGATTACGTGGGTGCTCGACGCGGCATACAAGTATTCACGCGCGGACATCGCTGACGCACTCGAACGCATTCTGCACACCGCGCAGTTCGACGTCGAACGCGCGCCGGAGGCACGCCAGGCGCTGGATGATTTTCGATCGACACAGGCGGGCTTTGCCGATGCGCTGATCGGCCGAATCAATCGATCGCTGGGTGCACCGCGCACCGCGACCTTCGATCGGGGTTTGAAGGGACTCGATACGTTCTCCGTGTTGTAAGCGAAGAGCGCCGTCGCTCACGGATGAACGGGCATCGAGCGCTTTCCATCCACCACGGGTGGAAGGCCCGCGACCTCGTCGTACGCTTCCGTGATGAAGCGGTCCTTGCTCTGCTGCGTGTCGCCGAGCGTCGTCTTGTCGTAGGAGGCGGTCAGATCGGCCGCGAGCACGTCCTTCAGCGACGTGCCCTGGCCGCGCAGCGTCTTCACTCTGGCGAGGATGTCGACGACCATCGCGCGATACGGCAGCAGATCCTGTTTGTGGACGAGCGTCCCGTGCCCCGGCACGAGCGTCGTCTTTGCATCGGCAAGCGTCTCGATCAGATCGACGGCGTCGAGCATGCCTTGCAGCGATCCGCCGTTGCCCTGATCGGCGAACGGATAGCCGAAGTTGCGATAGAAGTCCTCGATGTAGATCACGTTCGCCTTGCGGAAGCGGACGATCGTGTCGCCGGCGGTGTGCGACGGCATCATCGGGATGAAGTCCACGGTCTCGCCGTTCATGTTCAATGTCACCGCGGCACGGCCTGGCGCCGCCGCGTCGTAGTTATAGGTGACGACAGGCACGCCGGCGCCCGGCGCCATCTCCTTGCGGAGATTCTCCTGCGCGAAGATCACCGCGCCCTGGCCGGCGAAAAACCCGTTCGCGCCCGTGTGGTCGCCATGAACGTGCGTGTTGACGACGACTTTGATCGGCGCATTGGTGAACTCGGTCGAGCGCTTCCGAACCATGCACCACGAACAGGTTCGGCGACATCTTCGCGGTGACGAAGATCTGAATCCTGTCCCAGGGCGTCTGATACCCGGCAGGGAAGGTGAATGGACCCTTGCCTGGCGGAACGATTTCGATCGGGTATCGGCCCTCCTGCACACGGACGCTCGCAGGGACGAAGGCCAACGCCGCAACTATCAACCACCACAGCGCGCGTTTCTTCATCATGGCGCGGCAATCCTAGCATGCCATCTATACTGACAGCGTGCCGGTTACGCTGCTGGTGCTGCTTCTCATGCTCGGCGTCCCGTCCGTTGCCGCCGCGCAGTCCGGAGACACGCCTGACTTTTTGTTCGGTCGGCCGCGCGCTTCGATCGGACTGCGTGGCAGCTGGCAGTTCGCGCGCGCGGGAAGCGATCTCTTCCGATTCGTCGAGGAGAACCTGACCATCGATCGCAAGGATTTCGACGCGCCGGCCGTGGCGGCGGATCTCGGGATTCGCGTGACCGAGCGCATCGACGCGGTCTTCGGCGTCGACGTCAGCCAGAAGTCGATCGCGTCCGAATACCGCCATCTCGTCGACAACAACCGCCAGCCGATCACGCAGAGCACGCGGCTGCGCGAAGTCAATCTGGGCGGCAGCGTGCGCGTGGCGCTCACGCCGCGCGGCCGCGGCATCAGCAGGTTTGCGTGGATCCCCGCGCGCGTCGCGCCCTACGTGGGCGGAGGCGGCGGAGCCCTCTGGTACGAGCTCACGCAGTCGGGCGATTTCGTGGATGCCCTGGCGCCGCCGCCTCAGCCGGTCTTCTCCGATGTGTTCCAGTCGAACGGATGGACGCCGAGCGCACACGCCTTCGGCGGCGTCGACATCAGGTTCTGGCGACGCTGGTACATGACGTGTGAAGGCCGGTATCTCTGGGCGGCCGCCAGGCTCGGACGCGACTTCCAGGGTTTCGAGCCGATCGATCTGGCGGGCTTTCGACTGTCGGCCGGCGTGAACGTGTTGTTTTGAAATCGCGCCGGCGCCGCGCGCCGGGCGTAAAATGCTTCCCGCGCGCGAGGGGTACCAAACATGAAGATCACTATTGCGGCGGCGGTGTGCTTCGCGTCGTTGATTGCCGCGCCGGCACATGCCCAGCAGGCCCCGGATGCGAGCTGGGCGCCATGGCTCGGCTGCTGGCAACTGGTCGACGAGAACCAGGGCGACGCCACTCTCGATCCCGCCGAAGGACGTGGCGCGTCGTCCACGCGTCGATCGCGGAACGACGTGTCGGTATGCG
>QHWQ01000066.1 GCA_003222635.1 Acidobacteriota bacterium | reverse complement strand
CGCCGCCATGCGCAGAATCTCGGTCGACCCGCAGCCGACGACGATCCGATCGGAAGAGACGTGATCGACGCGGGCGATTGCATCCTGCAGCGCCTGCATTTCGATGTCCGGATAACGGGACGCCGCCGTTCGTGCGGCCTCCAGCATCGCCGCGATCGCTTTCGACGAGGGCCCGTAGGCGTTTCCGTTTCTGTCGAGCCGGAGCGGGCCGGCTGGCTTCGTCAACCCTTCGGCGAGCGAAGGGACGGCCGCCGCGCCAGCCGCGGCCATCCCGACGCGTTGCAGCAGAACCCTGCGAGAGATCGCCATGCGCCTACTGGACGACGAGCGTGATGCTCGTCGAGTGCACGCGATTGCCGCTGGTCCCCGTGACGATCAGCAGATAGCTGCCGGGCGCAACGTTCCTGTTCGTGTTCACCGTGAGCACCGACGTACCGCTGTTCACGACGGATACGGGGTTGAACTTCGCATTCGCGAACTTCGGCAGGCCGCTCGCCGACAGCGTCACGGTGCCGGTAAACCCGGTTCCTCCCGCAATCGTCACGGTGTAGCTGGCGTTGCCGCCGCGCGTGACAGTGCCGCTCGCGGGTGACGCCGAGATCGAAAAGTCGCCGACGCTCAGCGTGACGTTGGCTGTGTGGCTCGCCGGTCCGCTCGTGGCTGTGATCGCCAGCGTGTAGTTGCCTGCTGGCGTCGTCCCGCTCGTCGAAACACTCAGCGTCGTCGAGCCCGATCCGCTCACCGATGTCGGATTGAACGTGGCGGTCGCGCCGGACGGCAGGCCGGTGACGCTGAAGCTGACGGTCCCCGTGAATCCGGAACCGCCGGTCACCGTTGCCGTGTAGCTGGTGCTCGCGCCCGGCGACACGGTTTGCGACGAGGGAGATGCCGAGAGCGAGAAGTCCGGAACGGTGATCGTTCGCGTGGCGGCGGCACTCGTCAGCCCGCCGTTGTCGGTCACCTTGAACGACGCGACGTACGTGCCGGGCGTGTTGTACGTCACGTTTCCGGGGTTCGCGAGCGCGCTTGACGCTGGGGTGCCGCCGGGGAAGGTCCAGGAATAGGAAGCGATGGTGCCGTCGGGATCGCTTCCCGTACCCGCAAATGACACCGCCTGTCCGGGATTGACGGTGACATTGGACGCGGGACTGGTGATCGTCGCAGTCGGCGGCTGATTGGGGGCGCTCGCCGCCAGATGTACAAACGTCGCCACCGACGGCACGCCGGCGGCGTTCAGCGCAAACAGCATGTAATAGCCGGCGGGTGCGATGTTGCCGTTCGGCGGCGCCGTCACAGTGAGGACGCCGCTCCCCGTCGTGAACGACGTTCCGACGAGACGCTGATCCATGTCGAACGCGTGCGTCTGTGAGCCGGGGTGCACGAACACTACCGAGGTGATATTCGCCGCGTCCGGCGTATAGACCTGGAACGTGCTGCCGTAGCTGAACGCCTTCGGGCTCACGTCGGTGATGACCGGCCTGACGGCGGGGCTGCCGTCGCCGTTGAAGAGATACGGTGGCGAGTAGATCTCCGTGCGCTGCTCGTAGGAGCCGCGCGTCGGATTGCCGCCGGTCAGCATCACGGTCGCGTCCGGGAGCAGCAGCGAACCTGAGTGGTACACACGCGGATAGACGTTCTGCCCCGCGGACGAGAAGGTATTGGTCGCCGGGTCGTAGAGATCGGCCTTCAGGCTCGCGGTCGACGTGTCTTCGTCGTTGACCGCCCAGGATCATCACGCGCGGCGCGTAGCCGTTGACCGGCGTCAACGGCAGCAGGACGGAAGTGCCGTACGTCCGCGTGCCGGTGTAGTTCGTCGTGGCGACGACCCCCGTCCATGCGTGTGTTGCGGGATTGAAGAACCGCGACTGCGTGCCTGAACCCGAGTAGAAGACGCGGCCGTCCGGCAGCAGATGCATGCGCGGATAGAGCGGCGGCGTCCAGCCGGCCGGATATTCGGCACTCCATCCGGAACCGGACGTGTAGATCTCGACGGCCGTGTTGGTCCCCCCGGTCTCGTTCAACCCCGAGAAGGTCATCACGCGTCCGTCACCGAGCGCCGTCACCGTGGGATACCAGCGCCCGTGCGCCATATTCTCCACGTCGGTGAACGTGCCGAGCGCGGGATCGAAGATCGTGTTGCGCGGCTGGCCATGGAACGGGTCGTACTGCAGGTTGCCTCCGTTGACGAGGATGCGGCCGTCGGACAACGCGACCATGCCGTTGCAGAACATGTCCCACGCGAGCGACTGCGTCGTGATCGTGCTGGCCTGCAGGTCCCACACGGCGGCGCGGAAATTCGTCTCGGCGGCCACGTTGCCGGAGCCGGAGACGATCAGCACCTTGCCGTCGTACGTGACCGCGATGTGAACGGACCGGTTTGGTCCTGTCGTATTCGGTGGCGAACGAGTGGTGAGCCAGGAGGGGAACCGTGAGGACCGCGACGAGTGCCGCGGACACCGCGCCCGTTATCTTCATGCGCGGTAGCCTACACCCGGAGAGCACCGCCTTCAACGCCCGGCACATTGACCAAGCGTTCCGGCGGCATTATGCTCTGCCCAGTTCAATTCAAGATCTGACGAGGGGCATAACGATGCGAAATTCGTACGCGGGTGCAATCGCAGTCGTGGCGGGCGTGCTGTTGCTTTCAGCGCTGGTTGCTGCCCAAAACACGCAGAACACGGCGCCGAAGTCTCCGTGGAGATACTATCCGGCGGATCGGGCCGTTGGAGACGGCGGACCGGCGCCGAAGCGCGATCTCAGCGGGACATGGGCAGGACCATCGTCCGGCTCGGGCGCTCCCCGGCAGAAGGGCGAGACTGTGCCCCCGTTGACGGACCTGGGCCAACAGCTGTTCGCGCGCAACAAGCCGCTCGGCAAATACAGTCCCGGCGGCACGAACGATCCGCATAGCCGCTACTGCGACCCGTTCGGGTTCCCGCAGAACATGACGCAGGAAATTCGCGGCCTGACGATCACGACGACGCCGACCCGCACCTTCGTCCTGCTCCAGTACATGGACCTGTGGCGCGAGATCTGGACGGACGGGCGAACGCTTCCCGCCAAGGTGGGAGGCCGGGACAAGGATGCCCTCGATCCGAAATACAACGGCTACTCGATCGGTCGCTGGGAAGACGACTACACCTTCGTCGTTGAAACGACGGGGCTCGTCCCGGAGACCTGGGCGACCAAGAGCGGCTATCCCCACTCCGTCGATGCGCACGTGGTGGAACGCTTCCACCGCTCCACGCATAATGACTTGTCGCTCGCTATCACGATGACGGACCCGAAGATGTACACCGCACCGTTTAACATGGGCGAGGTGTATTTCCGGTGGATTCCCAACCAGCAGCTCGACGACTTTACGTGTATCCCGTCGGAGCAGCAGCTGTACTTGAAGGAGATGGGGGATCCGGCCGGCAGCGATCCGAATGAGCAAAACCCGCAAGGTAGCCGGGGTGGTAGAGGTAGAGGAGGAAGACCGTGAAAACGAAGTTGTTGATGATGGTGTTATTGCTTGCGGGACTCGCCGCGATTGACCGTCCGTCGTACGCGCATCACGGCGCTGCGGCGTTCGATATGTCCAAGCCGGTGGTGTTGAAGGACGCGCTGATCACGGAATTCCTCTGGATCAATCCCCACCCGCTCATCAAGGCGGATTTCAAGAACGATAAGGGCGAGGTCGAGCACTGGACGATGGAGATGGGCAGCACGGTGTCGGCCCAGCTCCTCGGCTGGAGCAGAACGACGCTGGCGTACGGAGACGTCGTCACGCTGTACGTCTGGCCGGCAAAAACGAAGCTGCCGGTTGGACGGTTCAACAAGGTCATTTTCTCCGACGGCACCACCATGCGTGACACGCAGACCGGCGCCGACGACGGCGGGCGCGCAGATACGGACGTCCGCCAGTAATTAAGGCGGGTGAGGCGAGTAGGGCGGGTGAGGCGGGTAAAAGCCTCACCAACTACCCGCCCTACCAGCCTTACCCGCCCTACCCGCCTTTAGAAGTCGTACTTAATCCCGAACTGAATGATTCTCGGCGCGCCGGCCTGCGTCGTGATGCGGCCGAACGTCCCGGAGTTGAAGTTCGTCGCGGGATCTCCCCAGTTGAAGTGGTTGAGCACGTTGAACGACTCGACGCGCAGCTCGATTCGGCGCGTGCCGAAGAGAATCGAACGTGACAGCCCCATGTCGATGTTCCAGTAGGCCGGTCCGATCAGCGCGTTGCGCGTCAGGTTGCCCAGCGTGCCGGCCGCGGGCCGCGCGAACGCCGCGCGGTTGAACCAGGTCGTCAATGTACGCGGGCTTGCGTAGAGGTCGTCGCTGACCTTGTCCGGGCGCTGGAGGTTGATGCCGGTGAACGCCTGGTCGACGCCGCTCGTCACGTTCAGCCGGTTGCCGCTGCGCGCGTTGAGAATGCCGGTGATGCGCCAGTGCGAGGCGAGCGCCCCCAGCACGCCGCTGCCGGCGTCCGGCGTTTGATAACCGGCGGTCAGCGTTCCCAAATGCGTGCGGTCCTGATCGCACGGGCCGGCATCGAACGACGGGTCGTCCGGTTTCAGGTAGCCGCTGCTCGTCTGATTGAAGGCAGTGGTCGTCGTCGTGCCGAAGCAGCGCGACAGCGTGTAGCTGCCGTTGACGGTGAGGCCGGTGCCGCGACGCTGCGCCGAGAGCTTCAGCCCCTTGTACCTCTGGAAGCCGACATCGGAGTTGAGATCGAGCGCGCCGATCTTCGCGGCCTCCACGGGATTGATCTGATACAGCGCGCGCCGCTGATTCAGGTTCGAGTTGGTCGAGCAGACGGTGTACGACACGCCCTGGATGGTGCAGGGCCCGAGCCCCATGTAAATGCCCGGGTTGAGGGCCGTCTGCGCCCAGAGCCTATCCGAGTAGCTGCCCAGATAGCTGACCGAGACGCCCCAGCTGCCGCCCAGCTGCTGCTCGACGGTCGCGTTCCACTGCTGTACGCGCGGCGAGTTGATGCCCGGATCCATGGTGCCGAACGCGCCGAACGCGATGTACTGGGTATCGGCGTTGGTCACAATCGGGTGCGGATCCTTGCCGCCGTACGGATCGTCGAGCCCGCCCGGCGGGTCGGTGATGATCGAGCGGTTGCCGAACGGCGGCGCACCCGCATTGATGTTGTGATACTCGCCCGGCATGAAGTCGTATCCCATTGAGTACGACGACCGCACCGCGAGGCGGCCATCGCCATGCACGTCCCACGCGATGCCCGTGCGCGGCGAGAGGTTCCACCACTGCGTCTTCAATCCCGTGTTGCCCTTCGGGAATCCCGCGTCGCCGGGATAAATCAAGCCAGCCGGCGCATTGTGGAAGACGGTGCTGTGGACGTTCTTCAGGAAGTTATCCATCACGAAGATGGCGACGGCGTTGTTGACGACGTGCTGACCGAAGTACGGCTCCCACCGCAGGCCGGCGTTGACCGTGACGCGGCTCGAGGCGCGCCACGAATCCTGGCCGTACCAACCGGTGTACCAGTTCTTGATGTTCAGGATGTTCGGGCCGCCATGTTCGACGCTCGCGATGCGGCCGATCATGAAATCGGCCAGGGGACTCCCTGACACGTGGCCGTCGACGATCCAGTTGCCGCCGGTACGTGACGACGAGGTGAAATCGCCGTGCCACGACTGGACGATCCCGCCGAAACCGAGCTGATGGCTGCCCTTCACCAGTGTCAGGTCGTCAGACACCGCGAACACGGTGTTGAACTCCTCGCGCTTGGTCGCCTGTCCCGATTGCAGCGAGAAGGCGCCATTCACCGTCAGCGGGAACTGCGCGCCGGGCGGATAGCTGTAGAGCTTGATGCCGACATCGGACGGTTGGAACAGCGGGTTCTGGTACCGCTTCACGTGGGTCCAGTTGACAGTGCCGCGAACGGCGTTGACCAGGTTCTGGCTCAACACCATCGTGTCGCCGACGCTGGCCGAATGCATCAAGTTGTAGCTGCCCGCGGTATTCGACGTCAGGATGTTGCCGCCGTCGGTGTACCCCGGAGGAATGATGATTCTCGTCCCGAGATACCTGCCAAAGATCGACTGCTTCTGGCTGAGCTGGTAATCGACCCTCGCCACCGGCTGATGATCGTCCTCGTTTTGCGTGCTTGCGTACGTCGTCTGGCCGCACGGGTCGGTCGTGGCCGGCAGCTTCTTGATGATGTTCAGCGCCGCCGGACTGAACCGCGACGGGTCGATGCGGTTGCCGACGAAGGGCGCCGCCAGGTTGAGCGCGCGGCCGCCGTTGCACGCCGCCGATGCGTAGGCGGTGAAGTCGCCGGCAAGCATCTGGGCGGTCGGAACGAACTGAATGTTGTCCGCCGGAAGCTGACGGAGGATCGTGCCCTGATATGCGCCGAAGAAGAACAGCTTGTCGCGCACAATCGGGCCGCCGAGCGTTCCGCCGAACTGATTGCGCTTCAGCCCATCGTCCTTGCGCTTGCCGGTCGCGGGATCGACTGCGGCAAACGGACTGGTCGCATTGAAATGGCGATCGCGGACGAACTCGAAGACGGTGCCGTTGAAGTTGTTGGTGCCGGACTTCGTCACGGCGTTGACGCTGGCGCCCGAGTGCATCCCGTTTTCGGCGGAAAGGCCGCTGGTCGCGACGCGGAACTCCTGCAGCGCATCAGGAAACGGCAGCGGCAGGTTGGTGTTGCTCTGCGGGTTGTTGTGCGTGGCTCCGTCGAGCATATACGCCACGCCGAACGGCAAACCGCCCGCCACCGCGATATTCACGCCGCCAGGCACGCCGCGCGCGGGGGTGCCGGTCTGCACGGCGGCGCCGGCGAGCACGAGCAGGTCGGTGACCTGGCGTCCCTGCAGCGGCAGCTCCAGGATGCGCTCGTTCTCGACGACGCTGCTGATGCCCGAGCTCTTGACATCCACGAGCGGTGCGGCGCCCTCGACCGAGACGGTCTCCTCGACATTGCCGACCGCCAGCGTCACGTTGATTGCCGGCGTCGCGCCGACCTGCAGGACGATACCCGTCTGCGAGTAGGTGCGGAATCCCTGGAGCATTGCCTCGAACTTGTACGGCCCCGTCGGAAGGTTCGGCAGCACGTAGGCCCCGGCCGCGTCGGTAACGGTCGTGCGCGTCACGCTCGTGTCGACCTGTGTCACGGTGACAGTAACGCCGGGCAGCACGGCCCCGCTTGCGTCTCGAACCGTGCCGCTCATCTGCGCCGTCGCCTGTGCCCAGGCGGCGGACGCCGTCAGGAGAAGGATCAAAATGCCACGCGAACAACAGGTCACCCAGAGCTTCATAACGTGAAGTCCTCCAATCCTTTAATGGATCTCCGCTTCCGAGGGCCCTCTTATATCACTTGCGGCTCTTTTTCCTGAACTGCTACTCTCCGCGCCGCTCCACCCTCACAACGACAGGAGGAACGATATGCGGCGACAGTCTCTTCTAATGGGGGCCCTGGTCATTGCTGCCTGGCTGGGGAGTGCATCCGCCCCCATCAACGCCCAGGGTGTCAACAACGCCTCGCGGAACGGGTGCAGGGATCTTCCCTCGTGGGATGCGCTGAAGCAGGCGTTGACGCACGCGCGCGCCCAGGCCAACGGCGGCCTGAATCTGGACATGTGGGGAACGATCGTCGACCGCGACGGCGTGGTCTGCGCGGTGGCGTTCACCGGCTCGGATCGGCAGCAGCAGTGGCCGGGCAGCCGGGTGATTTCCGCCCAGAAGGCGAACACCGCCAACGCGTTCAGCCTCCCTGCCCTCGCCCTCTCGACGGCGAATCTCTTCACGGCGGTTCAACCGGGCGGCAGTCTCTTCGGCCTCCAGGAGAGCAATCCGGTCGCGACCGACGTGGCCTACAGTGGATCTCCGGATCAATACGGGCAGAAGAACGACCCGATGGTCGGCGGACGCATCGGAGGCGTCAACGTCTTCGGCGGTGGGCTCGCCCTCTACAATGCGGCGGGAAAAATCGTGGGTGGCCTCGGCGTCAGCGGCGACACCTCCTGCGCGGATCACAACATCGCGTACCGGACGCGCAGCACGCTGAATCTCGATTTCGTACCGGCGGGCGTCGCAGCGGCGCTCGATCCCACGCATCGCGACAACATCATCTTTGACATCACGCCGCAGGGCGGCGGGGATGCGGCGCCGGGACCCGGTCAGATGCCGGGCGTCAGCACGTCGGGGTTCGGCCACGCGAGCTGCCACGGTTATAACGTCGCGGGCAACGGCGTCAGCGCCGGCTTTGCCGCGGCTTTGCCGCCCAACAAGTAATACGGATGACTGAAAGACACGTGGCCGGGCGGAAAGCGATGGCCTACCGCCCGGCCCTCTTCGTTCTCTTCGCGGCGGCGCTCTCCGCGCAGCGGCCGGAGGCAGTGCCCGCTCCGGACGTGATCTACTACAACGCCCACGTCGTCACCGTCGACGACCAGTTCTCGTACGCGCAGGCCGTCGCGATCAGCGGCGACGCGTTCAGCGCCGTCGGCGCCAACGGCGCCGTGCGCCAGCTCGCCGGCCCGAAGACGCGGCAGATCGATCTCCGCGGCATGACGGTCATTCCAGGGCTGACCGACAACCATCTGCACGACGCGGGAGGCGGACCCGGCGTCGATCTCTCGCGCACGCGGAGCAGCGATGACGTGCTCGAGGCCGTCGGCGATCGGGTCAAGCGCGCGGAGCCGGGCGAGGTCGTCATCTCGAACAGCGACTGGCACGAGGCGCAGCTGAAGGAACAGCGCCTTCCACTGCGGCGCGATCTCGACACGTGGCGCCGATGACGCCCGTGGTACTCGTCCGCGGCGGCCATGAGTACATCGTCAATTCCGCGGCGCTGGCGAAGTGGAGCATCACGAAAGCGACGCCGCCGCCGGCTGGCGGCCGCATCACGCGATACGCGGACGGCGAGCTGAATGGCGAGCTGGTGGACGCGGCGAAATCGCTCGTCACGCTGCCCGCCGGGAAACCACGGACGCTCGAGCGTCGTGCCGTATTCACCGCTCTGGGTGATCTATCACTTCGTCACGCGCGACACGATCTCCGGCGGACCGATGGGCGTGGATCAGAAGATCTCGCGCGAGGATGCGCTGCGGATGGTCACGCGCAACCATTGGTACCTAACGTTCGAGGAACACACGAAAGGGATCATCGCGGCCGTGCGGGTCATGATGACGATCGTTGGCGGCAAGGTCGTCTATCGCGACCCGGCATCTCCCGTTTGACACACACCAGCACAGGCGCTATGGTTCCCGCACTCCAGCCGAAATCCGGCGAGTGGGAGCGAACCAATGAGGCACGTACGCAACGCGGTGGCGGCGGCGTTGTTCGTCGTCTTCGCCGCACCGCACCTCGGCGCCCAGTCGGCAGCGGCTTCGCCGCCGGCGATCCCCAAACTCACCGGCATCTGGCACCGCAAGGGACCTCTGAACGGCAAGCCCAGTGCGCCGATGGCGCCCACCAACAGGGCGCTCGGCTACGAAAAAGCATTCGACAACGCACTCTCGCCAACCTATGACTGTGTGCAGATCCCGATACCGGCGCTGATGAATGACGACTACGACTTTCAAATCACGCAGCAGCCAGACCGGGTGATCATTCGCTACGAGAAGATGGACGTTGTCCGGATCGTCTGGCTGGAGGGTCACGGTCATCCGAAGCCGGGAGCGTACGATTACACGATCCAGGGACATTCGATCGGCCGCTACGAGGGGCCCCGCCTCGTTGTCGAGACGACGAAGTTCACACCTGATTCCAGAGGCTTCAACTCCAACCGCTTCATTCCGGCAACGGCAATGAAGAAGGTGACCGAGACGTACTGGCGCGAAGGCGACGTGTTGAAAATGCAGACGGTATCGGTTGATCCGCTCGTACTCAAGCAGCCGTTCCGCTGGGACTACGAATACTCTGACCGGAAGGAAGAGTTGACGCCTTACGATTGCGACCCGGAAGATTCCAGGTTCGGCGCGCAATTCCACAAGTCCATTTACCCACCCGACAACTAACTCACACCAGGACTAACCAAATGAGATTGACTCTGGCGATCGTGGTCGCGCTCGGGTGGTCCGTGCAGGCGTTCGCCCACCACTCCACGGCGTACTTCTCCAAGGACCTGAAGGACGTGGTGAAGATTGAGGGTCGGGTCGTACGCTTTGAATGGCGGAGTCCACACAGTGAGCTCTTCGTCGAAACAACAGGGCCAGACGGAAAGAATGTCGTCTGGCGGTTCGACACCACTCCGGCCGCCTGGCTCGTGCGCGAGGGGTGGACGAAGGACTCTCTCCACAGTGGAGATCTCGTCACCGTGGAAGGTTTCCCGCTCGTCGGGCAACCGTACGCGTGGCTCGGAAAGGTCACCAAGCAGGACGGCAGCAAGCTGGTGCCGCAGCGTTCGACGGGAACGCCCGCGGGATGGAAACCATAACGCCACAGGGGTCAAACGATGCGCACCATCCGTGAACTCGTCGTCTTCGCGTTCGTGTTCGTTCTCACCAGCACCGCGGCCTGGGCCCAGGCCACGGCCGAACTGAGCGGCCGCGTCACCGACGAGAGCGCCGCCGTACTTCCCGGCGCGACGGTCACCGCCACACAAACCGATACCGCATTCGCACGCACGGTCACGACAGACGAGGGTGGCCGATGGATCATGCCGAACCTGCCGATCGGTCCGTACAGACTGGACGTGTCGCTGCAGGGGTTCCGCACCTACGTGCAGACGGGCATCGTGCTGCAGGTGGACGCGCGGCCCACGATCAATGTCGCGCTCGCGCTCGGCAACATCGCGGAGACCATCTCGGTCGAAGGTGCGGCGCCGCTCGTGGACGTCCGCAGCGCCGGCATCAGCACGGTCGTCGACCAGGAGCGGATCGTGGAGCTGCCGCTGCAGGGGCGCCAGGTCACCGATCTCATCATCCTCGCGGGCGCGGCGGTCGAGACAGACCGGCCGAACAGCCGGAACTTTCAGGGCGGCGTGAACATCTCGGTCGCCGGCGGGCTGCAGTTCGGCGTCGCCTACACGCTCGACGGCGCCGTCCACAACGATCCCCAGAACTCCGCCAGCCTGCCGCTTCCCTTTCCCGACGCACTGCAGGAATTCCGCGTGGCCACCAGCGGCCTTGCCGCGCAGAGCGGCATGCGATCCGCCGCGTCGGTGAATGCGGTGACCAAGTCGGGCACGAACACGCTTCACGGAAACCTGTTCGAGTTCCTTCGCGACAGGCATTTCAATGCGAAGAGTCCGTTTGCGGCGATCGGTCCGGACGGAAAGCGCTTCGACGATGGGCTGAAGCGCAATCAATACGGCGGGACCGTCGGCGGACCGATTGTCCGCGACAGGCTGTTCTATTTCGCCGGCTATCAAGGCACCAGGACGCGCCAGACGCCGCCGGATCTCATCGCCTTTGTCCCGACCGCGGCGATGCTGACGGGCGACTTCACGACCTTCGCGTCGGCGGCCTGCCAGGGGCGCCAGGTCAACCTCGGCGCGGGGTTTGTCGGCAATCGCATCGACCCGGCGCGTTTCAGTCCTGCTGCCGTGAAGATGGCAGGCTTCCTGCCGAAGACAACCGATCCGTGCGGCCAGATTACCTACAGCCAGCCCGACGATCGCGATGAGGGACAGTACGTC
>QHWQ01000371.1 GCA_003222635.1 Acidobacteriota bacterium | reverse complement strand
TTTTGACGTCGCGATCGTCACGCTCGACAAGGACTTCTTTCAACTGGTCGGCGACGGCATCCGTGTCTTCAATCCCCGCGACGAGGGCACGTGGTACGACGCGGCGGGCGTCAGGGAGAAAATGGGCGTGGAGCCCGCGCGGGTGGTCGACGTGCTCGCGCTGATGGGGGACACCATCGACAACATCAAGGGCGTGCCCGGCATCGGCGACAAGGGCGCGCGTGAGCTGATTGCGACCTACGGCTCGGTCGAGGCGCTGCTCGCGCACGCGACGGAGATCAAGAACAAGCGGTACCGCGAGGGGCTGCTCGGCCATGCCGACGCCGCGCGGCAGAGCCTGACGCTGGCGCGCATCCACACCGACGTGCCGGTCGCGTTCGATCCAACCGCCGTGCGCTACCGCGGCGCCTCGCGCGAGCGCTGCTTCCAGATCTTCAACGAGCTGGCCTTTCACACGATCGTGGCGGAGTACGCGCCGACCGCGGACACCATCAACAAGACGTACCGCATCCTCACATCGCTCGAAGAGGCGCGCGAGCTGGCGGCCCGTCTCGCGGACGGGAAACGCGTCGCGATGCGCGTGATCGGCGATCACCCGGCGCCGATGCGCGCCTCGATCATCGGCTTCGCGCTGTCGAGCGCGGCGCGCGAGGCGGACTACATCCCTGTCGGACACCGCGCGCTCGGCGAGCACGTGTCGCTGCCGCTCGACGCGGTGCTCGACATCATGCGGCCGCTGTTCGAGGATGCCTCCATCGCGAAGAGTGGCCACGACCTGAAGAGCGATGCCATTCTCCTCGCGCAGCGCGGCGTGACCCTGCGCGGGCTCGAGACGGACACGATGATCGCGAGCTACTTGATCGACGCGACGCGTTCCAGTCATCCGCTCGAAGCCATCGCGCTCGAACACACGCAATACAAGGCGCTCACGGAGGAGGCGATCTGCGGCAAGGGCGTAAAGGCCGTCTCGATCGCCGAGCTCCCGCCGGAAGCCGCGATTGACTATGCGGGCGAGCGCGCGGATCTCGCGGGCCAGCTCGCGCCGGTGCTCAGAGCGCGGCTGGGCGAACAGGCGTTGACCGAGGTGTACGAAACCCTCGAGATGCCGCTCATCCCGACGCTCGTCGACGTCGAGCGCGCGGGGGTGCGTCTGGATCTTCCGGCGCTCGCTGCGCTTTCGATTCGCATCGAGCAGGACTTGAAGAACCGCAGCGCGCGCATTTTCGAGCTGGCCGGCGGCGAGTTCAACATCAATTCGCCCAAGCAGCTCGCGGAGGTGCTGTTCGATCGCCTGCAGCTGCCGGTGCTGAAGCGCACCGGCACGTCGAAGGCGCCGTCAACGGCGGCCGACGTGCTCGAGGAGCTGGCGCTGACGCACGAGATGCCGCAGCTGATCGTCGAGTGGCGCGAGCTGATGAAGCTCAAAGGCACCTACATCGATGCGCTGCCGCAGCTCGTGCATCCGAAAACAGGGCGGGTGCACACATCGTTCAACCAGGCAGTCGCGGCGACGGGCCGCTTGAGCAGCAGCGATCCCAATCTGCAGAACATTCCGATCAAGACCGCGCTCGGACGAGAGATCCGCGCCGCGTTCATCGCCGCCCCGGGGCACGTGCTGATCTCCGCCGACTACTCCCAGATCGAGCTGCGCGTACTCGCGCACATGGCCGGCGACGAGACGTTGATCGAGGCGTTCCGGCGCGGCGACGACATCCACAACCAGACGGCGGCGAAGATCTTCGGACCGGACAGCCCAGTCGACCCGCACCAGCAGCGTGCGACGGCGAAGATGATCAATTACGCGCTGCTCTACGGGAAGACCGCGTTCACGCTCGCCAAAGACATCGGCACGACGCCGCAGGCGGCGCAGGAAATCATCGACGCGTACTTCGCGGGGTTTCCGCGGGTGCGCGCCTTCATCGATCGCACGCTCGCCGAGGCGCGCGCCAGCGGCCTCGTCAAGACCCTGTTCGGACGCCGCCGCTTGACGCCGGAGTTGAACAGCCGCGACTTTCAGCGGCGATCAGCGGCGGAGCGCGAAGCGGTGAACATGCCGATCCAGGGGACGGCGGCCGACATCCTCAAGCGCGCGATGATCGACCTGCATGGCGAGCTGGTGCGCCAGCAGATGAAGACGCGCATGATTCTCACCGTGCACGACGAGCTGCTCTTCGAGGCGCCGAAGGACGAGGCAGACGCCGCGGGCGCCATCGTCCGCGAGAAGATGGAACGCGCGGTGAAGCTCGCTGTGCCGCTGGATGTGGATGTGGGGATGGCGGAGAACTGGAGAGACGCTAAACCGTAGTTATTTCCATTCTTCTTTCACCTGATTCCATTGACTCCTCAGCGCATCGGCGGTCTCGCGACGCACACGCGCGCGCTCGGGGATGAGCACCTCCATCACCAGACGATCGATGTCGGCGCGCAATTGCATCGACGCCGGGCCGAGCGTCGCGCGGACCCATGCGCCGACCGCGGCATCCCACGCGGTGTCGAGATCGCCCGAGGCGCGAGCCGCGACCGCGAGCCAGTAGTTCGCGGGCACGCTTCCCGGATCGCGGCGGAGCTCTTCGTCCATGCGCCCGGCGATCCGCGCGGCGAGCCGCGCGCGGCGCTCGGGCGGCGAGCTTTGCGCGTCGCGATCGAGCGCCGTCGCCCACCAGTCGAGCAGCATCTGCCGATCGCGCTCGGGAAGCACCGCGCTCCGCTCGAGAGAGGTGTCGAACAGCTCCGCGGCGGAGCCGAACAGCCCCGCCAGATACAAGGACTGCCCGAGGCCAATCAGGTAGTCCACTTGATCGCGCGCTGACAGCAGCGCCGGACGCGTGGCATTCAACGCCTCGCGCGCGCCGGCGAGATCCATCGCGTCGCC
>QHWQ01000370.1 GCA_003222635.1 Acidobacteriota bacterium | reverse complement strand
ACACTCCAGCGCGTGGAGGTGATCGTCGCCGAGTTCTGGGCCTACCCCATCTGGGGAAAGGACATGACCACGCTGACGGGCCTGGTGAACTGGATGCACGACGCCGGCTTCGATTTGTACGATTTCGCTGCCCTCGTCGCGCGCCGCCGCGACAACCGGCTCAGGGGCGGCGACGTGATCTTCGTTCGCCGCGGCAGCCCGCTGCTCGCCGATGTGTCCTGGGACTGAGACGAGATGAACAGCTACGATGCGGACGACCGCGCGCTGACGCTGCAGATCAACATCGCGGCAATCGACGCGCCGTACGCGAAGTACAACGTCCCGCATCTGGCACGGGCGCATCGCGCGGCGGCGCGCGAAATCATCCTGACGATCGATCGCTGCAAGCCGCAGCGGACCAGGCAGACCGATCCGGACCAACGCTGCAAGGAGCCGGAGTTCTCGCACAAGCTGGACGACCTCGAAGCGCTCGGTGAGCAGCTCAC
Organism: Acidobacteriota bacterium; assembly: GCA_003222635.1. Lineage (GTDB taxonomy): Bacteria > Acidobacteriota > Vicinamibacteria > Vicinamibacterales > UBA2999 > Gp6-AA40. The sequence continues at coordinate 1,683 of QHWQ01000370.1, read as the reverse complement.
AGCTGATCGCCTTGTGGACCGCGTGGTCGTTCTCCGCGGTGATGATCCGTGGCTGGCGCAGGTGACGCGCAAGTACTCGGGTCGCTGGGTGCCGGAAACGCATGATTATGGCGGCCGTCCGATCACCGGCTACTGGGCGGGCATCGAGGCCGCGAAGACGCGTTATGTCATCCACTACGACGGCGACATGTTCCTCCACCAGGAACCGGGATTCGATTGGGCGGTCCATGCCCTGCACTTCATGGAGACGCAGGAGCGCGCCCTTTCCGCATCGCCGCGGCTGACGCCGCCGTACGCCTCGCGCATCGAGGTCGGCGATTACGGATCGGCGCGCGAGGCGATGCCGCTGTTCCCGGTGCCGGGCGGCTGGAAACAGTACTTCTTCTCGACGCGCGCGTTCGTCGTCGATCGCCGGAAGCTCGAGAGCTACCTTCCGCTCGCGCGCGGGCGCATGCTGCTCGAGCAGATGGCGGTCAAACACCTCCGGCGCGGCTTTCCGCGATCGGCGGAAAAGATGTTGTGGTTCACCGCCGGCCGCGAGGGCGGTTACCGCCTGATCCTGTCGACCGAAAAGGCGTGGCTCCTCCATCCAATCTGGAAGCCGGACGAGTACGCCGACTGGGTGCCCGCCATCATCGAGAGCGTCGTGAACAATCGGGTCCCGCAGGAGCAGCTCGGAAATCCCGAGCTGCAGTTGAAGGCCTGGCAGCAGTTTCTGAGTACGATTGCCTACGACGCGGATGTCGCCCGCCCTCGCCGAGCGTCTGAGTAAGCGAATCACCCTCGCAGCCGTCGCGCTCGCGATGGCGCTTCACCTTTACATCGATCCCGCCGCCGGATGGGCCATTCCCGCGGCAACGGCCGCTGCATTTCTCGTCTCATGGATGTCGGCACGGCGATGGCCCTCGGCGGCGCCGGCGATTGTGCTGGCGCTGCTGCCGCTCGGGCCGGCGCTGCTGACGATGATCTTCCGCGTGGCGGCGCTCAACATTTTCTACACGCTGCTGCTGGCGGCGGTGCTCGGATCGCTGCTGCCGCGGCTGCCGCTCGATCGCTGGGCGCTGCCGCGCTGGTGGACGCTGCTGCTCGGCGCGTGGGCGTTGACGCTCGCGCTGGGCTGGCCGGTGATGATCCTCCGCGAAGCCGGCCTGCGCCTCGGGACATTGCGCGACGTCGGCGCGCTCGACTCGTGGGCATACCTGACCACGCCGCAAGTCGAGAGCTGGATCCTGTACGTGACGATCACACAACTGGTCGGACTGCTGTGGCTCGACTGGCTGTGTGCGGACGGTGCGAGGCCTGCGCACGGGCTGTGGATCGGAACAACCATCGCCAGCCTGGTGGCGATCTACCAAGGCACCGTCGATGTTTCCTTCCTCAGTGGCGGACCATGGCCCGGCCTGCAGCGCGCCGCCGGCACACTCCTCGACGCGAACGCCTACGGCACCATCGCTGCGTTCGCGGGTCCCATCGCCTTCGTCTCGATTCCATCACTATGGCGCGGCGCGGACCCTTCGGGTCCGCGAGCCGCTCAAGCGGCGGCGCTCGCGATCAACTGGGCCGGCGCGTGGATGTCGGGCTCACGCACCGCGTTCGTGTGCGGAGCGCTCGGCACGCTGCTGCTCGTCTACGAGCTGCTGCGCGCGAGCCGGCGCACGGACGCGGAGGCGCGCGATACCTCAT
>QHWQ01000369.1 GCA_003222635.1 Acidobacteriota bacterium | reverse complement strand
ACCCATGCCGTGGTCGCGGACGGTCACGCGCACCATCTCTCCCTTCACTCGAAGTTCGATGTCGATGTCGCCGCCGTCGGGCGAATACTTGATCGCGTCGTACGTCGACATCACCGGTGCGTCGTCCGCGTGCGCGCTGTAGCGAAGGCGGTGGCCGCGCGATACCGCACGCATCTGATCGACGGCCGCCTCGAGCGTCGTGCGCAGATCGAGAGACCGCAGATCCAGCTCGACGCTGTTGTTGCCATCGACAGACCGCAGGTCCACGAGCTCGTCGCGCCACTGGTCGAGCGGCGGCAGGCGGCCCGAGAGCACCAGGTCGTCACCGACGACCGCGGTGATCGCCACGGTTACGGCGGGGCCGGTTCCCGCCGTCAACGCCGCTGCGACGACGAGCAGGACGGCGAACATGACATCGACGTTGTCGGGCGCGGCGTAGTAATCAGCCAGCAGGGCCAGCGCGCAGCCGGCGATGACGCAGCCGAGGTAGGCGAGCGCTGTGCGAAGGCAGCGCGGATCGTTCTCGCTACGCGAACGCCTCGAGCGGCGGGCAGGAGCAGAAGAGGTTGCGGTCGCCGTACGGATTGTCGATCCGGCCGACGCTCGGCCAGAACTTGTTCGCGCGCACGAACGCCAGCGGGAACGCCGCTTCTTCTCTCGAGTACGGATGTGACCAGTCGGCGGCGGCGATCGCTTCCGCCGTATGCGGCGCGTTCTTCAGCACGTTGTCGCCGCGGTCGGCCTTCCCCGTGGCGACCGCTTCAATCTCGCGGCGGATTTGAATCATCGCGTCGCAGAAGCGATCGAGCTCGCCCTGGTCTTCACTCTCGGTCGGTTCGACCATCAGTGTGCCGGCCACGGGGAACGAGACGGTCGGCGCGTGGAAGCCGTAGTCCATCAGGCGCTTGGCGACATCCATCTCTTCGATGCCCGCGTGCCTGAAGCCGCGCAGGTCGAAGATCAGCTCGTGCGCGACGCGGCCGTTGGCGCGTGCGTAGAGCACCGGATAGTGCTGCTCGAGCCGTGCCTTGATGTAGTTCGCGTTGAGGATCGCGATGCGCGTCGCGTCCGTCATCCCTTCGGCGCCGAGCATGCGGATGTAGCCGTATGAGATCAGGAGGATGCTGGCGCTGCCCCACGGCGCCGCCGAGACCGCGTGAATGGCGCGGTCGCCGCCTGTTTTTACCAGCGGATGGCCGGGCAGATACGGCGCAAGATGCGCCGCGACGCCAATCGGCCCCATGCCGGGGCCTCCCCCACCGTGCGGGATCGCAAACGTCTTGTGCAGGTTCAGATGGCAGACGTCCGCGCCGATCGACGCGGGGCTCGTGAGCCCGACCTGCGCGTTCATGTTCGCGCCGTCCATGTACACCTGGCCGCCATGCTCGTGGACGATCGCGCAAATGGTCTTGATCTCGTCCTCGAACACGCCGTGCGTGGAGGGATACGTGATCATCAGCGATGAGAGACGGTCGCGATGCTCCGCGGCTTTCTTCCGGAGATCGTCGACATCGACGTTGCCATTCTGTGCGGTCGCGACAACCACGACGCGCATGCCCGCCATGGCGGCGCTGGCGGGATTGGTGCCGTGCGCCGACGCGGGAATGAGGACGACATCGCGGTGCGAATCGCCGCGATCGCGGTGATACGCGCGAATCACCATCAGACCGGCGAACTCGCCCTGCGCGCCGGAATTCGGCTGCAGCGATACCGCCGTAAACCCGGTAATCTCCGCGAGCGCGGCTTCCAGCTCGATGACGATCTGCGCGTACCCCTGCATCTGGTCGGCGGGGGCGAATGGATGGATCCGCGAAAAACGCAGCCACGTCACCGGCAGCATCTCGGATGCCGCGTTCAGCTTCATCGTGCAGGAGCCAAGCGGGATCATCGACGTGTCGAGCCCCATGTCCTTCCGCTCGAGCGAGCGGATGTAGCGCATCATCTGCGTTTCGGAGCGATGCGTGTTGAAGACCGGGTGCGTCATGAACCTGGTCGTGCGAAGGGGTTCGTCATTCCCCTCGGCTGCGCCCGGGGCAAGCGAGGTTCGGGGTTCACCCGTGGGTTCGAAGGTTCCACCGAACACCTTCACGATGTCCCGCACGTCCTCTGTCGTCACCGTCTCGTTCAACGAAACGCCAATCGTCTTCTCGTCGATGTAACGGAAGTTGATACCCGCCTCGAGCGCACGCGTTCGAATGGGCTCGACCCCTGACGGCACTTCGAGCCGCAGCGTGTCGAAGTACTGCGCGTTCGTCTGCCGGATGCCGAGTGCCGTCAGCTCGTGCTCCAGGATGCGCGCCAGGTCGTGCACGCGTCCGGCGATGGTCTTCAGTCCCTCGGGGCCGTGATAGACGCCGTACATCGCGGCCATGTTCGCCAGCAACGCCTGCGCGGTGCAGATGTTCGACGTCGCCTTCTCGCGCCGGATGTGCTGCTCGCGGGTGGCAAGCGCCATGCGATACGCCTTACGGCCGTGCACGTCCACGGAGACGCCGATGATGCGACCGGGCGCCTGACGGATGAACGCGTGGCGCGTCGCGAAAAACGCCGCGTGCGGGCCGCCGAAGCCGAGCGGTACACCGAACCGCTGCGAGTTGCCGAAGACGACGTCGGCGCCCATCTCTCCTGGCGGCTTCAGCAGCGCGAGAGCAAGCAGATCCGCACCCACCGCGACGAGTACGCCTGCCTCGTGCGCCTTGGCGATGAACGGCGTCAGATCCCTGATTTCGCCGAACTGGTCCGGGTACTGCACGAGCGCGCCGAACACACGCGGCTCGAACGTCATGGCCTCCATCGGCCCGACGTGCAGATCGATGTCGAGCGGTTCGGCACGCGCGCGCAGGACGTCGATGGTCTGCGGGAAACAGCGGTCGCTGACCAGGAACAACCCCCGTTCTGCCGAGCGG
>QHWQ01000377.1 GCA_003222635.1 Acidobacteriota bacterium | reverse complement strand
CGAATGGCGCGGCGGAGACGCCACGCATCGCGCCGCCGACCTGCTGGTCACCAGCCAGCCGGCTGACGTCTGAATCAACTTGGAGTGAAACCTCATGGGATCGCGCGCTAGGTCAGCTCTCGTTGCCAACATGGTGGTCATCGCTCTGGCTGCCGCGATGGCGTTATGTGTGGCAAGGCCCGCCGCGGCGTATTCCGTGCTGGCCCACGAGGCCAACATCGATGCGCTCTGGGACAACACCATCAGCAAGATGCTGCTGGTGCGCTTTCCAGGTGCCACGCCGGAAGAACTGCTCGACGCGCGCGCGTACGCGTACGGCGGATGCGTGATCCAGGACCTTGGCTACTACCCATTCGGCAGCCACTTCTTCAGCAACCTTCTCCACTACGTCCGCACGGGCGATTTCGTCAAAGCGCTGATCGACGAGGCGCAGGACGTCAACGAGTACGCCTTTGCCCTCGGTGCGCTTGGGCACTATGCGGCGGACAACAACGGGCATCCGATGGCCGTTAACCGTGCGGTGCCCCTGATGTATCCGAAGCTGAAGGCCAAGTTCGGCAACGCGGTCACGTACGCGCAATCGCCGAAGAGTCATGTCCTGGTCGAATTCTCCTTCGACGTGGTGCAGGTCGCCGCGGGCGCGTATGCGCCGGCGGCGTATCACAGCTACATCGGGTTCCAGGTCGCGAAGCCGGCGCTCGAACGCGCGTTCCGCGAGACCTATGGGATCGAGATGAAGGATGTCTTCTTCAGCGAGGACCTGGCGATCGCGACGTACCGCCATGCCATCGCGACGACCATTCCAGAGATGACGAAGGTGGCCTGGAGCAAGAAACGCGGCGAGATCCTGAAAGTCGCGCCGACCATGCAGCGCAAGACGTTCGTCTTCAACCTGCACCGCCAGGACTACGACAAGGAGTTCGGCGCCGACTACGCGAAGCCGCACGGCTTCGCGCGCGTCCTCGGCGCCGTTTACCGCATCGTGCCGAAGATCGGTCCGTTTCGATCGCTCGGGTTCTCGGTCCCGACCGTGGCGGCCGAGCGTCTCTTTCTGGTGAGCTTCACCGAGACACGCGAGCGGTTCCGCGAGTCGCTCGATGCCTCGCGCGCCGGCCGCCTGCAGTTGCCCAACACCGATTTCGACACGGGACAGTTGACAGTCCGCGGCGAGTATTCGCTTGCGGATGCGACCTACGACGATCTCCTCGGCAAGCTCGCCGCACGCGATTTCGCCGGTGTGCCCGTCGGACTCCGGGGCAACCTGATCGCCTACTACGGCGCCGCCAATCCGTTGCCGGGGAACGTCCCGGACGAGGAGAAACGATCCGCGAGAATCCGCTTGCAGCTGGCGTCGCTCACCGCCACGCAGACGTCCGCAATCGGCCGCTGAGCGAGCCCGGCGGATAGAGGCCCACCCGTCTTGTGCAATCCGGTACATCACCAATCCTGAGCCGCCGCTACGCTGTGACATGGCGATTGAACGTCACCTCGACGAAGAACGGCAGGCGCGGCTGGAACTGCTGATTGACCGGTACAAGGACGCCCAGCATCGCCGGCTCGTCAAACGTGGCGTTGCCCTGTGGAACCGGACGGAAGCCGATGTCCTGCGCGCCCGCTACATGACCGACCCGCCCGCCGGCAAGATCAACTGAGCGCCGCGCCGGTGAAGCTGAGGCCGCCGCTGAGCGGCGCGAGCATGATCACCGCGTCGCCGCGTCGTCCAACACATCGGCGAGAGTCTTCGCCGCGTCGCCCGCACGCGCGTTGGCACCCTGATCCAGCTTCCCCGCCATGCGTTGCGCATCGTCGATGCGCGATAGCGCGGCTTCGATCTGCATGGCGTCGCTGGTCCGGCCGAGGCTCTTCACGCGCTCGTCCGCGCGGCCGAGCAGCCCGCGAGCGCCTTCGAGATGGCTGCTCGCCTCGCCGAAGTTGACGCTGTAGATTGCGACACGCGCGTCGAGCACCGCGGCGCGCGCGCCGAGCAGGTCGCCTCGCAGCTCGCAGGCCTGGAGCGCGCTGGCCATCGCCGACCGACCCGACGCGCCCCAGATCCAACCAGCGAGAAGAGCCACCAGTAAACCGGCGGCGATTCCAAGAACCAGCTTCGTCTTCTTCATCGAACTCGCGACCTCGAGTTACCGGTTGCCAAGGCGATTGACGAACGCTCCGTCGCTGATGCGACGGAGCGTCGACAACTCTAGTTACAGCCGGCGTTGGAAATCGTGGCGTTCGTCATCGTCACCGCCGTGCCGAATGTCACGGCACGCCCGGTCAAGACCACGTTGGTCGCCGTCACCGCGCCGGTGTTGGCAAGGAAGGTCCCGATTGCTCTCCCGGTCAGGGTCCCGGACACAGGAATCTGGAAGCCCACTCCACCACAGGTCGCGCCGCCGGAGAGACTGATAGCGGAGGCCGCGCCCGTCATGATGAAGGTGTCGGTGAACCTCAGGATGTGCGTGCCGCTGCCGGTCAACGTCAGCGTTCCGCCGTTGATATTCGAAGCTGCGTGCGGCACGCAGTAGACGCCCGGTGCGAGCGTGATGCCATCCAGAAGGCCGGACGCCAGCGTCTGGCAGGGCTGGGTCCACGAGTTGTACACGTTTGCGAGATCGTTGTGTGCCGTCTGCGCGGCGCCGTCGGCTGCGTGGATCGTTCCGGCATCGGAGCACGTCGCCGGGAAGCCTGTGATTGCCGCCAGCGGCCATGATCCCACGTCGCCGACCACAGTTGAGGCCGTGCACGTGACTCCCGAGGACCCCAGAAGCGCGAAGGCCCTGACCGTGGATGGAATGTTCAACGATGACCCGCCGCCACCACCGCCACCACCGCCGCCGGGCAACGCTCCATTTGCAAAGAGACGGATTTGGACCGGTTTGCTGACCCCAGCGTAGCTCGCCGTAATGAC
>QHWQ01000065.1 GCA_003222635.1 Acidobacteriota bacterium | reverse complement strand
GATGGGGCTCGTTCGTCATCGGGACCGCCGCCGGCTGAGCCCCAGCGGCCGCAGCGCAGAAAGTTGCAATGAATAAGGAGAAGATGACGCGCATGAGCCGGATTATAGGATGTCGAGATGCAGAACGATTTCCCTGACGGCATCCTTAACGAGACCGCGCACCGGCCGTGGCCACTGCCCGGCTCGCCGTGGCTGATGACGCAGAGCTGGCACAACCTGCTGTTCGCGCACTGGCCGGTCGACGCGAACAAGGTGCGAGCCCGCATACCGCCGGGTCTGCCGCTCGATCTGTTCGACGGCCAGGCCTGGATCGGCGTCGTCCCGTTCCGGATGACGAACGTCGCGCCACGGTTTGTTCCCGCGCTGCCGCTCGTGTCCGCATTCGCGGAGCTGAACGTCCGCACCTACGTCACGGTCGGCGGCAAGCCTGGCGTCTACTTCTTCAGCCTCGATGCGGAGAGTTCGATGGCCGTCGCCGCGGCGCGATCGTTCCTGCGGCTTCCCTACTTCACGGCGGAGATGAATGTCCGCTGCGATGGCACTCTTGTGCACTACTCGAGTCATCGGACCGACAGCAGCGCGGCGCCGGCGGATCTCGTCGCGCAGTATCAACCGGCGGGTCCGATCTACGAACCGCTGCCCGGCACGCTCGATCATTTCCTTACCGAGCGGTATTGCCTCTACAACGTCGACTCACGATTCCGCGCGTACCGGCTGGACATTCATCACCTGCCATGGAAATTGCAGCGCGCGGAGGCGACGTTTGCGACCAACACGATGACTGATGCGGCGGGCGTCCGGCTACCCTCGATTGCCCCACTTCTGCATTTCGCGAGGCGCCAGGACGCGCTCGCCTGGGCTCCGGAAACTCTTCAGTCGTTACAGTCGTCTTAAAGGCGTGAAGGTTGCAAATTCGAACAACACCATGCCCATGCCCAAGCGCGGCCGCCCGAAAACGCTCGAGTTCACGCCAACCAAGCGCAAGAACTACGCGCAGCGCAAGAACAATGCGCTCATCGATTGGACCGATTCCTCCAAGCAGGCACACGTCCTCGACTGGCGTCATCGCGCGCAGGAGTTCGGGCTTGCGGTCGAGATACGCGACGAGCTCGAGGACGCAGGTCAGGCGTATGCGCCTAGCCCCGAGCGGATTCTTCGCGAGGAGGAGCCGGAGGCGTTCGAGGATCAGCCGGTTCGCGCCGAGGCCGAGGAAGAGGAGCAGCTCGAGGCCGGCGCTCCCGCCGGGCGTGAGGAAGTCGATCTCGTCCGCGTCTACCTCCAGCACATCGGAAAGAGGAAGCTCCTCAAGGCCGCCGAAGAGCGGACGATCGGCGGGCGCATCGAGAATGCGCAGCGCGATCTCGTGACCACGCTCGGCGACGTGCCGTCGGCGGTGCAGACGTTCATGTCGCTGGCGGATCGCATTCGCACGAAGGGCGATCCTGCCGCGGAGCTGATCCTGCTCCCTGAAGGCGGCGAGCTGAAGGAAGAGCACATCACGCCGGTGCTGAAGGCGTTTGCGCGCACCAAGCGGCGCCGCTGCATCATCGACACCGCGAAGGCGAAGCTCGAGACTCCGAAGCTCGGGGTGAAGGCGCGCGCGCAGCTCGAATCGCAGATCGAGCGGACGCGCAAAGCGATCGCCGACGAGCTCGCGGCACAGCCGATTCGCCCCTCGCTCGTCGACGACATCGTCACCGAGCTGGGTCGCGTGGACGACGAGTTCCGGGCGCTCGAGCAGCTGCCGCGCGAGCAGCGGCTGAAGCGGTGCCAGGAGCTCGAGGCGCGTGTCGGCCTGACGCGCGCCGAGTTCCGGAAGCGGTTCGCGCGCGTGCGTGCGTCGGAGGACACGGTGCGCGAGGAGAAGCGCTTCCTCATGGAAGCGAACCTCCGGCTGGTGGTCTCGATCGCGAAGCGCTACATGAATCGCGGGCTGTCGTTCCTGGATCTCATTCAGGAGGGCAACCTCGGTCTGATGAAGGCGGTCGATCGCTTCCAGTTCCGCCGCGGCTTCAAGTTTTCGACCTACGCGACGTGGTGGATCCGTCAGGCGATCACGCGCGCGATTGCCGATCATGGCCGCACGATCCGCCTGCCGGTGCACGTGATCGAGTCGCTCAACCGGCTCGAGAAGGAGCGCAAGTCGCTGCGCAGCGAGAGGGGACGCGACCCCTCGCCCGACGATCTGGCCGAGCGGCTGAAGATGCCGGTGTCGAAGGTGCGGCTGCTGCTCGATGCGCAGAAGACGCCGTACTCGCTGGAGATGAAGGTCGGCGAGGACGAGAACACCGAGCTGGGCGACCTGCTTCGCGACACCTCGATCCGCTCGCCGGAGGAGGCGACGCTCGAGGGCGACCTGTCGAATGAGGTCACGCGCGCGCTCGCGCCGCTGTCGGACCGCGAGAAGGAAGTGCTGCGCCTGCGCTACGGGCTCGGCACCGACCGCGAGTACACGCTCGAGGAGATCGGGCGGCGGCTCTCGGTCACCCGCGAACGGGTGCGGCAGATCGAAAGCCGCGCGCTGCAGAAGGTGCGCGCCGCGAAGGGCGCGCACGCGCTCGCCCGCCGGCCTGCGTAAGGTGACAAGCCGGGCCCTTTCGGACCCGGCAGATCACTCCGACTCAATCCGACTTTACAGACAATTCGGCGAGACGATCTTGATCGTCTTCACCTCGAGGCTTCGCGTCAGATCCGCGGTCGTTCCCTTATCGGTCTTGAGCGGGACGGTCGTGTTGTCACGCGGCGCGTTGGTGGGCACTGGTGTTCCGGGATCGACCTCAACGGTGGTTGGCACGAGGGGTACGAACGCGACGGTCGGCGGCAGCATCGACACCGAAGCGCATGGTGCGGGCACGCTGGGCGCGACTGATCAGGCCGGCAGCACCGTCGGCGCAGGAGCGACCGCTGCTGTGACGGCCGACAACCCACAGCACGGCCGCGCAGGTCGCGCCCAGCTTCGCTCTTGTCATGATGTCCTCCCTGATTTGGTTGGTAGCGGTGGTTAGCAGTTGGCGGTTGAGCCACCAACCACAAACCACCAACCACGAACTGAAGGCAAGACTGAAGCCGAAATCGATCTCTACTGGCAGTTTTCGCCGAGCACGCGGACCGAGGTTACACGCAGCATCGGCATCGTGTTATTGCCTGAGCTCGCGTTGCTGTTCCGACGCGCGCTCGCATTGGCTCGAGTGTTCACCACCATGCCGGTGATTTCGACACGCTTATTCGAGTACTCGTTCGGGTTGGTGATGCCGCTCAGCTGATACGAGCCCGCTGCGTTACCGTACGTGCCGTGCTGTGGGTTGTCGGCCGTCACAGCAGCGGTCGCTCCTGCGCCGACGGTGCTGCCGGCCTGATCAGTCGCGCCCAGCGTGCCCGCACCATGCGCTTCGGTGTCGATGTTGCCGCCGACCGTCGCGTTCGTACCCCTCGTGCCAACCACCGTTGAGGTCGATCCCGGAACACCAGTGCCCACTGTTCGGTTCTGATTGCCTGCGGACGTTCCCTCATTGCTCGGACTTCCGCTGCGGCTCGACGAAGAGTTGGTGATTGATGACGTCTGGTTCGCCGCCCCGTTGCTCATCGTCGCGTTGGAGAGAATCCACCCACCGTCGTTCGTGCGGCCGGCGGAGGCGGTCTGCGATCCGCTGGTGCCATGCATGACACAGCCGGTGACGGTAATCCGCTGCGAGCTGTTCGCGGCCGAGCGGGTCGTCGATGTGCTCGTACGTGATGTGCCGCGGCGATTCTGATCGGATGTCTGCGGATACGTCTGCGCCGATGCGACGGCCAGCGACAGGACGGCCACAGCGCACGTACTTCCAGCGATCCACTTGTGCATATGTTTCCCCTTCCCGCGAAGACAACGTGAGTTTGCTTGTGTGGCGACTGCTGCAATGTAGACGCCCGACCCATTCGCGAAGCGGCTGATTGCGTCCCTCGCCGCGCATCCAGCTTGCATGTACACAAGAGGACAGTCCTGAGCCCGAAAGGGCCGAGGTGCTCGATCCATGGCAGAGCGGATTCGATCGACTCCTCCGATCGCGACCGTCGTTGCCCGAGCCGCACACAGGAACATCCGGCAAATCGCGCGGCGCGCCGTTCCGGCGCTGGCGGATTTCGTCGTGGTGTTCATGGTGACCGGGCGGTCGATTGTCGGTATCGCGTCGGCACACGCCACTCCGGCCGGAGACAAGCTGCTCCGGTCGCTGCAGCGCGTCTATCGCGTCAGCCGGGACAACCTGCAGAGCACCGTCGCGCAGGTGGTGCGTACGGGACAACCATCGCTGCGCCGAACCATCACGCATGAAGCGGCGAATGGCGGGCCTCCCGGCAGCGTGGCGGATATCCACCGCCGCCTGGCGTGCCGGTCGGCGCTGGTATTGCCCATGTGCGTCGGAGAAATCGTGACCGGGGCGGTGAGCCTCTGCTACGCTCAGTCGGGACGTACCTACGCACGGGCCGATCTCGCCGGTGCGCGGCGCATCGCGCGCGAGATCGCGCGTCTGACCGCGCCGCCACTGCCGCATGCCGCACCCCGACTACGTGCCCCAACTGGCGACGCTCGTCGCGACGCCTCCGTCCGGCGACGAGTGGCTCCACGAAATTAAGTACGACGGCTATCGCATTGGCGCACGCGTCCGCAAAGGACGCGTGTCGCTCTACACGCGCAACGGCAACGACTGGACCGCCGCGTTCCCGGAGATCGCCGGCGCCGTGGAGAAGCTCGGGCTCGATGATGCGCTCATCGACGGCGAGGCGGCGATCGTCCTCGCCGATGGCCGTACGAGCTTTCAGGCGATGCAGAACGCCGGCGATCCCGGCAAGCGCGGGACGCTCGTCTACTTCGTGTTCGATCTGCTCCGTCTGAACGGCGAGTCGCTCGACACGCTCCCGCTCGACGAACGGAAAGCGCGGCTGAAGAAACTGGTCGGCGCCAGGAAGACGGGGCGCATCCGCTTCTCCGAGCACATCGACGGCAACGGCGACGCGTTTTTCAAGGAAGCGTGCCGCGCGGGCCTCGAAGGAATCGTCTCGAAGCGGCGCGATCAGCCGTATCGCGCGGGACGGCATGGCGGCTGGGTGAAGACGAAATGCGTGCAGCGGCAGGAGTTCGTCATCGGCGGCTTCACCGATCCCGAAGGGATGCGCGCGGGTCTCGGCGCGCTGCTCATCGGCTACTACGAAGGTGAACGCCTGATCTTCTCCGGCAAGGTGGGCACCGGCTTCACGCACAAGATGGCGCTCGACCTGCGCGCCAGGCTCGATCGCATCGAGATCAAGGCGTCGCCGTTCGCGCCGGCGCCGGCCGGATGGCTGGGGCGCAACGCGCATTGGGTGAAGCCCGATCTCGTCTGCGAAGTGGTCTTCACGGAGTGGACGGGCGACGGCAAGATCCGGCATCCGTCGTTCCAGGGATTGAGAGCGGACAAGAAACCAAAGGAGATCGTGCGGGAGCGGCCGGCGGGACCGAACGACTCCGCTGTCGCCGGCGTCACCATCTCACATCCCGATCGCGTGGTCTATCCCGATCCAAAGCTGACCAAGCTCGATATCGCGCGCTACTACGAATCGATTGCGACGTGGATCGTGCCGCACGCCGCCGGCCGTCCGCTGACGCTCGTCCGCTGTCCCGAAGGGCTGCGCGGCGAATGCTTCTTCATGAAGCACTCGAAGGTGTGGGCACCGCCGGCGCTGCGCCGCGTGCGCATCAAGGAAAAGACGAAGCTCGGTGAATACCTGATCGCCGACGACATCGCCGGGATTGTGTCGCTCGCGCAGATGGGCGTGCTGGAGATCCACACGTGGAATTCGGTGTTCGAAAATGTCGAGCGGCCCAATCGCATCGTGTTCGACCTCGACCCGGGTGACGAGGTCGGCTGGCCCGCCGTCGTCCGCGCGGCGCGGATGGTGCGCGACGCGCTCGCCGCCTTGAAGCTCGACTCGTGGGTGAAGACCACGGGTGGTCGCGGCCTACACATCGTTGTCCCGCTGACGCCACACGCCGACTGGTCGCAGTGCCTCGAGTTCTCGCGCGCGCTGAGCGAGCGCTTCGAGCGGGCGGACCCGGATCTCTACACGACGGCATTCGCGAAAGCCGGCCGCGAGCGGAAGATCCTGATCGATTACCTGCGAAACAACCGCACGAACACCTCGATTGCCGCCTTCTCCACCCGCGCGCGGAAGGGGGCGCCGGTCAGTGTCCCGCTGACGTGGGAGGAGCTGCGCGATTCATTGAATCCGCAGGGTTTTACGGTGGCGACCGTGCCCGCGCGGCTGGCCAGACTCAAGAGCGATCCGTGGCTCGGCTACTGGAAATGCCGCCAGAAACTCACCAAACAGCTCTTCCGGGCTGTCCGGGAGTAGGATGTGCACGTCCATGGGAGGAGCCGCGATGAACCGCTACGAAGACACGAACAATCCGAAGAATCCACCCCAGGCCGTCACCAATAAACACGCGCAAAGCGCCGTGCTCTGGGGCTTTGTCGGCTCGCTTGTCGTCTTCTTCCTGATCGTCGGCGTCGTGCTCGTGTTCTGGACCGTCGCGCACCCACGGCCCCATGCGCAAGAAGGACTGGAGAGTGTCGCGGGCACATCTGCGCCCGATGGCGGCCACGATCCGCTGGAGAACAGGCGGCCGCGCACCACACAGGACGAGCTGAAGTACAAAGGGACGCTTACGCCGCCGAGCGAAGCGCGCGGTCGCTGAGCGTCACGGTCGCGCCGTTCATCAGCCCAGCCCACAGATCGAGCGCCCCTGCTTCGCCGGACCACTCGGCGCGCGGAGGCGCCGCGCGCTGCTGCAGCGACATGATGGTCGCGTGCGGCACGAGCACGAGCGGCGATCCGTCGCGGTCGGGAATCACGCACGCCACATCACTGGCTCTGGCGACGATCGGAAGATTCGCCGACGACAGTGCCGTGCGCTCGAGCGCGGGCGAGACCTCGACCGTGCGGTAGCGCACCTCGTCGCCTTCAGCCTTCTCCGCGAACGACACGCCGTGCGGCCATTGCCCTTCGTTCGCATCGCAATCGATCAGGAGGTACGTGCCGCCGGCTTTCAGAATGCCCAGCAGGACGATGGCGGTTTCGGCGCAGCGAGGCAGACACAGCGTTGCGATGCCGCCGCGGCGGAACCCGTGTGCAATCAGATGGCGCGCCACGGCATTGGCGCGCTGGTTGAGCTCGCGATAGCTCAGCGTTATCTGGTGGTCTGAAATGGCAGCCGAATCGCCAGATCTGGCCGCGTGCGCCTCAATGATGCGATGAACCGCCATACGCCTGAGACAGTCAGCAAACTCACCGCCACCTGAAGATGGCGAGCGCCGTGGCGAAGCTGCCAAGGCCCCACGCGGCAAGAATTGCCAGCTCGCGCGCGACGCCAATGAGCGTCGTGCCTTCGAGGATGACCGCGCGCAGCGCGTTGATTAAGGCGGTGAGCGGCAGCGCTTGAATCAGCGGCTGCATCGACTGCGGGAAGTTGGTGGCCGAGAAGAACACGCCGCTGAGGACCCACATCGGCACCGTCGAGAGGTTCATCAGGCCCGAGATCGCTTCGAAGGTTCGAACGCGGCTGGCGAGCAGCAGGCCGAGACCGCCGAAGGAGAACGCGCCGACGAGACACACGAGACAGATCGCGGCAATCGAGCCGCGAATCGGCATGCCGAGCACGAGGACGCCGAAGACGAGCGGCGCGCCGGCCTCGGGCGTCAGCACGATCAGCCGTCCGATGATTTGCGCCAGCAGGTACTCGCGCTTGCGCATCGGGCTCGCGACCAGCCGCTTCAGCAGGTTGCGCATGCGCGCCTGCACGATCGGAAATCCGACACCCCACAATCCGTTGCCCATCACGCTGAGACCGACGATGCCCGGAATGAGCCAGTCGACGTAGCGCGAGCCGGGCAGCTGCACCGGCTCCTCGCGGGCGGTCCAGGGGTCGGCAGTGCCCGCGGCGCGCTTCAGCGCCGCGTCGACCAGCAGGCGCGCGACGCGGCTTTCGGCGCGATCCGGATCGAATCGGTACGTCGGCGGCGCCGTCGGCACGACGAGCAGATGCACGTCGCCTTCGCGCAGCGCGCGCTCCTCGCCGCCAGCCGGAACGTCTCGCACCGTAACCGCAGGGTCGCGGGCGAGCGCCTCGCGAATGGCGGCCGCGCCCGCTCCCTGCGGGATGCCGACGATCGCCGGCTTGTTGCCGCCGCCGGGAAAGGCGAGCGCCATCGTGACCGACATCAGGATTGGAAAGATGAAGGACCAGAAGACGGCTTCCGGTTCGCGCGCGAACTCGCGCAGCCGCCCGAGCGACAGCTCGATGAGCGGATGCCTCGCGCCGCCGCGATCGATTGATAGTCCCGCCACTCATTCACCTGCAGGCCGGGTCCCTCCGGACCCGGCAGATCATTCTTCGCGGAGATGTCTTCCCGTGAGCGCAACGAAGACGTCTTCGAGCGTCCCCTGATGCGTGACGACCTTCGGCGCGCCGAGCGTCGCGATCAGCTCCGGCGGCGGCCCCTCGGCGATCACCTTGCCGTGGTCGACGATCGCCACGCGGTCGCAGAGCGTCTCCGCTTCGTCCATGTAATGCGTCGTCAGCAGAATCGTCCCACCCTGCTGGCGGAAGTGCGAGAGCAGGGCCCAGAGCTGCCGGCGCGATTGCGGATCGAGGCCCGTCGTCGGTTCGTCGAGAAACAGCAAGTCGGGGTCGCCGGCCAGCGCGCAGGCGACCGCGAGACGCTGCTTCTGGCCGCCCGACAGCTTCCCTACCCAGCTGCGGCGCTTCGATTCCAGCTCTACGATCCGCAGCAGCTCGTCGAGCGTGCGGCCGCGATGATAGAACGACCGGAACAGGCGCAGCGTCTCTTCGACCGTCAGCTTGTCCCCCAGCTGCGTCTCCTGCAGCTGGACGCCGAGGCGCTGCCGCAGCTCGCGATGGTGCTGCTTCCACGTGAGGCCGAGGACCTCGACCTCGCCGGCGTCCGGTTCGAGCAGCCCCTCGAGAATTTCGATCGTCGTCGTCTTTCCGGCACCATTCGGCCCGAGCAGGCCGAAGCACTCACCGCGGTTGACGATGAACGACAGTCCGTCGACGGCGACGACATCATCGTACCGTTTGGCCAAATTGATACAACGAACGCCGATCACCAGGTGATTCTGTAATTCAAAATGGAAAATGCAAAATGCAAACTGGCAATGGCAAGAGCAATGGTGTGAAAGGCGCCGCTCCGCGTCTGCATTTTGCACTTTGCATTTTGAATTAGACTGATCGGCCAGTGTCCACGGTTCTGATCGCGGCGCCGGAGCATCTGCAGGCGCTGAAAGAACGGCCCGATTTCAGCGACGCGCAGACGTTCTCCGACGCCGAAGCGCTGCGCGCGCTCGAGGTCATCACGCGCAAGCGCCCCGACGTGGTGGCGCTCGAGCGGATGTTCGCGGCGACCACGCGCGGCGCCGCGCTCATCAACCGCATCAAGGCCGATCCGAAGCTGGCGTCGTGCGAGATCCGCATCGTCGCGCACGACAGCGGCTACGCGCGCGTGCCGGCCGGCGGCGGCGCGCCGGGCAGTGCCGGGTCGGATTCGGAAGCCGCAGTGGCCGTGGCGGAGGCGCCGGCGGCCTCTCCGCTCGATCAGCGGGGGACGCGGCGCGCGCCGCGCGTCAAGATTATCGATGGCGTCGAAGTGCTGGTAGACGGCAACGCCGCGACGCTCGTGGATCTGTCAATCGTCGGCGCACAGGTGGTGTCGCAGAGCATCCTGAAGCCGAATCAGCGCGTCCGCATGTCGATCAACGACGGCAAGAAGCCGCTCCGCTTCAGCGCGGGCGTCGCGTGGGCCTCCTTCGAGCTCGTCAAGACGGGTCCCCGCTACCGTGCCGGCATCGAGTTCTTCGACGCGGAACCCGAGGCTGTCCAGAAATTCTGCGACGCGAAGAAGAAATAGGGGCTCTGTGCCCTGTCATCACGCGAGTTGCTTCGAAAACCAGGATTGGATGATCGTGTCGTCGCGGACGATCGTTTCGCCGCGATCGGAACCGGTTGAAATGATCGCGCACGGCACGCCGCTGACTTCTTCCAGCCGTTTGATATAGCGCTGTGCTTCGGACGGCAGCGCGGCGAAACGTGTCGCGCCGCGCGTGGCGCCGGTCCATCCCGGCAGCGTTTCGTAGACGGGTTCCGCGGTGCCGAGCGGGCGGAGATCCGCGGGAAATTCCGTGAGCACTCCTTTCGACGTGCGATAGCCGGTGCAGATGCGCACCTCGGGCAAACCGTCCAGCACGTCGAGCTTGGTCAGCGCGATTGCGTCGAGCCCGTTGATGCGCGCCGAGTAGCGGACGACGACCGCGTCGTACCAGCCGCAGCGGCGCGGACGGCCGGTGGATGCGCCGTACTCCTGGCCGCCTTCGCGCAGACGCTCGGCAAGGTCACCGGAGAGCTCCGTCGGCAGCGGACCTTCACCGACGCGCGTCGTGTAGGCCTTCGCCACACCGAGCACGCCGTCGATCGCCGACGGCGGCACGCCGAGGCCGGTGCACACGCCGCCGATGGAGGCGTTCGACGAGGTGACGAACGGGTAGGTGCCGTGATCGATGTCGAGCAGCGTCGCCTGCGCCCCTTCGTACATCACGTTGCGATCGTCGTCGCGCAGCCTGGCGAGAAAGAGCGACGCGTCGCCCACCCACGGCCGCAGCCGCTCACCGTAGGTGACGAGCTGATCGAAGAGCGGCTTCCAGTCGAGCGTCGACTCCTTGATGATCTGGTTGCGCGCGTGGACGTTCTCGCGCACTGCCTGCGCCAGTGCGTCGCGATCGCCGAGCAGGTCGCACATCCGGATGCCGCGCCGGCCAATCTTGTCCTCGTACGCCGGTCCGATGCCGCGCGACGTGGTGCCGATCTTCCGCTCGCCGCGGCGCGCCTCGGACAGCACGTCCAGCTCGCGGTGATACGGCAGGATGACGTGCGCCTTCTCGCTGATCAGCAGCCGGCCGTCCACGTTGACGCCCATCCGCGCCAGCTCGTCGACTTCCTTGAACAGCGCCTGCGGATCGACGACGACGCCGTTGCCGATGATGCAGGTGACGCCGGGATGGAGAATGCCTGACGGGATGAGATGCAGGACGAACTTGGTGCCCTTCACGTACACGGTGTGCCCGGCGTTGTGCCCGCCCTGATAGCGCGCCACCGCCGAGAAGTGCGGCGTCAGCATGTCGACGATCTTCCCCTTGCCCTCGTCGCCCCACTGCGCGCCCAGCACTGCGATGTTCACGGACATCCGCCTATATCCTATCGGAAACGTGCGACGGTGCGAGGGTGCGAATAGTGCGATGGTGCGTGCGACGGTGCGAGAGTGCGAAGTGCACCGTCGAACGTGCACCGTCGCACCTGGCACGTTCGGACGCACCGTCGCACCGTCGCACCAATCGCACCGTCGCACCGTCGCACGCCATCATGATTGAATAGTCCCGTGATCGAACTCGACGGCAATTCGCTGACACTCGATCAATTGGTTGCGGTCGCGGCGGACAACCACACGGTTGCGCTCAGCGATGCGGCGCGCCGTCGCGTGCGCGCGGCGCGCGCGGTCGTCGACGAGTTCGCGCAGTTCGATGCGCCGACCTACGGCATCAACACCGGCTTCGGCAACTTCGCCGAAGTGAAGATTCCCGCCGATCAGCTGGATACGCTGCAGGTCAATCTCCTCAGAAGCCACGCGGCGGGCGTCGGCGATCCCCTTCCTGTTCCGGTCGTGCGCGCGACGATGGCGCTGCGCGCGAACGTGCTCGCGAAGGGATATTCCGGAATCCGTGAGGAGACGCTCGATCTGCTGATCGAGATGCTCAACCGCTGCGTGCATCCGATCGTCCCGTCACGCGGGTCCGTCGGGGCGAGCGGCGATTTGGCTCCGCTGGCACACCTCGCCCTCGTGTTGATCGGAGAGGGCGAGGCGTGTGTGGCGGGTGGGGCGGGTGAGGCGGGTAGGGACGCGCTGGCGCGCGTGGATTTGAACCCGATCATCCTTGGTCCGAAAATCGCCGCCGCGATGAGCATCGACGGCCTGCAGGGCTCGAGCAAGCCCTTCGATCACCGCATCCACGACGCGCGCGGCTTCGCGGGCCAGAAGATTTCTGCCGGTAATCTCGTCGAACTGCTCGCCGGCAGCGGCATCAACGCCGCGCACGCCAACTGCGGGCGCGTGCAGGACGCGTATTCCATGCGCTGCGCCGCGCAGGTGCACGGATCCGCACGCGACGCGTTCAGCTTCGCGCGCCGCGCCTTCGAGATCGAGGCCAACGCGGCGACCGACAACCCGATGGTGTTCGCCGACACGCGCGAGATCGTCTCCGGCGGCAACTTCCATGGCGCGCCGATAGCACTGGCGTGCGATGTCCTCTGTCTTGGAGTCGTTCAGCTGGCGACGATCAGCGAGCGACGAAGCGAACGGCTGGTGAATCCCGCGTTGAGCGGTTTGCCGGCATTTCTCACGCGGCACGGCGGACTGCAGTCGGGCCTGATGATGGCGCAGGTGACAGCCGCGGCGCTCACCTCCGAGCTGAAGACGCTCGCGCATCCAGCCGGCGCGGACACGATTCCGACCTCCGCGAACAAGGAAGATCACGTCAGCATGAGCATGAGCGCGGGCTTGAAGGCGGCGCGCGCGGTGGAGCTCGCGTCGACGGTCGTCGCCGTCGAATTTCTCTGCGCGTGCCAGGCGATCGATCTCCTCGCGCCGCTGCAGTCGTCCGCGCCGCTGCAGCGAGCGCATGATTTCATTCGCGCGCGCGTGCCGACGCTCGACGCGGATCGTTCGACGTCGGGCGATCTCACGAGGATTACAGAAGTGATCGCGTCGGGAGAGGTCGAACGCGCATGCGCGGCGAAAGTCAATTGAAAAAATAATTTTGAATTCATTTGACAACGTCGCGCGCGGATTTTATTTTTTCGTTTTCGCTCCACGCGCTACTCTCACGCATTCGCTTCCGTCATGACCATCGGCACGCGCATCATCACAGCGCCTCACGGTCCGGCGTTGTCCTGCAAAGGATGGCCTCAGGAAGCCGCGCTGCGCATGCTGATGAACAACCTCGACCCCGACGTCGCGGAACGTCCCGACGATCTCGTCGTCTACGGCGGATCGGGCAAGGCGGCGCGCAGCTGGGAGGCGTTCGACGCGATCGTCGCGTCGCTGCGCGCGCTCGAGCGCGACGAGACGCTGCTCGTCCAGTCCGGCAAACCCGTCGGCGTGTTCAAGACGCATGAGGGCGCGCCGCGCGTGCTCATCGCCAACGCCCTGCTCGTGCCCGCGTGGGCGAACTGGGACACGTTTCGCGATCTCGAAGCGCGCGGCCTGACGATGTACGGCCAGATGACGGCCGGCAGCTGGATCTACATCGGCTCGCAGGGCATTTTGCAGGGAACCTACGAGACTTTCGCCGCCGCTGCGCGCCGCCACTTCGGCGGTTCGCTCAGCGGACGCTTCGTGTTGACCGCCGGCCTCGGCGGCATGGGTGGCGCGCAGCCGCTGGCGGCGACGATGAACGGCGCGGCCGCGCTCATCGTTGAAGTCGATCGTCAGCGCATCGAGCGCCGCCTCGTCACCAAATACTGTGACGAGTGGACGAACAACCTCGACGAGGCGCTGGCCAGGGTTGAGACATGGACGCGCGATCGCGTCGCGCGATCGATCGCGCTCGAAGGCAATGCCGCCGACGTGCTGCCGGAACTCGTCCGCCGTCGCGTCACTCCGGATATCGTCACCGATCAAACGTCGGCGCACGACGCGCTCAACGGCTACGTGCCGCACGGCATGTCACTTGCTCAGGCAATGGCGTTGCGCACGCAACGACCCGACGAGTACATCGCGCGGTCCACAGCCTCGATGGCACGTCACGTGGAAGCGATGCTCGCACTCAAGCGGCGCGGTGCGGTGACGTTCGACTACGGCAACAACATCCGAACACAAGCACAGCGCGCGGGAGTCAAGAACGCGTTTGACATTCCGGGCTTCGTGCCCGAATATGTGCGGCCTCTGTTCTGTGAGGGCAAGGGGCCGTTCCGCTGGGCTGCGCTCTCCGGAGATCCCGAAGACATTCACGTGACCGATGCGCTCGCGCTCGACATGTTTGGCGACGATGAGGCGCTCGTGCGATGGATTCGCATGGCGCGCGAACGTGTCGCGTTCCAGGGAGTGCCCGCGCGCATATGCTGGCTCGGCTACGGCGATCGCGCGCGCTTCGGGTTGAAGATCAACGAGCTCGTGCGCGCCGGCGTGATCAAGGCGCCGATCGTGATCGGCCGCGACCATCTCGATACCGGATCCGTCGCTTCGCCGTACCGCGAAACGGAAGGGATGCGCGATGGCAGCGATGCGATCGCGGACTGGCCGATCCTCAACGCGCTGCTCAACGCGTCGGCGGGCGCCACATGGGTGTCCGTCCATCACGGCGGCGGCGTGGGCATCGGGTACTCGCTCCATGCGGGGATGGTGATCGTCGCGGACGGCTCCGTGGAGGCCGACGCCAGGCTTGAACGCGTGCTGACCTGCGACCCGGGCATAGGGGTCGCGCGGCACGCGGATGCGGGGTACCCCGAGGCGATAGCCACGGCAGCCTCGCGCGGCATTCGAATACCGATGCCGCGATCCGCGTAAACGCCGGTAAACCAACGATTTGTCCGGCTCCGCATAAGGTGCCGGCAGAGGGAGTTTCGGACATGGCGGGTCAGCAATCTGCGTTCGATCGACGCGTCCAGGGCGCTCTCGAAACGGCGCCATCCCGCATCCCCGTCGTCCTCGGCGGCTGCGGCACGGGACGGACGATGCTGCTGCAGCGGATGCGCGAACGGCTGGGCCGCGGCGCGGCACAGTATGTGGCCATCGAACGCTGCGCGACGACGCCCGAACGATTTCTCCATGCGGTGACCGCCTCGTCACCATTCCCGTGGCAGGCGGAGCGGCAGCCGACGACCCCGCGCGAAGCGTTCGACCTGCTGCTCGTCTTCTTCGATTCGGCGCGCGCGCCCGGCGGCGAGCCGTGCACGTTCCTCCTCGACGAGGTGCTCGAGCTGCGCACCTTCGAAAGCTTCCCGGGTCTGCGCCACGTGCTGCGCGATCTGCTCGACGGGCTCGCCGCGAGCCCGAACCGTTTCGTGCTGACGACCCGCTACATCGCGCGTGCGCATCGCCTGCTGCGTGACGCGACGTCGCGCTTCGAGGTGATCCACATCCCGCCGCTCACGGCCGCGGACGTGATCGAGCTGCTGGCGCCCGCGTTCAACAACTACGAGCAGATGCCGACCGACGATCGCGACTATCTCGGTCGCGCCATGCAGGCGCTCACCGACGGCCGCGCGGCGTACGTCAAGACGATCGGCGACGCGATGGGACAGCTGGGCCGCACGGTGGATCCGGTCAGCGCGCTGACCGCGCTCCTGTCCACCGACGGCGCGCTCAATCACTGGTGCCGCTTCTGCTACGAGCTGCGCCTGCACCGCGCGCGCGGCTACGGCGCGCTGAAAGCGATCCTCGACGTGCTCGCGGAGCAAGAGCCGCTCACGCTCACCGAGATCTCGCATCGCCTGCATCGCACGCCCGGCTCGACGAAGGACTATCTGTCGTGGCTCGAGGATGTGGACCTCGTCACGTCGCGGCAGAAGCGCTACAGCTTCACCGATCCGGTGCTGCGGCTCTGGGTGCGGCTGCACTGCCGGCCCGTTCCGCCGACGGATGAAGAAGTGGGGCGCGAGGTGCAGCAGTACGCGGCCGGCCGCCTGCCGCATCCGGAAGCGGCGCCGGCGCTCGCCTTTGCCGGTGTGGATGCGAGCGTCGACGAGCGCAAGAGCTGGGGGATTATCGAGATCGATTAGTGGCAAGTGGAAAAGTGGATAAGTGGAAAAGTGGAAAAGTAAGTGTGGAGCGCCGCATTCGCTTGGTCGCGAAGGGTGCTACACAATTCGCTCGACATGCTTCTTGACGAAACCGAGGAATGCACCATCGCTGCCTGGTGACCGCTTCGGTGAATCCTTCTGCAATCACACCATCGTCACAGGATGCAAGCTGTTGAAACTGTGCGTGCAAGTCGCGCCAGTTTTTCGCCGACGCGGAAACTCGCTCGGCCTCCTGCGCCATCGAAGTCGTACACGTTCGAGTCGATTCGCCGCAGGTCGTCGACGCAATGGCGGCAATCAGAGCAGCAGCAGCAGGGGCGGCTGGTTGCACTTTCAACTTACTCTTCCACTTTTCCACTTCTCGAGTTTTCCACTTCGAGGCGAGCGATAGCGAGCCGAGCAGCCTCCTGCTCGGCTTCCTTCTTCGCTCGGCCGCTCGCCGCGCCCAGCACTTCCCCATCGACCACGACCTCGACGCTGAACACCTTGCGATGGTCGGGTCCTGCCTCGCCCGCGATGCGGTACTCCGGCAGCGGACGGCCGAGCGCCTGCACGCGCTCCTGCAGCGCCGACTTGTAGTCCTGGCCGACGAAGTTGCGCGCGGCGCCCGCGTCGATGGCGCTCTTCAGCTCGCGCCGCAGGAAGGCCTCCGCGGCGTCGAGCCCGCCATCGAGGTAGATGGCGGCGATGAGCGCCTCGTACGCGTCCGCGAGCAGCGCCTGCTTGAACCGCCCGCCGGTTTTCTCCTCGCCGCGGCCGAGAATGAGGTGATCGCCGAGACGCATGTGCTCGGCCTGCCGCGCCAGCGCCTGCGTCGACACGATCGACGCCTTGATCTTCGACTTCTGCCCTTCGTTGTAGTGCGGATACTGGCGGAACAGCGCGTCGGCGACGATCAGGCCGAGCACCGCGTCGCCGAGAAACTCGAGCGACTCGTTGTCGGCGACGCCGCCGGAGACGTCCTCGGCCGCGCGCGACTTGTGCGTCAGCGCGTGCTCGAGCAGGCCGCGGTCCCTGAAGCGGTAGCTGATGCGCGACTCGATGTCCTCGAACTCGTCGCGCAGCCGCACGACGCGCTGGCCGACGTCCTCGCGGTGGCTGTCGATGATGCGCCGCGCATCCTCGGCGACATCCTCGGGCACCGCGATGCGGACCTCGCCGAGCGGGCTCATCGACATCGGCAGAATCGCCTGCGGGTTGCCCGTGATGCGGAACGCGGCGATCCCCTGGCTGTCGAGCAGCGCGAGGACGACGCTGGCCTCGATGTCAGACGTGGTTGAAAAGACGACGACTGGCGGCATCCCCGACTTCTTCCACTTTTAGCAGAACAAGGGTGAGGTCGTCGTGCAAACCTGTATTGCCGACGAAGGCGCGGATTTCGCGCAGGATACGCTCGCGCAGCTCTTCGAACGGCAGCTCGCCGTGCTCGGAGACAAGCGCGGCGAGCCGTTCCTCGCCAAAGGGCTCGCCGTCGGCATTCATCGCCTCGGTGACCCCGTCGGTGAACAGCAGCACCACATCGCCCACGCCGAGCGGAATCGTCACCTGCTCGAGCAGGCTGTCGAACCGCTGGCCGTCATCGATCTTGAGACCGAGCACCAGACCATCTGGAACCTGAACCTGAACCTGTCTGCCGGCTGCCGGCTGCCGGCTGCCGGCAGTCCCTGGCAAGTAGATCAACGGACAATGCCCGGCTCTCGCGTATGTGAGCGTACGGGCGCACAGATCCACCACAGCGTAGGTCATGGTGATGAAGCTGCGCGCGTCGAGATGCTGCGCGATGATGCGGTTGGCCCGTATCAGCAGCTCGCGCGGCGACGCGTGGAGCTGGCTGAGCGAGAGCATGAGGCCTTTCAGCTCCGCCATGTAGAGCGCGGCGGAGGTCCCCTTCCCCGCCACGTCGGCGATGATGATGCCGACCCGCTTGTCGCCAAGCGTGAAGTAGTCGTAGTAATCGCCGCCCACCTCGCGCGCGGGCTCGCAGTGCGCGGTGACGCACAGGCCTTCCAGCCTCAGCGGTCCCTGCGGCAGCAGCGACATCTGAATCTGCCGCGCGATGCGCAGCTCCTGCTCGAGCCGCTCCTTCTCCGCCTTCGCGTGCAGCAGACCTTCGACGCTGGCGGTCATCGTCGACGTTCCGATCACCGCGGCCACCGGTCTGCAGATCCAGAACGAGACGGGCATCGAGCTCGGCGACATCTCCACGCTCGGCATGACGAAGACCGACGTCACGCCGATCACCGGCCGCGCCATCGAAGAGGATTCGACGAGGCAGGCGACGAGCCAGCGGGTCCGCTGGATGACGTTCCTCGACTACAG
>QHWQ01000064.1 GCA_003222635.1 Acidobacteriota bacterium | reverse complement strand
CGCACGCCGCGCAGCGAAGCAACTGCCGTTCGCGGCCAGATGTCCAGAGGATGCCCGGCGTGCCGCAGACGAGACAGCGCGACCGCGTCGCATCGGCCGCGCGGTCGCTAGGCATGACCTCCGCGGATGTGCAACGCCAGCAGGAGTAGCACCGCCATCGCGGTGATGGCGCTTATCGCGATCCCGGCACGCTGCGTGGCGGATGACAACAGGAAATCCACGCGATGCCGGCCTGCTGGAACCGCCACGCCCATCATCGACACGTTCGTCCGCCGCAGCGCCGCAGGCCGGCCGTCGATGCGCGCCTGCCATCCGGGATACCAGGAGTCGCTCAGGACGACGAACCCCCCGCTCTCGCTGGTGGCGTCGATTGACACGCGACCATCGGCAATCGTCAGGAGTCGCGCGTCGCTGGCGCCCGTCGTGGTGGCCGCTATTTCACCGCCGCCGGGGCTGGTGATGGCGAGACGGGCTGCATTGAACGGCCGTCCGTCGGGCAGCTGCGAATGGTGAATCGATTCGAGCGCGTCACGGTCGTTCAGCGACACCACCTCAGAGACGAACCATGCACGCGGCCTGGCGCGGAGGTTTTCAAGCACCGCATAGCGCTGTTCACCGGCTTCCGATTGATCGTCCGGCCGGTCGGTGACTCTCGACGTCGCGAATTCGGCGACCTCCTTCCACCGTGTGCGGTCGTCGAACAGCAGCTCGCGGCGTCGCTGCGGATGCGAGTGCCCGGCACTATCGACCAGTGTCAGGTGATCGATGTTCATCCAGCCGCCGGTGACAGGTGTGGAGATCTCCACGCGGTCGACCTGTGACGGCTGCGGCAGGTCAATCCGGACGAAGTAGTCCAGCAGTCCCGATCGGACGCTTTCGTCGAAGGCGGCGGTCATCGTGTGACGCGCCCTCGCGCGAAGCGCTGGATCGGTCAGCGCCGCTTCGGCGATGTCGACGCCCGCGCGCAACGAGTGCTCCGATTGCGTGCCGTCCGACGCCACGACGCGCACCCGCGCCACCTCGGCGCCTTGCGGAACATCCTCCGAGCACCGGAGATACGCGCCGAACGCAATGGAGGACGTGAGCACGGCGCTGTCGACGGGTAACGAGATCGAGCGCGTGTACCGTTGATCGCAATCCGGTCGCCCGATTGACAGGCCCAGCGGCTCGCGCTCCCAGTCGAGCCCATGGAGCGTGATGGTGCCGCGGGATGGAAGGTCGTCGGCTGTCAGCAGCACGTACCTGACCGCCATGACATCCAGCGCCGAATTCTCGGATCTCAACGCCGCCGGAGCGACCGACCCATTGGTGCCCATCGACGCCAGGTCCGAATAGCGCGACAGCAGCATCGGTCCGTACCCGCCCGCATTGGCAATGCGCCACAGGCGTGAAAACGTTGCGGGGGAGACCGAGTCCTTCTGTGACCCGCCTGGTGTCAGCAGCCGCTGATGCAGCGGCTCGAGCTCCTCGCGGAGGCGCTCCGCATGCACGCTTGGCCGGATGTCTTCAGCGGGCAGGACTGCGACGTCGAGTCCCCGGGCCGTTATGCGATTCGGCTGCGCATGCAGCGCATCGGCAACCAATACCGCAACCATCGCGACGCGGTAAACGCGGGAGCCCGGCCGGCGGACCAGCGCCGCGCAGGCGGCAACGCTCGCGGCCGCGAGGATCAGCTGCAGCCATGTCTGCTCGTCCCAGATGCCCAGGCGCGACAGCGCGCTCCACGGCAGCGGGTTGCGCTGCTCGAGCGCGAAGAGTGAAGGCCACGAGCCAATCCCGATGGCGCCCAACACACAGGCCGCCGCCACGGCAATCAGGATGCTGCGAATCGCCGTCCGCGACGCTGCTGCCCGAAGGATCGTCGCGACACCCACTCCCGAGAGCACCGACAGGCCAAAGGCGGTGATGACGAGCAGCCGCGCGATCACGCGGAAGCGGCCGACGACAGGCAATGCGTGCAGCAGACGAGGAATCGGCGTCGCATCGCCCATTCCAATCACCAGCGCGACAATGGCGGCAGCGAGCCAGAAGCGCGCGCGCCACTCGCTGCGCACGCGCAATGCGCCGACACTTGCGAAGATCAGCGTCGCCACGCCGACGTAGGTTGGCGCTTCGCGGCCGTCGTGGAGGACGGCCGGAAACAACAACGAAAGCAATTGCGGCAGCGTATTGGAGCGCGCGGTGAACTGGCCCAGGCTGACATCCTGGCGTGTGATGTAGAAGGTCGATTCCAGAAACGGCAGCACGCGTGCCGCCGCCAGCAGACCGCCGATGCCGAACATCGCTGATGCGCGCAGGTAATACGCGCGGCCGCCCCTGTCCGCCCGACCGAGTACGACCGCATAGAGGGCGGTGCAGCTGATGATGTAGAGCGCGGGCTGCGGGTGGCCCGCGAGCAGCACATTGGCGAGCGCGAAACCGCCGATCGCGATCCAGGCCGTGGACGCCCCGTCGCGAACGTGTTCGAGCGATAGCGCCACGAGCGGGAGCCACGCCCACGCATGCAGAATCCCCAGGTGCGGCGTGCGTTCCATCATCGCCTCCGACAGCGCGAAGGCGAGGCCCGCGAACAGCCCGGCGAACCACGATCCTGTCAGACGACGAACGTAGACGCAGGTGAACGTCCCGGCCAGCACGTAGGCCGACACCACAAGCATCGTCCACGAATGCAGCACGGAAGCGGCGATGGCGTGCAGCGGATAGAACTTCGCGTCGCCGATGTCCGCGAAGGCCGGCAGCCCGCTGAACTCGTACGGCGACCACGTGGTCAGCGGCGCGAGGAACATCGGCAGGAAGTACTCGTACAGGTCGGACTCGTCGAGGTACCCATGGCGGAGCGGCGCCGTCGCGAAAATCCAGGTGAACAGGATGACGAACGTGCCGAAGACGGCCGCCATCCGGACGACGGTGACGCGGCCGTTCATCGCGGCGGCTGTGGCCGCGACGGCTTGATCAGCAGCAATGCCGTGCAGAGGGTTCCGATGGCGGTGAGTGCCGTGCCGAGGCGCAGCGTCGACGAGGCGAGCTCGAAGACGACCTGATGGCGACCGGGTGGAATACGCGCGCCCTGGAGGTCGAGATCCGTCCGTTCCACCGGAACGCTGCTGCCGTCGATCCGCGCGCGCCATCCGGGAAAATAGCTTTCGCTGAGCACCAGGAAGCCGCCGCCGTCCGTGTCCACGTCGACCGTGATGCGGCTATCGTCGATGCGGCTGACGGTCGCGGCCGCACGGCCCGTGGGGAATGCTTCGTCCGCGGGGCCACCTTCGTCGACGATGGCGATGGTCCGCGGATCGAATGGACTGCCGTCCGGAAGCTGCATCGTCCGGACGGTCGCAACCATCTCGTCGCCGGCGAGCGGCATCACGCGGGACGCGATCCATGCGCGAGGGAGCGCCCGGACGTTCTCGTAAATCGTGTACTCGAGCTCGCCCGGTGCGTCCTCGTCACGATCCCGGTCAGTCGTTCTCGACGTTCGGATGCGGCGCCGCTCGCGCCACCGCCGCTCATCGCCGAGGTAGAGCGGCCCGAGGGTCTGCGGATGTTGAGCTCCGGCGCCGTCGCTGACCGTCAGGTGATCGACCACCAGCCATCCCTTGATCGCCCCGCCACGCACCGAGAGCGTGACGCCGTGCTGCACTGCGGGAAGGCGCAGCGTGACGCGAAAGACGTCCGGCCGCAAGGCGGGATCGTCGAACTTTGCGGCGACCCGCTGGTGCCTAGCTCGCTGGCGGATCGATTCGTCGCTCAGTCCTCGGTCGGAGATATTCACTCCGGCAACGAGCTCATGATGGAGGTTCACCCCCGGCGTGGCCACGTCGACGGCGCCGACCACCTGCGGCCGACGGGAATATCGAGCTCCGGCACCGCCCATGTCGTGCCGCCGCGCTCGAAGGTCGCGGGCGGCGGAAAGTCCGCATCTCGCACCGTGATGTATCGCACCGCCAGGAGGTCCAGTGCGGCATCGGAGATGCCGAGTGTTTCAGGCCGCACATCGCCATTGCCGCCCATCGTCGCGAGCGCGGTCAGCCGCTCCAGGACAATGGGACTGTAGCCGCCGGCAATCGGGATGTGCCACAGGCGCGCGAACCCGCCTGGCACGATCGGGTCGATGGTCGTGCCGCCAATCGCCAGATATCGCTGGCGCAGGGGCAGGAGATCCGCGGCCATCTGCCGCGCGTGCACGGAAGGCCGTGTCGCCGCGGCGGGTACCGTGACGAGCTGCAGACCGCGGGCGGTGATCCCGTACCCCTGACCATGCAGTTCATCGGCCGCGAGCAGCGCGAGCAACGCGATGGTGACCGCCGGAACCGCTGCACGCGTGTATCGGCTGTAGCACAGCAACGCGATCACGCAGGCGCCGATCCCCACCTGCACCCAGATGCCCGTGTTCCACCACGGCAGGGCAGAGAGGCGGCTCGCATCGAATTCGAAAACAAAGCGCGCGGCGTCGATGGCGGTCCAGACCGCGCCCCCCAGCAGCGCGCCAGCGGCGATCACGCTGACGGTTGTGATGTCGCGCCGCGTCGTCCGCTTCCGTTGCAGGGCGGCGATACCCCAACCCGCGAGGACCGCCACGGCAAACGCGAAGATGAACAGCATTCTTGTGATGACGCGCGAGCGGCGGTACACCGGCAGGAGGTAAAAGATCGCGGCAACGGGCGTTGTTTTTCCCATCGCGACGAGCCCCGTGACCAGGGCTGCTGCAACCCATAGGGCCACCCGCCATTGGCCCCTCCACTGACGTGCACCGAGCAGAGCCAGGATGATCGTCACCAGACCGACGTACAGCGACGCCTCACGTCGATCGTGCGCAATCGCCGGAAACAGCAGGCTCATCATCTGCGCGGGACTGTTCGCGTGGCTGACGAATTGATCGAGCCCGACCTGCTGCCGCGCGATGTAGAGCGTCGCCTGCGCGAACGGCACGGCCTTGATGGCCATCACCAGGCCGGCCAGCGCGAACATCATGAAGAGTCGAACCGATGCCTCTTTGACGCGGCGCCCCGCGATGGCTCCAACGACGCCATAGAGGGCGCAGAAGGAGACTGCGTAGAGGACGGGCTGCGGGTGGCCGGAAAGAAAGCAACAGGCGGTTGCAGCGGCGCCCACGGCGATCCAGCGCGAGGACGCGCCGTCGACGAGGCGATCGACCGCCAGCACCATCAATGGAAACCATGCGAAGGCGTGGACGAAGTTGATGTGCGCCTGGCGTCCAATCATCGCTTCCGAAAGTCCGTAGGCCAGGCCTGTTGCGGCCGCGGCCAGCCGCGATCCGGTTACGACGCGGCCATAGGCGTACGCGAACGTCGCGCCGAGGACGTACGGCAGGATGACGTAGCCGGACCACGAATGCGCGACCCGCGCGAAGAAGAAGTACAGCGGGTAGTGCGCCGCGTCGCTCGTGTCGGCGAAGACGGGCAGGCCGGCGAAGATATCGCTGGACCACACGGCCGGCGGGGAGAGAAACAGGGGAAGAAACCAGTCGAACAGATCCGACTCGGACAAATACGCGCCGGTGGCGATGAGCGGCCTGAACAGCCAGCCGAAGAGCGCCGCGAACGCGCCGGCCACGACGGCGCCGCGCAGCAGCGCCGCGGCAGCGCCGCGGATTGGCCGCGGAG
The DNA here is from genome assembly GCA_003222635.1 of Acidobacteriota bacterium. Taxonomy (GTDB): domain Bacteria; phylum Acidobacteriota; class Vicinamibacteria; order Vicinamibacterales; family UBA2999; genus Gp6-AA40. Next base: position 7,572 of record QHWQ01000064.1, on the reverse strand, counting down.
GCGCGGCGGTCGGACCTGACGTCGACATCGCGACGGGCCGTATGGTACCACGCGCTCTGAGCGGCGCTGCGACGTCCGTGGTCTCGCGCGTGAGTTACACTCGACGCGTCGTGGTGCGGGGGTGACGATGCATGCGGCGCAGGACGAGCGGGAGAAAGCGCGACGCGTCATCGCGGAAAATCGCAAGGCGCGCCACGACTATCACATCCTCGAGACGTGGGAAGCCGGCATCGCGCTGCTCGGCACCGAGGTGAAAGCGATCCGCGAAGGGCGCGTCAACCTGCGCGACAGCTACGCGCGGCCGGAGAACGGCGAGATCTGGATGATGAACGTGCACATCAGCCCGTACAGCCATCGCGGCTACGCGGATCACGCGGAGATGCGGCAGCGCAAGCTGCTGCTGCACGCGCACGAGATCCGCAAGTTGATCGGACGCACGGCCGAGAAGGGACTGACGCTCGTGCCGCTCGAGCTGTATTTCAGTAAAGGAAGAGTGAAGGTGCTGCTGGCCTTGGCCAAGGGCAAACAGGCGCACGACAAGCGCGAGACGCTCCGGCGGCGCGAGGTCGATCGCGAAACGCGCGCCGCGGTGAAGGAGCGCAGCCGCTGAGCGGGAGCTCGATCGTCAGCCGCGTCCTGCGGCGCGCGGGCCGGTGGCTCGAGCCGCTGCTGGCGCCCGACGCCGAGGAGCAGCGCCGCCGCGGTGAGCGCCTGCTGACGCTGTCCAAAGAGCAGGACGCGGTGCTGCGCGAGCTGCGCGAGCAGGTGACGGCCGAGCGCAACGAGCTCAAACGGATGCGCGAGCTGCGCGCCGCCGACGTGGCCGAGACGCGCGACGCCGTCGCGGATTTGAAGTCCGGCGTGCGGCGGCAGGGTTCCGCGCTGGCGCGGCTCGCGCGGAGCAGCAGCATCCAGTCGCAGCTCGAATGGACCGAGCAGCGCGTGCTCGACCGGCTCTCGCGCGTCGCCCGCAGCGGCCGGCCCGTGATCGTCGGTCCGTGGACGGGCGAGATCGGCTTCGAGCTGCTGTACTGGATCCCGTTCGTGCGGTGGGCGACGGAAAAATTCGGCATCGCGCCCGAACGCATCACCGTCATCTCGCGCGGCGGCACGCGCGACTGGTATCGCGGCATCGCGCACCACTACGCCGACGCGTTGTCACTGGTGCCGGTGGATCAGTTCCGCGCCGGGACGGAAGCCGTCAAGAAGCAGCGCGCGATGCGGCACTTCGATCGGCGCCTCCTGCGCCAGGTTGCCGCGAACACCGGCGAGCGCGCGGCGCTGCTTCACCCCGCGCTGATGTACGCGCTGTTCATGCCCTTCTGGAAACATCAGGCGTCGCTGACGCGCGTGGTGGACCATTCGCGGTACCGCCGGATTGCCGCCTCGCCGGCGTCGCTGCCGCCGCTGCCCGCGACCTACGTCGCGGTGCGCTTTTACTTCAGCGGCTGCTTCCCGGATACGCCCGCCAATCGTGGGTTCGTTGCGGCAACCATCGCATCGCTCGCGGAGCATACCAACATCGTCATGCTGAACCCGGGGTTCCAGGTGGACGATCACGTGGATTACGGCGCCGCCGGCCAGGCGCGGATCCATTACGTGGACATGCGCGGCGAGCCGCATCAGAATCTGGCGCGTCAGACGGCCATCATCGCGGGCGCGCGGGCGTTTGTCGGCACCTACGGCGGTTTCGCGTACCTGGCGCCCTTGTGCGGCGTCAATGCCCTGTCGTTCTATTCGGATCGCACGTATTTCGTCTATCACCTCGAGCTGGCGCAACGCGCGTTCGCGGCCGTGCAGGGTGGCGCGCTCGAAGCCATCGACGTCGGAAATGCGGCGGTGCTCCGGTCGGCGCTCGCGACAGCGCCGTCACCCCTGCCCGATCACGAGGGCCCTGACGGTGTTCGGATCAGCCGTTGACCAGCACGGTTGTTACCCTTAGGATGAACGGCTGCACTCAGTTAACTGACTTAGTGGCCCCCAGTACATGCTGAACGATCAGAACATTCTCGTCACCGGCGGCACCGGCTCCTTCGGCAAGCGTTTCGTCGAAAACATCCTGAAACGCTACAACCCGACGCGTCTCATCATCTTCAGCCGTGACGAGTTGAAGCAGTGGGAGATGCGGCAAACCTTCTCGGACAAGAAGTACGACTGCATCCGCTACTTCATCGGCGACGTCCGCGACCGCGAGCGGCTCTATCGTGCGATGGACGGCGTCGATATCGTCGTCCACGCCGCCGCACTCAAGCAGGTGCCGACCGCCGAATACAACCCGATCGAGGCGGTGAAGACGAACGTACTCGGAGCGGCGAACCTGATCGATGCGGCGATCGATCGAAACGTCAAGCGCGTCATCGCCCTCAGCACGGACAAAGCTGCCGGACCCATCAACCTCTACGGCGCCACCAAGCTCTGTTCGGACAAGCTGCTCACCGCCGCCAACAGCTACTCGGGACGTCACCACACGCGGTTCGCGGTCGTCCGCTACGGCAATGTGGTCGGCAGCCGCGGCAGCGTCATCCCGCTGTTCCTGAAGATGAAGAAGACCGGCGTGGTGCCGGTCACTGATCCGCGCATGACGCGGTTCTGGATCACACTCGATCAGGGCGTCGAGTTCGTGCTCGCCTCACTGGAACGGATGGAAGGCGGCGAGATCTTCGTTCCCAAGATTCCGAGCATGAACATGATGGATCTGGCGCGCGCCATCGCGCCAGAATGCCGCATCGAGATCGTCGGCATCCGTCCGGGCGAGAAGCTGCACGAGGTGATGGTGCCGCTCGGCGACGGCCGGAACACGCTGGAGTTCGACGACCACTACGTCATCCTCCACCCGTTCCACGAGTGGGGGGGCCGCGACGACTACCACCACACGCGCGGCGGCATCCGGTGCACCGAGGACTTCGAATTCAGCAGCGACAAGAACCCGCGCTGGCTGACGGCGGAGCAGCTGCTGGAGATGGCGCAGCTCCACGCGACGTCAGTCTGATCTGCCGCAGCGGTTCTGACCCTCCTTCGACATTCCTGAAAGATCGACCGCGTCATGACGTTTCTACGTTCGTGACGAGAGGGTACTTCGAACTCTGTGCAGTTCTGCTGCCGAAACCCCCACTCCCCCTGTAACGCGTCCTTCGTCTCACGTGCGGTGGGAGTGTCTCTCACGGCGACCGCGGTCGCCGTGGTGTTCAACCGATGGAGGACGACGTTATGCGCAATGTTCTCAGAATTCCATGCGTGGCCCTCGTGACCCTCGCCGCGTCTGGCGTGATGGTGCACGTCAACGCCCAGCAGGCAGGAGCAATCCACGCCGTGCCGGATCTCTCCCAGCCGATGCAGCTCTATTACCACTCCCATCCCGAGGCGTACCAAAAGCTCCTCGACAGCCTGCCGCTCGTGTCGAACGACGCACCACCCGCCGCGCAGACGGTGGCAGGGGAAGAGCCGGTGCCGGGAACGTGGGCTGCCCTGACTAACCCGTTGAGTCCGCCGCGCGCCTTGAGCAACCCGATTCTGCTCACCGACGGAACGGTCATCGCACACGTGTCGTGCACAAGCGACTGGTACAAGTTCACGCCGTCGAACACCGGCAGCTACATCAACGGCACCTGGGCACCGATTGCATCCACGAGCGCCTCCTATGGGCCGCGATTTTTCGGATCGGGTGTGTTGCCAGACGGACGAGTCGTCAGCGAAGGCGGCGAATACAACGGCAGCGGCTGCGGCGGCGGCCGAACGACGCAAGGTGCGATTTACGATCCGACCACCAACATCTGGACGGCGATTAGTCCGCCTGCGGGGTGGACAACCATCAGCGACGCCGCCGGCATCGTGCTGCCGAACGGCACGTACATGCAGACGAGCTGCTGTGACTTTCCGCCGCACACGGCGCTGCTCAATGCGACCACGCTGACGTGGACGGCGACCGGTACGGGCAAGTTCGACATCTACGACGAAGAGTCCATGGCGTTGCTCCCGGACGACACCGTGTTGACGGCGGACGCGTACGTCGGCACCGGCACGTGCGGCACCGGCAGCGAACGATACTCGCCTTCGACAGGCCAATGGACGAGTGCCGGCTCCACGGTCATCCAGCAGTCGGATTGCACAGGCAACCTCTCCTATGAAGTGGGACCGCTCGTCATGCGGCCCGATGGCACGGCCGTGTCGTTTTCCGGTCGAACATCGGGCACTCCGCAAACGGCAATCTACAACACCGCCACGCACACGTGGTCGGCGGGTCCGGTGCATCCGTCCGTGGCCGGCGTGCCGTATACGATGGCCGACGCGCCCGCGGCAGTCCTTCCCAATGGGAATGTCCTGGTCGCGATGAGTCCGAGCAACTGGACCACCTCTTTCTTCCCGGCACCGACACATTACTTCGAGCTGAACACGGACAACACGTTCACACCCGTGCCCGACAAGTCAGACGCGGCGTCGTGGAACTCGTTCGAGGCAAATTTCGTCCTGCTGCCGACCGGACAGGTGATGGCGTTCAGCATTGACGGCCCCACAGTCGAGATTTACACGCCCGGCGGCACGTACGCGGAGGCGTGGCGGCCGACCATCACGTCGCCGCCATCCTTGGTGGCGCCGGGGCAGACGATCACGCTGGGCGGAACGCAGTTCAACGGGCTCACCGAAGGCGCGTACTACGGAGACGACACGAACGGCTCCTCGAATTTCCCGATCGTTCGCATCAAGAACAACGCGACTGGACATGTCTTTTACGCGCGGACGTTCAATCACGGCTCACGGTCGATCGCGCCCGGCGCCGCCTCGTCGACGAGCGTCACCGTACCCGCGACGATCGAGACTGGTGCGTCAACGCTCGAAGTCGTCGCCAATGGCATTCCGTCATTGCCGGTCAACGTGACCGTCGGGACGGGCATGACGGCGGAGATGACGACGCCCCCGCCCGGCTCGACGTTCACCGGCACGAGCGTGAACTTCGGATGGACGCCAGGTACCGGGGTCAGCCAGTACTGGTTGTACGTGGGCACGACGGGTGTGGGCTCGTACAACCTCTATAACTCGTCGACCGGGACGAACAAGTCGGCGATGGTGACGGGCCTTCCGAGCAACGGGTCAACGGTGTACGTGCGGCTATGGTCGCTGATAAGCGGTTCCTGGCAGTCCAATGACTACACGTATACCGCCTATACCCTCGCGTGCAGCCCCTCGACGATGACCTCACCGGCACCAGGTTCAACGTTCACGGGAACGTCACAAACGTTCACGTGGTCGGCCAATCCATGCGCAAGCCAGTACTGGCTCTACGTCGGGACGCAGGGAGCGGGCTCCTACAATATCTACAGCAGCTCCACCGGCACGGCGACGACGGCGAACGTGACCGGGTTGCCGACAAACGGTTCCCTCGTCTGGCTGCGTCTGTGGTCGCTCGTCGGTGGCAGCTGGGGATCTACCGACTACACCTACACCGCCTACACGCTGCCGATCGGCCGGCTCCAGAGTCCGTCCGATGGAGCGTTCCTGACAGGCACCTCCAAGACGTTCTCCTGGACCGCAGGAACGGGGATTGCCGAGTATTGGTTGCAGGTTGGGACGAGCAAGGGCGGCGCGGCCATCTTCAACGCCTCGACGGGCACCAACCTCTCGACCGTCGTCAACAATCTGCCGACGGCGTCATGCTCGGCGGCGCCGGCATTTACGAATCCGCTCGCCGGATCGACGCTGTCGGGCGACTCCGTCACGTTCAACTGGAGCAACGGATGCTCGGGTCCCGCGGTCTGGGTGCGCCTCTGGTCACGCATCGGCACGACGTGGTACTCCAACGACTACTCGATGAACTCCGCGGGGTACCAGCTCAGTCTCGGCACGCAGCCCGGCACGAATGACCTGCTGAACGGGGCACAGAGCACGTCCGCCTCGGCGTCGGCGACGTTGCTGCCGACGAACGGCTCGACGGTGTATGCATCGCTCTACTATCTCTCGGCAGGTTCGTGGAACGTGCTGACGACGACCTTCATGGCGTCCGGCATGGTGTCCGGATTTACCGAGGCGTTCAAGACGCCCGGCCACCCGAGCGGATGGCAAGCGGTTTCTGGTGACTGGCTGGTCGACAACTTGGACGCCGGCTACGGCCTGACCGGAACGGGCTCGAGCGAAGCGTACAATTCTTCGTACACGACGCTTGATTACACCGTAGTCATGGGGCGTGATCCGATGCTCAATCCCGGCGCGGCGAATCGGCTCTGGGTTCGTGGCGAAACCACGCCGCTCGGCTCGACGAACTGGTGGCAGAATGCGTATGCGTTCCAGTACACGACCGACGGGTCGTTCTCGGTGTGGAAGGTCGTTGATGGCACGACCGTGCCGGTGCAGTATTGGGCGGCCTCGTCGGCGATCGTTCAGGGAGCAAACTGGAACACGTTGAGGGTCAAGGCGTCCGGCGGGACGTTCAGCTTCTACATCAACGGGACGCTGGTTTGGTCGGGCGATGATCCATCACTCAGCGCGGGCCGCGTTGGGTTTGGCTTCTACAGCATCGATTGGGTCTTCGTCGATTCAGCGACGCTCTCGACGACCCTGCTGCCCGCGGGGGAAGCGGTCGTCTCTCCGGCGCAGGCGGCCATCAACGAAGCGGCGCAGCGGCGCGGTGGCGGCACGATCGACGAAGCACCGCCGCGGTAGCGACATGTCCGAAACGCGCGATCTTCGGTCGGCCCCGCTCGTCTTCGCGGTGTTCTGCGTCGTGGCGATCACGAGTACGTGCAGCAGCCCCGCAGCGCCTGCCGCAGCGCAGGCGCAGACGCAGCAGTGGGGATCGGACGAGGTGGGCCTCGCCGTGTCGAACGACACGGCGAGGCTGCAGTTTGCCGCGTCCGGCGGCAATTGCTACGGCTCGTCAGGCGAAATCCAGAACGCCGGCAAACTCACCGGCACGTTCACACTCGCGGGCTCGTACACGCAGCTCATAGGCGCGACACCCGGCTCTCGGCAGTACGCGGCGGAGTACTCGGGATCGATCAACGGAGACCGCATGACGCTCAGCGTCAGGATCGCTGACTTGTCACAGACGATCGGTCCCTTCGTGCTGGTAGCGGGCGTCGAGAAATCGTGGCCTCCATGCCGGTTTCCGTGATGCGCCGAAGCCCTAGCGCGTGCGGCACTCGCCGATAATGCACGTGTAGCCGAGCAGGTTGGCGCTCGTGACGATGCTGGTGGTGATGCGCGGGAAGACGCGTCCGGCCAGCTCCTTCCATTCCTGTTCCTTCCGGATATGCTGTCCGCGATCGTGGGACATCAGAAACGCGGAGAGGCGCGACTGCCAGATCAGATAACACGGCTCGTAGAAGACGAACCGGCCGTCCGGCTTGAGCGCCGCGCGCGCGAATTCAAGGATGCGCAGGAACTCCTCGTCGTCGACATGATGCAGCACGCCGTGCGCGAGCACGATGTCCGCGTCGCGCGTGCGCGCATCGCGCCGCCAGTCGTCGCAGCGTCCGGCGATGAACACGGCGCGATCGCCGAACGCCCTGCGCGCGCCGGCGATGTAGGCCTCGCTGATATCGCAGCCGACGTAGTCGACCGGCGGCAGGCGGGTGAGCATGT
>QHWQ01000376.1 GCA_003222635.1 Acidobacteriota bacterium | reverse complement strand
GCAGATTGCGCTCATCGACTTCATGGTCAAAACCAACGAACGCGAGTCCGTGCCGGCGCTGCAGCGGCTCGCCATGGATCCGCAGGTCAACGACGCGGTGCGTGCGCGCGCCGCGTGGGGCCTGCAGCAACTGGGATAACGATGCGAAAGATTCTTCTCGGCACGCTCGTCGTCACCGCGCTGGCCGCGCCGCTCGGCGCGCAGGAGCCCGAGCCACAGCGCGTCACTATCGCCCTCAGCGACCCCTCGCGCCCCGGCTCGCTCGAGATGAGCCTCGTCATGGGGAACATCAGGGTGAAGGGAACCAACCGCAGGGACATGCTGATCGAGGCGCGAGCGATCGCGGCAGGTCCGCCGCGCCGGCGCACCCAGAACGAGCCGCCGCCGCCCGGACTGCGGCGCCTGACACAAAACGCCCCCTTCACCGTAGAAGAGAGCAGAAACGAGGTGAGCGTCGACGTCGAGTCGCCGCTGCGAATGGTCGATTTCACCATCGAGGTGCCGCTGCGGACGAACCTGGACCTTGAAACCGTCAGCGGCTCGATCACCGTAGAGGGGGTCGAAGGCGAGCTCGAAGTCGAAGGTGTCAATGGCGCGGTCACGCTGACCAATGTCGCCGGCTCGGTGGTCGCTCACACCGTCAACGGCAAGCTGGCCGCGACGATCGTCCGCGCCGCACCGCAGCAGCCGATGGCGTTCACCTCGCTCAACGGTGAGGTCGACGTGACGCTGCCGGCGAACGTCAAGGCGAACCTGAAGCTGCGGAGCGATCAGGGAGACGTGTATACGGACTTCGACCTGCAGCCGATTCGACAGGGCGCGTCGAACTCGAACTCGAACGCGAATCCGAATCCGAATCCAAATCCGAAGGTCGACGTGGGTCTGGATCGGCAGCGGCGCGACCTCGATCGGCTGCGCCGCGACCTCGACCGGCAGCGTGTCGAGATCGACACGGCAATCTACGGCGCAATCAACGGCGGTGGACCCGACTTCGAGATGCGGACGTTCAATGGAAACGTATACGTCAGGAAGGCCAAATAGCGATCCGCTCCCCCTGCCGGTGGCGGTGTGCGAACCGACGCGCGAGCTGATGACCGGCACCGCGCGTATCCGGCTGCAGGAACAGCCGTTCCGCATCCTGCAGCTGCTGCTGGCGCGGCCGGGTGCCGTGGTCACGCGAATGGAGCTGCGCGACCGCCTCTGGCCGAACGGCACGTTCGTCGACTTCGAGCACAGCCTCAACGCCGCCATCAAGCGCCTGCGCGCGGTGCTCGGCGACGATGCCAGAGCACCGCGGTTCATCGAGACGCTGCCGCGCCGGGGCTACCGGTGGGTCGGGGCGACGATCCCGGCCGTCGAACAGACGGAGACGCTCGCGCGTCCCGTCGCCGGCCATATTCAAATCATCTGGAGCTGATCCGCGCCGCCACGTGCTGGCGGCGCGCGCGACTGACGCCGACTTCGGCGCCGTTCGACAACTTCAGCACGAGGCCGTCGCCATCGGCCGTCTCGCGCACGTGCGCGACGTTGACCATCGCGGCGCGATGCACGCGGACGAAGCGCGCGGGGTCGAGCCGGCTCTCGAACGAGGCGAGCGATGCGCGCAGCAGGTGGCGTCCGCGCGTCGAGTGGACCATCACACAGTAATCCTGCGCTTCCACCCAGATGATCTCGTCGACGCTCACCACGAGCGTCCGCTCGCCCTGCTTGAGTGACAGGCGCTTCAGATACTGTGAGTCGTTGGTCCGGCCCTCGTTGGTCCGGCTAAAGCCGGACGCTACCGCTTCTTCGTCGGTAGTGTCCGCCTTCAGGCGGACGGCGATCTCGCTGGCCAGCTCGCCGAGACGGCGCTCGCGCACGCGCCGCTTGGCCCGCGCGAGCGATTCGAGCAGCCGCTCGCGCGAAAACGGCTTCAGCACGTAGTCGGTCGCCGCCACGTCGAACGCCTGCATCGCGTACTGGCTGTAGGCGGTCGTGAACACGACGACGGGACCACCGGGCGGCAGCCGGTCTGCCAGCTGCAGGCCATCCACCCCCGGCATCTCGATGTCGAGAAACACGATGTCGGGATGCTGGCGCTCGATCGCCTCGCGCGCCGCCAGGCCGTCGCTGCATTCATCGACCGCATCGACGTCGGCGTCCGGCCTGACGAGACTCACCACGCTGGCGCGCGCCAGCGGTTCGTCGTCGACGACGAGGACGCGGAACTTCATCATCCCGCCGCCTCCGCGACGTGCCCGGCCGGCGCGATCACCGCCGGCAGGATGATGTCGACGTCCGTGCCGCCGGTGCCGCGCGGCGAGATGGCGAGCGACGCGGCGTGGCCGTAGCCGCGTTCCAGCCGCGATCGCGTGTTGCGCAAACCGACGCCCGCATCGGCCGCCAGGGTGAAGCCGTCCGGCAGGCCGGCGCCGTCGTCGCGAATCCGGATGCGGAGCTGCCCTGCGTCCACACGCGCCGAGATCTCGATGCCACACGCTCCCGCCCGGCGGCTGATGCCGTGGCGAAACGCGTTTTCCACGAGCGGCTGCAGCAGGAACGTCGGCACCTCGCACGATTCGCAGCCCGGCTCGATCAGATACTGAACGGCAAGCCGATCGCCGAAGCGAACGCGCTGCAGCCCCACATATTGCTGCACGAACGCCAGCTCGTCGCCGAGCGTGGTCGTCGGGCCCGCGGCGTCGAGCGTGGAGCGCATCAGATCGCCGAGGCCGATGAGCATCGCCAGCGCGCGATCCGGCGCGTTCGCGCGAATGAGCGACGCGATCGAGTTCAACGTGTTGAAGAGGAAGTGCGGCTCGATTTCGAGCCGGAGCGCGTCGAGCTGCGCGCGCGCGAGGTCCGCCTCGAGCCGCGACTCACGCAGCTCCAGCCGCTGGGCCC
>QHWQ01000375.1 GCA_003222635.1 Acidobacteriota bacterium | reverse complement strand
CATTTCAGGATCGGGTCTTCGGTGTTCGTGTGCTGATCGAGCTCCTGGATGCGGTCCCAGAACTCCGGCTTGTACATCGGTTTGTTGGCATCCCACCGGCCCGAGAAGACAACGTTGCCCTCGATGACGTCTTCGCGGATGAACTCCTGGTCAAACGTCTGATTGACGCAGTTGCCTTTCGGCAATCCCTCGACGTGCTGGCCGGGCGCACACCGCCGCGACGCGACTTGTTGGATGATTTGCGGGTCGCTGTTGTCCCGATCGCCGCGGCCGCCGCCGCGCGCGCGGCCCGTCCACGTGCCGCTCAGGTCGGGATGACCGTCGGCGGTGCGTGGTGTCCCCTGCGCCTCGATACCAGCCGTGATCGCCGCGGCGAGCGCCGCCGCTATCGCGAGTGTTCTCATGACCTGCTCAATTCGTAAATTCGTAAATTCGTAAATTCGTAGATTCGTCAGTTGCCGTTCGGATCTCCGAAATACGTCTTGACTGCGCGCCCATCCGGCATGATCAGGTTTTCGAGGAAGCCGTAGGGATTGCCGCTGCGAGACTGGAGGCCTTCGACGGTCACCACCTGCCCCGGCTTCACCGCGCCTTCCGGACCGAATCGCTGACGCAATTGGCCGGCGCCGAGCGTCTGGAGCTTCCAGACGGTCTTGGTGCCGTCGGGATTGGTGCGCTCGACTTCCAGCACCGAGTGCGGATTGATCACGCGCAGCGAGATCACCGTCGCCTGAAACGAGAACTTCTTCGCGTAGTCGAACTCCGAGCTGACGGAGTGATGCGCGATGGCTGGCGCCGCGGCCACCAGTGCGGAACATGTCAGCGCCGCAATCAATCGAGAGGACATATCGTGTCTCCAGCCGTATTAGAACGTGATCCGGAAGCCGAGCTGCAGCATCCGCGCCTGATAGTTCAGGGCGGGGTTCTGGGTCGGCGCTCCGAAATTGGCGTTGCTCCTCTCGACGATGTACGACCCGTAATTCGCGTGATTGAACGCGTTGAACAGATCCAGCATGCCATCCACCCGCCGGCGGGCGCCGAGCGGAAAACTCTTCAGCAGGCGCACGTCGGCACGGTGAATGGGCTTGCCGACGAAGTCGTTCCGCGCGATGAAACTGCCGTCGGGCATCAGGGTATCGTTGCCGGCACCAAGCCGCAAGCCGCATCCGCAGACCGTCGAGAAGCGCTCCCCCGATCCGAAGAAATAGACGCCGCTCAACTGGAAGCCGTATTTCATCTGCCAGATCCCGTTGAACACCGCGCGATGACGCTGGTCGCTGACGGCGAGGCTGTACTGCGCCCCGAGATCCGGTGCCAGGTTCGGAACGCCCGGCGCCGGATTCCTGTACCCGTCGTAGAAGTAGGCGAGCGTATAGGTCGCCGACGCCTGCCAGTTGTTGTTCATCCGCTTCGTGATCGCGGTCTGCAGCGCGTGGTAATTCGAGTAGCCGTCGGGAAACTCCAGCGACACGGTGCTGAATTGCGGATACGGCAGGTGCGCGCGATCGGTATTCGGGTAGTTCACGCCGGTCACCGGGTTATAGGACAGGTTGATGTTCTTCGCGACCGCGTCGTCGCGTATCCCGGAGAAGACGTAGTCTGCCTGGATGCCCGTCGTGGGCAGCAGTTGATGCTGGAAGCCGATGGAGGTCTGATAGCTGAACGGCGTGATCGCGCGCGTGCCGACCAGACCGCTCAGACCGATCTGCTGGTTGTTCTGCACGACATATCGATACGCGTCCGCGTAGGTCGTCGGAAGAACTGCCCGGCGCCACCGCGGATGACCGTGCGAGGCGTCACGCTGTAGGCGAAGCCGAGCCGCGGCGCCCAGTTGTTGGTGTCGTCGGGACGATTCTTTGCCAGAAACGGCGGGATTTCCACGTCGTTGGCGTCGGCGTTGTGCGCGAGGTCGTAGCGCACACCGAGGTTGAGCGTCAGCTTCCGCGTCACGGCCCAGTCGTCCTGCAGCCAGCCGGCGATGGTCGCACGCGGCCAGTCCTGATTGTTGTCCCCAATCGACGCGCTGAACCGGCGGACGATCGGCGCGAGCAGGTCAAGCTTCCACGTGGTCACGTCGTACAGGTTCGGAAAGATGCTCGCGACGTTGGACGGGAGCGGTCCGCCCTGGGCGTCGAGCGTCCCGACACAACCCTGGCACACGTAGCCCCAGTTGTGCGTCTTGATCACCTCGCCGCCGGTCTTGAGCGTGTGCTGTCCCTTGGCCGCGAACAGGACCGAGAAATCGTTCCGCAGGCTGAATTCTTCCTGGTTGAAGTTCTGCGGCTGGCCGGACCCTCCGTTGCTCAGGCCGCGGAACGTGACGATGGCGTTGACGGTCAGCGGCTTCGGCGCCATGACCGGGCCAAACTCCTTCTCGTAGTTGGGCACCCAGTTCGACAGGAAGGAGTTCGCGTTGAAGGGTGTCTGCGTGTTCCGCAGCCAGTTGTATGCGTTGTAGCCGACCCTCGTCTCGTTGATGATCGAGCTGCTGAAAACTTTGGTCAACGTTCCCTGCAGCTGCCTGGAGTGCTGGTTATTGGTAATCCTGCCGTTCGGCGTGGCGTTTCCGGCGCCGTGCAGCGACTCGTTCGGCGTGAGCGGGTGCGCGATCGAGCCGCGTACTGAGAGGTGCGTCTGCGGCGAGATCTGTCCGTCGACCCGTATGAGCGCCTTCTTCTCGGTGCGGATCTCCGTCAACGTCTGGTTGAACTCCGGAACAGGGGTGTTGTAAAAACTCGTGTTCGGCTCGCGCTCGTACTCGTAGTCCCCGAAGAAATGGAGACGGTCCTTGCGAATCGGTCCCCCGAATGTCACGGCCAGCTGCTGATTTCGATACGGCAGGACCGTGCCGGCGACAGGATCCGCCGCGTTGAACTTGTCGTCCCGGAAGAAGCCGGAGACCGTCCCGAGCATCACGTTCGTGCCCGATCTCGTGATCGCGTTCACCTGCACGCCCATCGACCGTCCCTGGCTCGCGTCGAACCGGTTCGACACGTACTCCACTTCGGCAATCGCATCCTGGCCGAATCGCGGCTGTCCGAACCCGTACCGATCACCAGCGGAGATCGTCTGCGTGACCTGCTGCCCGTCCAGATTCAACTGCATGGTTCCGGTGCCTGCCGCGATACTGTCGCCTCGCTGCTGCGAGTTGTATCGCGCGCCGGGCACGACGGCGATCAGGTCCTGCCAGTTTCGACCGTTCACCGGCAGCTCGCGCATCTGGCGCGGGTCGAGATTGGCGCTCATCGACGAGGACGTCGTTTCGATCAACGGCGCTTCTCCATTCACCGTCACCGACTCCTGAATCGTCGACGGCGACAATTGGAGATTCATGGTGACTTGCTGGCCGACGAGCAACTCCAATCCCCGCCGGGTGACGGTGGTAAAGCCCGCCAGTTCGGCTGTGATTTCGTAGACGCCCACGCGCAGCGGTATCCGGAACGCACCGGTGCCGTCGGTCACGGCTTCGAAGCTGTTGCCCGATGCCTGATTGACCGCGCGAACCACGACCCCGGGCAGCACGCCGCCCGTGGTGTCGGCAACGGCGCCGCTGATGACTGCTTCCTGCGCGACGGCTGACATGGGAACGAGCAGAGCGGCGGCAACGACGAGCGAACGCAGGAAGATCAGTCGCATCGAAGTTCTCCTGGCGGGATGGCGATGGAACAGTGTGCTGGCTTATACCATTGGGCAGGAGAACAATCAACGAACGCTGCACACGACCGGTTGCGGGTTCCGGCGCGCTTCGCGCGCCGAACACCGAACCCGTGAACGCCGAACCATGAACCGAACGTGAACACGAACCGAGAACCCCGAACCGGGAAGCGTGAACTGCCATCGACAGGAATGAGTGCATGAAAATCGGATTCATTGGTCTCGGCACGATGGGCGGACGCATGGCGGCAAGTCTGCGCAACGCCGGACACGAGATGTACGTGAACGACATTCGTCCCGAGGCTGTCGCGCCGCACGTGGCGGCGGGCGCGATCGAGAAGCCGACAGCGCGCGCGGTCGGCGCCGCCGCTGATGTGGTGTTCACCTCGCTGCCCGGCCCCGCGGAGTTCACCGACGTCACGTCCGGCGCCGATGGCCTGCTCGGCGGCATGTCGCGCGGCACGGTGCTGTTCGACCTGACGACGAATTCGCCGACGACGATCCGCAGCATCCACGCGACGTTTGCCGGGAAGGGATTGCAGCTGCTCGACGCGCCGGTCAGCGGTGGACCGAAGGGTGCGGAGACGCGCTCGCTTGCGATCTGGGTCGGCGGCGACGAGGAGATCTATAAACGTCACGAGCCGCTGCTGCGGGATATCGGCGACCAGCCGTCCTACATAGGTCCGATTGGCGTCGCGTCGGTTGCCAAGCTCGTGCACAACTGCGCGGGCTACACCATTCAGGCGGCGCTCGCCGAAGTCTTCACGATGGGTGTGAAAGGCGGCGTCGATCCGGTCGTGCTCTGGCGCATCTGCCGTCAGGGGTTCGTCGGCCGCGCGCGCGTCTTCGATCGGCTCGCGGATCAATTCCTGCCCGCGACGTTCGACCCGCCGAACTTCCGCCTGCACCTCGCGCACAAGGATGTCTCGCTTGCCACCTCGCTCGGGCGCGAGCTGAACGTGCCGATGCGCCTGTCGAATCTCGCGCTGGAG
>QHWQ01000374.1:5182-7099 GCA_003222635.1 Acidobacteriota bacterium | reverse complement strand
GTGCTCGCCCGCATCGCCGTCAGATGTTCACGGCGGCAACTCCGAATCAATCAACGCGTCCACTCACAACATCCCGTGAGCATGAGCTATTCGAGCCGCACCAGCCCGCGGCGGGTCGCGACCTTGATCGCTTCCGTGCGGCTGGTGACGCCGAGCTTGTCGAAGAGATGTCCGAGGTGGGTCTTGACCGTCCGCTCGCTGATGTCCAGCGCGCTGGCAATCTCCTTGTTCGCCTTGCCGTCGGCCATCAGCCGGAGCGTCGCCATCTCGCGCGGCGTGAGCTGCACGCGCGTGACGCCTTCCGCGAGCTTCGCCGCGGCGGCCGGAGCGATGTAGGTCTTCCCGGCGAGCACCGTACGGATCGAGGAGACGAGATCGTCGGCGGAAATGTCCTTGAGGACATACGCCTTCGCACCCGCCTTCAATGCGCGCTCGATCTCGTCGTCGGTGTCGTAGGTCGTCAGCACGATGACGAGCGCCCGCGGATCGCGCTCGCGGATGCGCCGTACCACCTCGACGCCTTCCATGCGCGGCATGCGCAGGTCGAGCAGCATGACGTCCGGGCGATGGCGCTCCCACGCCTCGAGCGCTTCGACGCCGTCGCCCGCTTCCGCGATCACCTCGAGATCCGGCTCCTGATTGATGATGTTGGCGACACCGGTGCGCAGCAGCGCGTGGTCGTCGACGAGCATGACCGTCGCCTTCTTTGCCGCCACCCCTCGACTCGCTTCGCTCGCTCGGGGCGAGCCCTCAACCGGCAACGTGCACCTGCAGCGGAAGGTTCGACGGCTCCCATGCCAAGACGACTTCCGTCCCGCTGCGCGGCGCGGTCACGATGGTGAGCGATGCGCCAATCCGCTCCGCGCGCTCCTGCATGCTCGTCATCCCGAAGCCGCTCGACGGCTGTCCGTGCGCGATGCCGCGGCCATCGTCCGCAATCGACAGACGCACGCCGATCGAGCGCACGGTCGCGGCGCTGACGGTGATGCGCCGCGCGCGCGAATGCCGCACCGCGTTGCTGAGCGCCTCCTGCGCGATGCCGATAATCTCCCGCTCGACGACGCCGCCGAGGCGCGGCAGCTCGTCGACCTTCACATCGATCGGCACCTCGGTCGTCCGCTGCGCCACTCCGGCGAGCCTCTTGAGCGCGGCGGTGACTTCTTCGCCGTCGCTGACGTTCGGCCGCAGCGTCCCGACCGACCGTCGCGCCTCCGTGAGGTGCGTGCGCGCGAGGTCGACGACCGTATCGAGCTTGGCAGTGAGCGCCGGCGGAAGAGAGGCCGTCTCGCGGCGCGCGGCCTGCAGCTGCATCAGAATCGCGGCGAATCCCTGCGCGAGGTTGTCATGGATGTCGCGCGCCAGCCGGTTCCTCTCCTCGAGGATGGCCTTGCGGCGCTCCTCGACGCGGCTTCGCTCGACGACACGGCTGTGGTGCAGCGCAAGCGCCGCCTGCCGCGCAATCGCCTCGAGGAGACCGACTCGCCACCACTGCCCGGCGTCCTGCTGGCGGCTGCTCGACAGCGTCATCCACCCGAGCACGCGGTCACCAATGCTCAACGGTGTCGCGATCGTCGAACCGCAATCCATCGTCCGGCTGAAGTCGCGCAGTGCCTCGGGCAGGCGCGCGTCGTCGGGTGCGTATTCGATCGTCTGCTTCCAGCCGGGCACGTGGGCGAAGAGGTGATCGGCCATGATCGCGCACGGATATGTGCCTTCGCACGGCGACTCGCCCGGGTCCGCGGTGCGCTCGGGCATCACGGGCGAATACAGACGATCCTGCACGTAGGCCATCCAGAGATCGCACCGCTCGCCCGCTTCGTCGATCAGCCACACGCCGCACGCGACGCTCTCGCCTTCTTCGACCATCGTCTTGGTCAGCGCGCCGAAGAAGCCGATCGGATCGGGCTCGCGCACGAG
>QHWQ01000374.1:0-5158 GCA_003222635.1 Acidobacteriota bacterium | reverse complement strand
TCGTCCTGCGCCTGAAATTATCCGCCAGATCGGTCGATCGTCACATCGTCCAAAAGTAGGAGAGCGGCCTCGTGCATTCGACGCGCGTGCACGTCGCGCGCACGACACAGCGCGCGATCGACCTCCTGCCTGATTGGAATTGCACGCACCGAAGTTCAGAGTTGCAGGGTCCAACAGGGAGAAAAACAAGGAGGTCAGTCATGACACGAGTGATAGCAGTTCTCATCGCGGTGGCGAGCGTGCTCGGTGCGAGCCACGCGTACGCGCAGGAGTCGAACGCGGCAGGGCCCGCTCCCGTCGTCGTCACGATCATTCCCGGCGGCGCGACGTACTTCACCGAAGGCGCCGACACGAAGGGACCGAGCTTCGGCAACTACCAGCTCGGCGGCGCGGTCGCGGTCAACTTCAACCGGTTCGTCGGCGTCGAGGGCGAGGTCGGGGGCGCGCTCGGCATCACGCAGGACTTGATGCTGCCCGGCGGCGTTTCGAATCTGAAGACGCCGGATCTTCTGAACTACAGCGGCAACCTCGTGATCTCCGCGGCGAACAAAACGTCCGTCGTTCCGTACGTGACGGGCGGCATCGGCGGCCTGAGCGTGTTCAAGAAGGAAGCGCTCGGCATCCCTGACAACGAGACGTTCTTCACGAGCAACGTTGGCGGCGGCGTCAACTGGTACGCGGGACGCTGGGGATTGCGCGGCGACTACCGCTTCATCGCCGTGCAGAAGAAAGACGACGCACCCGCGTTCTTCGGGCAGGAGACGCGGTATGGGCATCGCGTCTACGGCGGCGTGCTGTTGAACGTTGGACGGTAAGGAGAGATCGATGGCTAAGCGGATGTTGGTGATGCTCACCCTGACGCTCCTGATCGTCGGGGGCCTGGGCTTCGTGAAGTTCAAGCAGATCCAGACAGCCATCGCCCAGGGGGCGGCGTTTCAGCCGCCCCCTGAAGCGGTGACGACGGTGATGGCGGCGCAGGAGCGATGGCCATCGACGCTCAATGCGATCGGGACGATGGCGGCGGTGCGCGGGGTGACGGTCAGCGCCGACCTCGCCGGCATCGTCGCCGACATTCAGTTCGAGTCCGGCCAATCGGTGCGCGAGGGAGACGTGCTGGTCGTGCTCGATACGCGGCAGGAGCAGGCGCAGATGGCGGCCGCCGAAGCGCAGCGCGTGCTGGCGCGCCTCAACTTCAACCGGATGCAGGAGCTGCTGGATCAGAAGGTGATCTCGAAGGCCGAATACGACAGCGCCACCGCGGAATCGCGTCAGGCCGAGGCGCATGTCACCGAGATCCGCGCCGCGATCGAGCGCAAGACGATTCGCGCGCCCTTCACCGGCATCCTCGGCATCCGGCAGGTCAACAAGGGTCAGTACCTCGCCGGCGGCAATGCGGTCGTGCCGCTGCAGTCGCTGAACCCGATCTACGTGAACTTCGGCGTCCCCCAGCAGGCGATCGCGCAGGTGCATGTCGGCCGCGAGGTGCGGGTCACCACCGAGAACCTCGCCAACGCGGCGTTCATCGCCCGCGTCACCGCGATCGACTCGGTCGTCGATGAGACGACGAGGAACGTCCAGGTGCAGGCGACGCTCGCCAACCCGCAGGGCGCGCTGCGGCCGGGCATGTTCGTGCAGACGCAGATGGCGCTCGGCGCCGAGCAGGCGGTGATCGCGCTGCCGGCCTCGGCGATCAGCTTCGCCCCGTACGGCGACTCGGTATTCATCGTGTCGGATCTCCGCGATGACAAGGGACACGCGTATCGCGGTGTCCGGCAGCAGTTCGTGAAGCTGGGACCGTCGCGCGGCGATCAGGTGGCAGTCATCTCGGGTGTCACGGCCCGCGATGAAGTCGTGACGTCCGGCCTCTTCAAGCTTCGCAACGGCGCGGCCGTGCAGATCAACAACGCGGTGAAGCCGGGCAACAGCGCCGCGCCGAAACCGGAGAACAGCTGATGAAGTTCACCGATCTCTTCGTCAAGCGGCCCGTACTCGCCATCGTCGTCAACCTGGTGATTCTGATTGCCGGGCTGCAGTCGATCCGCGCGCTCAGCGTACGGCAATACCCGCGCAGCGACATCGCGGTCGTGAAGGTGACGACGGCCTACGTCGGCGCGAACGCCGATCTGGTGCGCGGCTTCATCACCACGCCGCTCGAGCGCGTCATCGCCAGCGCCGACGGCATCGACTACATGGAGTCGTCCAGCAGCCAGGCCGTCAGCACGACGCCGGTGATTCAGCTCGAGACCGCCGACACGCAGTTCGCCGCGATGTATCTCGGCTTCTCGTCGGCGGATCTCGATCAGACGCAGATCACCGACTACCTGACGCGCGTCGTCCAGCCGAAGCTGAGCGCCGTCGGCGGCGTGCAGCGCGCCGACATTCTCGGCAACCGCACGTTCGCCATGCGCATCTGGCTGAAGCCCGACGAGATGGCCGCGCACGGCATCTCCCCCGCCGCGGTGCGCGACGCGCTGGCGCGCAACAACTACCTGTCCGCGCTCGGACGGACGAAGGGATCGATGGTGTCGGTGAACCTCGTGGCCAACACCGACCTGCGCACCGCCGACGAGTTCAGGCAGCTCGTCGTGCAGGAAAAGAACGGCGTGGTCGTGCGCCTCGGCGACATCTCCGACGTTGTCCTCGGCGCGGAGAACTACGACCAGGACGTGCTGTTCAACGGGGAGAGCGCGACCTTCATCGGCGTCTGGGTGCTGCCGACGGCGAACGCGCTCGACGTGATCAAGGACGTGCGCGCGGCGCTGCCCGGCATCCAGGCGCAGATGCCCGTCGGCATGAAGCTCGGCATCCCGTACGACTCGACCGCGTACATCCAGGACGCCATCAACGAGGTGCTGACGACGCTGACCGAAACGCTGCTCATCGTCATCGCCGTGATCTTCCTGTTCCTCGGCTCGTTCCGGTCCGTGATCATCCCGATCGTCGCCATCCCGGTGTCGCTCATCGGCGCCGTGTTCCTGATGCTCGTCGCCGGCTTCACGATCAATCTGCTCACGCTGCTCGCCATCGTGCTCTCGGTCGGCCTGGTCGTCGACGATGCGATCGTCATGGTCGAGAACATCGAGCGGCACATCCACAGCGGCAAGCGCCCGCAGCAGGCGGCGCTCGACGCGGCACGCGAGCTGGTCGGTCCGATCATCGCGATGACGATTACGCTGGCGGCGGTCTATGCGCCGATCGGCATCCAGGGCGGCCTGACCGGCGCGCTCTTCCGCGAGTTCGCCTTCACGCTCGCCGGCGCGGTGATCGTCTCGGGCGTGGTGGCGCTCACGCTGTCGCCGATGATGGGGGCGAAGCTGCTGCGTCCGGCCGAGAAGGAGCGCGGCTTCGCCGCGTGGGTGAACCGGCGATTCGACTCGGTGCGCGACGGCTACACGCGCGCGCTCGCCTCGACGCTGCGCTATCGGCCCGTGGTGCTGACGCTCTGGATCATCGTCGCGCTGCTGATCGTGCCGTTTTACATGTTCTCGCAGCGCGAGCTCGCGCCAGCCGAGGACCAGGGCGTGGTGTTTTCGGTCGTGCAGGCGGCGCCGAACGCGACGATCGAGCAGACGAAGCTGTTCACGTCGCAGATTCTCGACGTCTACAAGCAGCTACCCGAAACGGCGGCCACATTTCAGCTGATCTTCCCCAACGGCGGGTTCGGCGGCATGGTGACCAAGCCGTGGAGCGAGCGGACGAAGACCGCGCAGCAGCTGCTGATGGAGTCCTACGGTCCGCTGTCGAAGATTCCCGGCATCCGGGCGATTCCGCTGACGCCGCCGCCGCTGCCCGGAGGCGGCGACTTCCC
The DNA here is from genome assembly GCA_003222635.1 of Acidobacteriota bacterium. Lineage (GTDB taxonomy): Bacteria > Acidobacteriota > Vicinamibacteria > Vicinamibacterales > UBA2999 > Gp6-AA40. The sequence goes on along the minus strand of QHWQ01000374.1, from coordinate 1,350 downwards.
CGTGGATCTCGTGATCGGATCCGCGGCGGAGCCGCAGCAGTTGAACGACATCGGCCTGCAGCTCGTGCAGAAGGCGATGGCGTCGGGCATGTTCATCTACGCCGATTCGGACGTGAAGTTCGACCAGCCGCAGGCGGAGATCGTCTTCGATCGCGACAAGCTGCGCTCGCAGGGCGTGGACCTCAGTCAGGCCGGACGCGATCTCTCGGTGCTGCTTGGCGGCAACTACGTGAACCGCTTCAGCATTCAGGGGCGCAGCTACAAGGTGATCCCGCAGATCGAGCGCGCGGACCGGCTGACGCCCGACCAGCTCTCGCACATCTACATCACGGGATCGAACGACAAGCTGGTTCCGCTCTCGACGTTTGCAAGCCTCAAGACCAGCGCCGAGCCGCGCGAGCTGAAGAAGTTCCAGCAGCTCAATGCCGTGCGGATTCAGGGCGTCATTCCGCCGCCCGTGCCGCTCGATCAGGCGCTCACCTTCCTCGAGAACGAAGCGAAGAACCTGCTGCCGCAGGGGTTCACCATCGACTACGCGGGCGAGTCGCGCCAGCTTCGCACGGAGGGCAACGCGTTCCTGACGACGTTCCTGCTGTCGGCGATCCTCATCTATCTGGTGCTCGCCGCGCAGTTCGAGAGCTTCGTCGATCCGTTCATCATCCTCGCGGGCTCGGTGCCGCTGGCGCTCTCGGGCGCGCTGCTGTTCTCGTTCCTGAACCTGACGACGCTGAACATCTACAGTCAGGTGGGACTCATCACGCTCGTCGGGCTGGTGGCGAAGAACGGCATCCTGATCGTGCAGTTCGCCAATCACCTGCAGGAAACCGGCAGGGACAAGCTCGCGGCGGTGATTGAAGCGGCGGGCACGCGGCTGCGCCCGATACTGATGACCACCGCGGCGACCGTGGTCGGCCATACGCCGCTGGTGTTCGCCACGGGACCGGGCGCCGGGGCGCGCAACAGCATCGGCATGGTGCTCGTCAGCGGCATGATCGTCGGCACGCTGTTCACGCTGTTCGTGGTGCCGTCGATTTATGTGCTGCTCGCGCGCCGGCGCATCGCGGTCGTCGAGGCGCCGCGCAGCAAGCGGCTGCCGGAACTCGCGGCGGCGGTGTCGATCGCGCTCGGTATCGTGTTCTTTGCAACCGGCGCGTCGGCGCAGACGGCGTCGCCGGCGCCGACAGTACGCCTGACGCTCGACGAAGCCGTGCGCCGCGCGGTCGAGAACAACCCCGACCTCGCCATCGTCCGGCTCGACACCGAGGTCGAGGCCGCGCATGTCGGCGAGACGCGCACCGCGAACACGCCGGTCTTCTCGACCACGCTCGGGACGTCGGGCATCACGACGCC
>QHWQ01000063.1 GCA_003222635.1 Acidobacteriota bacterium | reverse complement strand
CGGGCTGGCGGCGGTCGAGAACGACGTGATTCTCCCGAACGTGGTACCCGAGCTCAGGTTCACTCCCGGGTTGCCCGGTATGAACCAGTTGAACGCGTTGAACGCCTCGACGCGCGCTTCGATCTTGTTCGAGCTCGACACCGCGAACTGCCGGACGAGCGAGAGATCAACAGTCTTGAACCCGGGGCCGTCATAGCCATTACGAACGGACGTGCCGTACGTGCCCAGCGGGGCAAGCGCGAATGCCGACGCGTTGAACCAGTTGTTGATGCTCCCGTCGCCATACACGTTGTCCGCCACCTGGTTCGCGCGCTGGTTGGTGGCCTGCATGCCCGACAGTGCGCGATCCGCGCCGGCCTGGATCGTCAGCGGCGTGCCCGACGATCCACGGAACACTCCAGAGACCCTCCACCCCGACGCGAGCCGGCGTGCCGTCGTATTGGTGAACTGAGGGGACTCCATGCTCGCCGTGATGTTGAAGATGTGCTTGCGCCACGCGTCGCAGCGTCCCTTGTCCGCGTCGTAAACCTTCTGGGCTTCCGCCTCAGACGGTGGATTGATCAGCGATACCGGTATCTGATAGCCGGTAGCCACATTGAGGGGACCCTGTCCCTGACTGATCAGACCCTCGCACCGTGACACCGTGTAGTTGGCGCTCGTGGTAAACCCGCCGCCCAGGCGACGCTGCACCGACAACAGCAGTCCCTGATAGTCCTGCCAGCCTGCGTCGGTCACAAAGTCGAGGTACCCGTAGTACTGTCCGACCGCCGGGTTCAGGAGGCTGAGTTCACGACGCTGATCCAGCGAGGTGGTGCAGTTGGCGAATGTCTGTCCGCCCGCCGTGCATGCAGCCGTTGCGGTCGCTCCCGGCGTCGTGACAATGCCCGGATTGCCGTCCACAACACCCCACACGTTGAACATGTGGTTGCCAAGGTAGGTCGCCGAGACCGCCATATTGGTCCCGAACTGCCGCTGAATCGCGACGTTCCAGCTGTGGTTGCGCGTCGTCTTGATGTCGTACGGCACGGTGATGAACAGCGGGTAAAGCGCCGACGCCCACGGGTAGGAGGTCGGGGAGATCGGGTACGGATTGGTCCTGCCGACCGAGCCCCACGGGTCGTCGAACAGCGCGCCAGTCAGCCGCTGCTCGAGGCCGAACGGCGGCGCCGAGCGCGAATCGAAGAAGAACTGGCCGGTCACGAAGTCAGCGGTCATGCCGTAGCCGACGCGCACCGATGTGCGGCCGTCGCCGCCCGGGTCCCACGCCAGCCCCAGGCGCGGCGCGATGTTGGACCAGACTGTTTTCATGCCGGTCGTGCCCGGAAAGCCCGGGTCGCCGGGATAGTACAGACCGACTGGCGCCTGCGGATATACCGTGCTGTGCGTATTCGAACGTACGCGAGCCATGTCGAAGCTGTAGAACGCCTTGTCCTTGCTGTTCTGCGGAAACCACGGCTCCCACCGGGCGCCGTAGTTGAGCGTAATTTTCGACGACAACCGCCACGTGTCCTGCCCGTAGAGGGCCATGTACGGCTGGGTGATGTTCTGGCGGAACGGCGTCGATTCGCGGAATTCGAACATGCGGCCGAGCAGGAAGTCTCCAAGCGGAAGGCCCGTGACGGAGCCGTTGAACGAAATCGGACCCATCGAGCGGACGTTCGACTCGGTCTTCCAGTCGGACAGCGACATCGCACCACCGATGCCGTACTGATGGTTGCCGCGCACCTTTGTGAAATCGTCAGAGAGCGCCAAGGTGTTCGGCTTATAGAAGGAGAACGTTTCGGTGCCGGTATTGATCGAAAACGCACCCGTGGTCGTGATGTTCATGTAATGCGGCACGTGGCTGTACATCTTCACGCCCACGTCTTCGGGACCGAACATGTCGGCGTGCGTCCGAACGATGCTGGTACGATTCACCGCGACGCGCACGTTGTTGATCATCGTGTTGCTCATCACCCACGTCTCGCCGATGGCCAGCGAGTGCGACGCGATGTCGCGGCCACCGGCGCCGCTTTGACCGGCGGGACTCGACGCGGCCAGGATGTTGCCGCCGGAATTGGTGAATGCCGGATCCCAGAACGTCGTCGCCAGCTGATACCGCGCGAACAGCTGGTGGGCCGTGTTCACCTGCCAGTCCACCCTGCCGATCGGCTGTTTCTCGCGCGGCTTGGTCGTCTGTGAATAGGCGATCTGGCCGCACGGATCGGTCGTCGTCGGCAGCATCTTCGCGATCTTCACGGCCGCGGGACTCAACAGCGCCGGGTTGATCTGGTTGTTCGTGAAGCCGAGCGCGGCCGGGAGCGTCAGGTTGCCCTGCGCCCGGCATTGCGCGGAGGCGACCGTGGAGAAATCGCCCGCCAGCATGGCCGGCGTCGGGATGAACGTGACGATGTCAGCGGGCGTCTGCTCGGTGCGCGTCCCCTGGTAGCCGACGAAGAAGAACACGCGGTCCTTGACGATCGGTCCTCCCAGCACGCCGCCGAACTGATTGCGTACCAGGCCGTCGTCGAAGCGCTTCCCCGTCGCCTTGTTGATCGACGCGAACGGACTGGTCGCGTTGAAACGATGGTGTCGGGCGAATTCGAACACGTCGCCATGAAACGCGTTGGTGCCCGATTTGGTGGCGAAGCTGGCCGTGCCGCCCGCCTTGTAGCCGTTCTGCGCGTTCTGCGAGCTGGTTTCGATCTTGAACTCCTGCACCGCGTCGGGGAACGGCAGCACCAGGTTGTCGCCGTCGTACACGTTGTTGTGCAGGGCGCCGTCGAGCAGGTACGCGACGCCGAACTGCTGGCCGCCGGCGATGGCGATGCCTCGCGTCTGCGTCAGGCTGCGGCTCGACGGATTGCCGGTATCCACCGCCGCGCCCGCCGTGACGATCAGCGACGCCACGTTTCGCCCCTCCATCGGCAGCGCTTCGACCTGCGCGTTCGTCATGACTACGCCGACGGCAGGATTACGCGTCTCGACCAGAGGCGCCTGCCCTTCGACCGTCAGCGTCTCGGCGAGCTCGCCGAGCTGCAGCGTCACCTTGATCACCGGGTTGCTGTTCACCTGCAGGACGATGCCGCTCTGCGCGTAGCTGCGGAAGCCGGCGAGCGATGCCTCGAGACGATAGGGACCGATCGGCAGGTTCAGAAGTGCGAATGCACCGGTTTCGTCCGTCACGGCTTCGCGGCGAAAGCCGGTATCGGTCTGGATGGCCACGACGGTGACACCCGGCAGGACGGCGCCGCTGCTGTCCGCGATGTTGCCGTTGATTTGCGCCGTAGCCTGGGCCCACGCGCTGGTGGCCGCCAGGAGGAGAAGGACCACGCCGACCAGGGTTCCCCGAGTGCGATTCATTCAATGCCTCCTCTACCGAAGGTTCACGAATCGGCGCGCAGTATAACCGCTAACTCTTCGGCGTGTCTTGCTGTTCCTGCTGCTGGACGGCGAGGTAAGTCACGGTGTCCCAGGCGTTATGGATCCCGATCAAGACGAGCGCAAGGACCGCCGCGGCCACGATGAACAACGAGTGCTCGACGTCCCCCCGCAGGCGGCTGGCGGCAACCGTGATCGCGCCGTACGCGCCGAACGGGAACACGGTGTGGAACAGCCAGTCCTCCATGACAGGCTTGTACGCGGTCTGCCGGCGGGCAAGTCGCAGGACCGCGGTTGTGTAGCCGAGGCCAAAGACACCGTAGACGCCGAGCGCGCCCGCGGCGGCGCCGAGTCCGTGCCACGGAGCGCTGAGCGTCGCGGAGACAACCAGAGCCACGCAGAAGTGCACGATCGTCGGCGTGGAGAACGCCGCCACGGCACGGCTCGAACGTGGCGCGTCGAGATCCGCGACGAGCGTGATGACGACGAACATCAAGCCGGTCAGCGCGGCCGCCGACGACCCGACGATGACGTAGAAGCTTCCCCACTCGGTTAATTGCGGCATCGCTGTATTTGGTCCGCCTGAAGGCGGACACTACCGAACCGGCGTTTGGTCCGCCTGAAGGCGGACACTACCGAATCGGTAGTGTCCGGCTTTAGCCGGACTAGCTCGAGCCGAGGCCGAGCAGCTGCGCCGGGTTGCGGCGCGCCATGCGATCGATGTCCTGATCGCTCAGGCCGCGCGCCTTCATCGCGTCGAGAAACGCGGCGAAGCCGTCCGTCGGCAGCGGGTTGCCTTTCTGTCCGAGGTCCGACGAGAGGATGCAGAACTCCGGACCGATCTTCTTGATCGCGTCCGCGAAGCGATCCATGCGTGCCTTGCCGTCGGCATCGCCGATGTTGCCGCCGACGAACTCGATGAAGGCGCCGAGCTTCGCCGCCTCCTGCATCTGCGGCACGCTCATGCGGATCGGATCGTTCATCGCGTGCGTGACGACCATGCGCTGCACGCCCTGCCGCTTCGCCTCGCGCACGAGCATCAGCCCTTCTTCCGCTGACACATGCCCCGTCGCGAGCACGAGGTTGTGCTTCGCGATGGAGGCGATCACGTCTTTCGTCGCCTGCAGCAGCTGGCCATTCTTCGCCACGCTGACAAACGGGCGATTCTCTTTCGAGAAGCGCACCTGATTCTCCGCGTCGAACGTGGACATCCACACCAGCCGGCCGCGCGCCCCGGTCGTCGCCGCCATGTATTCGACCGCCGCGGGATTCATCCCGCCGACGGTGAGATTCAGATCGACGCCGCCGAACACCTCGATGCCCGGCACCTGCCTGCCAACGATGTAGGCGAGCCCGGAGGTGTACTCGTAGTGATTCTTCAGCACGACCGCGCGCATGCCGCGCGCCTTCGCCTGCTGCGCGGCTTCGATGGCGTCGACCGATCGTTCGCGGCTGTCCGGCGCGCTGTGCAGGTGAATGTCGATGGCGCCGTTCAGCGTCGCGTTGCGGCGGATCGGCTCGAGGCCCGTCTGCTCGACGACCGGTGCAACCGCGGGCGAGGAGAGGAACTGAATCAGGCGTCTCGCCGCGTCGACGTTCTTCGCGCCTTTCGGGATCGCGGCGGAGAAGATCGTCACCTGCTGCGCGCCCTCCGGCAGCGGGCCGACGATCGTGATGCCGGGCACCGGTTTGAGCTCGCTGACCTGCTGGAAGCCGACCTCGATGTCGCCGCGCGCGACCGCGTCGCCGACGCGTTCGTACGCTTCGATGACCTTGCTCTTGCCCTTGATCGCATCAGCGATGCCGAGACGCGGGAAGAGCTCGGTGCGCAGGTAGACGCCGCTCGCGCTGTCCGACGAGCCGATGGACTTCGCCGCCAGCAGCGTGCGCTTCAACGCCTCGACCGAGCTGATGTCCGGCTTCGGCGCGCCGGTCTTGACGGCCATCGCGATCAGCGAGCGCACGAGATCGACGCGCGTGCCCGCATCGACCATCCCGTCCTTGATCAGCGCCTCGAGCCCGGGACCGGCGAGGATGACCACGTCGATCGGCTCGCCGCGCTTCAGGCGGTTCGGAATCGCGTCGGGAGTCGCGCCCATCGACGCGCCAAAGCCGCTGATGACTTTGATTTTTGTGTCGCGCTCGAACCGGGGCACCAGCTGTTTGTAGGCCTCGGTGAACCCGCCGGAGGTGACGACGCGGACTTCCTGCGCGGACGCGACTGCCGCGACGAGCAGCGCGATGGCGACGAGAACACTGCGTCTCATGAAACGTTCCATCATTCACCTGTAGCGTCCGCCTTTAGGCGGACCTTATATATCGGTCAACCTCACGGGCCAGAATCTCCAGCGGCACCAGGCCCGTCGTCAACACCACGTTGTGATAGTCGCGCAGCGAGAAGCGATCGCCGAGCGCCTGCCGCGCCTTCTCCCGAAGCTCGATGATTTTCAGCTGGCCGATCATGTACGAGCACGCCTGCCCCGCATACACGACGTACCGTTCGACTTCGCTTGCCTCGATCCCGTAATCGATGCCCTGCTCGCGCGTCCACTTCTTGGAGTGGAGCCCGGTATCGACGACCAGGCGCCGCGCGCGGAACAGCTCCTTATCGAGCTGCCCCAGCAGTCCCTCGACGTCGCCTTCATACCAGCCGCTCTCCGCCGCGAGGCGCTCGGCGTAGAGGCCCCATCCTTCCCCGATGGCGGAGATGACGCCGAAGGTGCCGAGCTGAAGGAACCGTTGGAGGTTCTTATTCTCGACCTGCAGCGCGATGTGGAAGTGATGGCCGGGCACCGTCTCGTGGTAGACGGTGCTCCGCAGCCCGAACTTCGTCATGTTCTCGATGCGCCGCGGGTACTGAAAGACGCCCGGGCGCGATCCGTCAGGGGCGGGCGGGTTGTAGTTGGCCGCGGCGTTCGCCTCGCGAAAGGTCGGGAATGGCCGTGCGACAACGGGTGACATCGGACGCTTGTCGAACAGCAGCGCGGCGCGGCGTTCGGCGTCGCGAATGATGCCTTCGATGTCGCGCATGATCTGCTCGCGGCTCTCGTCCGAGCGCGGATTCGGATACTGCAGATCGAGCTGCAGCTTCTCGATGCGCTCCTTCACCGAGCCGGTCGTGCGGCCAATCTGACGGAACAGGCGATCCATCTCGGACTCGAGCCGGCTGACCTGCATCAGGCCGATCTCGTGGATGTCGTTCGCGCTCAGCTTCGTCGTCGTGAAGTACTCGAGGAAGTACGCGTACGCGTCGGGGCCGCCGGGCAGCCGCCACAAGCCGGCATCGTCGGTGGCGCGGCCAGTCTGATTCTGCAGAACCGCACGCGCGCGCTTCCAGGCCGGATCGATCTGCGACGTCACGATCTTCTCCGCGTCGGCGCGCAGTTGCTCCCGGCGCGCCGGCGCGAGCGACTGAATCGCTCCCATCCGGTCGGCGAACGTGGTGACGAAGGGATTGCCCGCCGGCGCGATGTCCGCGAACGACTGCATCTGCTTCAGCGTCGCGGCAAGGATGAAGCGCGGCGGGATGAACTTCTTTGCCTCGAGCCGTTTGGCTTCGGCGGTCGCTTCATCCATACGCGCGGCGACCTGGCCAAGCGCGGCGATGTAGTTCTCGGCGTCCCGTTCGGTGAGGAGCGGATGACGCACCGTCATCTGCTCGACGAGGCCGACGTTGGCGCCGTTCATCTGCTCGAGCGGGAACGTGTAGTCGAGAAACGGCTCCTCGCGCACCTTCATGTCGAGCTGCCAGTCCATCACGTCGGCGGCGATCCGCTGCGCATCCGTGAGGCGCGTGCGATCGAATTTGCGAAGATCGGCGAGCCCCTGCCGGGCACGCCGGATGCGATCGCGCCGCCACTCGAGCGTGCGCGGCGTCAGCTGCCGCTCGAGGCGATCCTGTTCCGTGCCGCTGAAGTACCGCGTCAATGTCGCGAGCGCGGGATCGCGGCGCACCCAGTCGTCGGTGAACTCGCGGAAGAAATCGGCAATCGATCGCGTGCCGGTTTGGGCTCTGGCCTCTGTCGGCTCCGGCTGCACCTCGGTAGGCTCCGGCTTTAGCCGGAGCGGCACGACCCCAAGCGCGAGTCCGCGGGCGAGCAGCTCCCTGCGCGTCAGTTCGTTCATGGCGTCTCCTGCGTGCGCCTCTGTTCCGCCGCGACCAGGCGCGGCGGCCCCAGCTCGCGGATGCGATAGCCGTTCGGGTACGTGCGGTTGCGGCTGTCGGTGAAGAAGTGCGGCTCGCGCCGCGGCGGCAGCCAGCGCACGAACGCGCCGCGCAGCTTCAGCGACGCGCGCAACAGCCGACGCGTCAGCGGCAGCGGCTTCGGAAAACCGAACGCCGCAATCATCGAGTCGTCCAGCATCGCGTAGATGCTGTAGCGGACGATCGGCGTGAAGATGCGCGGGAACCAGGCGGCGAAGAGATCGCGCGTGGAGGTGCCGACGCGTTGGTTGGTCTCCGCGAACCGGAAGTGATCGCGTTCGTACGCTCCGGTCCACTGCTCGAACGCCTCGTACGAGGGCGGAATGTCCTGGATGCCCATCCGCTTTCCGACTTCGCGCCAGAAATAGTAGTAGCCGAGCTGCTCGTTGCGGCTCGTCTTCCGCCAGCCGAACGCGTCAATCCAGTGAACCGGCTGAAAGATGAAGGTGGAGAGCACGTAGAGGAAGTCGTCGTTCGAGATCTTGAAGTGGCCGTGCGCCCAGTTCATCCGCTCGAGCGCTTCCTTGCCGCGGCACGCAGTAGGTGCGATAGAGCGCGATTTCGAGCGCGCGGATCGAGTCCCACGGAAACTCGTAGCCGAACGAAAGGTGCACGATCCGCTGGTGGTCGCGCTCGGCATCGAGCCGCTCGATTTCGCGGAGCACGTCAAAGCGCTTTGACATTGGAGCCACGTGCGCCATACACAATGAACGCGCCGAGGACGATTGCCCCGGCCGCGTCGATGCGGAGGACGGCGCCGCCCTGCGCGGCAAACCACTCCAGGACCGCACGCGCGCGATCGACGCCGAACACCGGGGTCGCAAGGCCGGCGGCGATGACGAAAATCCCGAGCACCTGAAAGAAACGCGGAAACCGCGACGCGCGCGACGCGCCGAGCAGCACGCCGCCGATCGCCACCCTGATGACCGCGGCGGCGATCAAACCCGCGGGGTTGACGACCATCCGCCCTGCCGCGAGCAGCGCGCCGGGCGCAGTCATCCCGATGAGCCCTTCAAGGATCAGCGCCACGCCCACCAGGAGGGCCACCACGGTCATATCGCGCGCATCCTACACTGTCATTGGCGATTTGTGATTGGCGACTTGCGATTTCACATCACGAATCACGATTGCGCCTGCCGCTGCTCCAGCCGGATCTGCGCCGCGCGCGCACAGCCCTGCATCACTTTGAAATAACGCTGAACCCACTCCTCACCGATCTCGTAGGGATGCGGGCCATTGCCCCTTCCAGCCAGCATGCGGTTCTTGTTGTAGGCGTTGTCGAACTCCGAGTGGTTCGACAGCAGCACCGTGGCGTGCACGGCGGACGCCTTCTCCGCCATCTTCTTCTGCGAGTCGATGTAGGTCTGGAAGTTCCGGATGCCCGGGACGGGCGTGTTGTTGACGAAGTTGAACGCGGTGCCGCCCGAGTACGCGATGTTCACCGTGCGGCCGCGATCGAGCGCCGTAAACGTGTACGACAGCGTCCCCGGCGTATGGCCCGGCGTCGTCCAGATCGTGACGGTTCGTCCGCCGAGCGTGATCTTCATCCCGTCGGTCGCCACGATGTCGCGCTTCGGCGCCATCGTCTTGTAGCGGTTCGGATATTTTTCGACGGTATCCCAGTCGGGCGCGCCCATGACGACGCGCGCGCCGTACTTCCTCTGGAGGATCTCGGCGCCGCCGATATGGTCGGTGTGCGCGTGCGAGATGATGATGTACTTGATTTGCTTCGGATCGAGCCCGAGCTTCTGCATCCCGCCGACGATCAGCTCCTCCAGATCGTCAAAGACCTTCGCGGGCTCGGCGTACCACGTCTCGCGCGCGGGCGCCTTTTTCGGATCGGCGACGAAGTCGGGCATGGTGTCGCTGGTGTTCTCACCGCCGCTCTGCGGCAGCAGGCACGTACGGACGAGCGTGCCGAGGAACTCGAACGCCGCGGCGTCTTTCGCCGCCTGCACCGCGGCGCGATATTCGCCGTCGAAATCGCGCGCCCCTGCCGCGCGCTGCTGCGCGGCGGCGCCGGCGGCCCACACGGTCGCGATGGCAACGGCGGCGACTATGACGCGGCGCATACGCGTGCTTCTTCCCATAAGACACCTTCCTGATCGAACCGCTGACGGTATTGCGTGATCACGGCCTGCACGGCGTTACCCCTCGGCGTCCCAGACTATCAGCCCTTCGGGGAAACGCGACTTCACCTCGTCCCGCAGAAAGAGCTGCCATTCGAGCTCGCTTGCGCACCTGCGGCATCGAGGCGGCACCGCAGGCCGGATTGCTCCGCGTCTGCGCCGCACGCGCCTGCCACGTGCTCCCGGTCAGTAGTCCCACCGCGAATACCAGGCCAAATCCAATCGTTCCGAGGCGCATCCTCTCCTCCATCGGGGCGAATCGTGCGCCGAATTCTAGTAGAATGCCGCCACTTCTACACAGCCTGGAGGCATTGATGCGCGCGACCTTCCGCGTTTTTCTCGGCATCTTCGTGGCCGCTCTCTCGGTGAGCGCACAGGGGCAACTGCAGGTCGACAAGACCAGCATCGGGGGCACCGTCGTCAACAGCGCCACCGGCAAACCGGAAGCGGGCGTCTGGGTGATTGCGGAAACGAAACTCGGCGTCCCGTTCAGAAAGATCGTCGTCACCGACGATCAGGGACGCTTCCTCGTACCCGATCTCCCCGCCGCTTCGTACGACATGTGGGTGCGCGGTTACGGTCTCAAGGATTCGGCAAAGACGAAAGCGGAGCGCGGCGCGCAGGTGAAGCTGCAGGTCGCCGATGCCGCCACGCCGCAGGAGGCCGCGAAGATTTATCCGGCCGCCTATTGGACGTCGCTCATCCACGCGCCATCCAAGGAAGACCTCCCGGCGGAGTACAAGAGTCAGGAGCACTGGCTCGCGGCCTTGCGCGGCGGGTGCAATCAGTGTCATCAGCTCGGCATGCCGACGATGCGCGGCTTCACGACGCCGGACCTGTGGGACTTCTACATCAAGAAGAACGGCGGCATGAGCGGAGCCGCCAACCGCCTCGGCCGGGAGCTGCTCGAGAACGCGCTCGCCGACTGGGCCAGGCGCATCAAGGCTGGTGAGGTGCCGCCGGCGCCGCCGCGGCCCACCGGCATCGAGCGCAACTTCGTCGTCACGCAGTGGGACTGGGCCGCGCCCGACTCGTTCATCCACGACAACATCTCCACCGACAAGCGCAACCCGACGCTCTATGCCAGCGGGATTGTCTACGGCGCCGATCGCGCGGGCGGCGGCAGGCTGTGGGCGCTGGATCCGGTGAAGAACACGCTCGAGATGTTCCCGGTGCAGGGACGCACGACGGCGGGGCTCGATCGCAACATCGACTACTACCACAACGGCGACACCGGGGAGGACGGCGGTGGACGCGGCGCGCGTCAGCCCGGCTCGTGGATGCCGAGCCCGCACAACCCGATGCTGAACGAAAAGGGCGAGCTCTGGATGACGCAGCCGGTTCGTCCTCCCGGTCCGGAGAACAACCCGAAGTGGTCGGCCAGCACGGTCGCGCTCGACGTGAACGACCCCGCGGCGAAGGAGATCGCCGCCAAGGCCTTGACCTCGCGCAGCCACGGCATGCAGCTCGGATACTTCGACACGAAGACGCACAAGTTCGTCGGCGTCGATACGTCCTACAACACGCATCACCTGCAGTTCGACTGGCAGGGGCGCATCTGGAGCGATGGCGACGTGCTCGGGATGCTCGACACGACGAAGATCGATCGCAACAACGTCGAGGGCACTGAAGCCGCCGCGCAGAAGGCGTGGATGCGCGTGGACACGACGACCGGCAAGGTCATTCCCACCACCGGCTACGCGACCGGCGTGAACCCGGTGGACGGGACGATCTGGGTGCCGGTGCCGACCGTTGATGGACCGCAGAACAAGATCTACATGCTCGATCCGAAGACCAACAAGTACACCGACTATCCGCTGCCACCGCCGGGCCGCCTGGCGCATGGCGTCGACTTCTCGACCGATGGCAATGTCTGGTTCTCGGCGGGCAGCGGTCACCTTGGCCGCATCGATCGCAAGACGGGCACGTTCACCTACTGGGAGCTGCCCGGCGCGAAGTTCGCGGGGACCGGCAAGGAAACCGGCAGCACCGAGTATCCGTACTTCATGTGGGTCGATCAGTTCGACACGCTCGGCATGGGCAAGAACACGGTCATCGTCACGGGCACGACGTCGGATTCGATGCTGATCTTCAATCCGAAGACCGAGGCGTGGACGGTGTTCCGTCTGCCGTACCCGCTGCCGTTCTACACGCGCGGGCTCGACGGCCGCATCGACAACGCGAACGCGGGATGGAAGGGACGCGGGATCTGGACCAGCTACAACTCGTACCTGCCGAAGTTCACGGAGACCAAGCTCGGATATCTGAATCACATTCAGTACCGTCCCAATCCGCTCGCCAACTGAGATGAAGGCTGCGGTCACGATCGCGCTCCTCGTTCTTGCGCTGCCGGTCGCGGCGCAGAACGAGGTGCGCTACAAGGTGCGGCTCGCGCCCGTGCCGATGGATATCGCGATGCGCAGCACGGTCGCGGGCACAGGCTCGGCGATCGCGGTCCTGAAAGGAACGTCGCTGACGGTGACGGGCACGTTCGACGGATTGCGTTCGCCGGCAACAGCCGCGCGCCTGCATCAGGGGCCGACGATGGGGCTGCGCGGGATGCCGTTCGCGGATCTCACGATCGCCAAAGCGGCCAACGGGATGATTTCCGGTTCAGTCACGTTGACGCCCGACCAGGCGCGCGCCTTCGAGCGTGGGCGCGTCTACCTGCAGATCTCGAGCGAGCGCGCCCCTGACGGCAACCTGTGGGGCTGGTTCGTTCGCCAATAGGAGGGCCGATGTCCGTCTTCCTGAAACGCGTTCTGATCGTGTCGCTCGTCATCGCGGGGATCGCGGTCATTCGTGTCGCCGGTCAGCAGCAGGGCGCGCCGTTCACCGCGGCGCAGGCCACTGCGGGCGCGGCGGCGTATCAAACGAACTGCGCGAGCTGCCACCAGCCCGATCTCCGAGGTGAGGGAACGGCGCCTGCGCTCGCAGGGCCCGATTTCATCGGCGGCTGGGGCACGCGAACGACGCGCGATCTGCTGACGTTCATCCAGCTGACGATGCCGCCGGGAAGCCCGGGTGCGCTGGGTGCGGACGCCTACGCGAACATCGCCGCGTTCATCCTGCAGTCCAACGGCGCGCGAGCGGGGACGCAAACGCTCACGGAAAACGCGCGCGTGCCGATCAACTCGATCGCGACCGGTCAGGCGGTCGCCGGCGCGGCGCAAGGCGGCGGCGGACGTGGCGGCGGACGAGGCGGCGGCGCAGCGGCGCCCGCGCGTCCGCAGGGTCTCACCGTCACGGGAGAAGTGAAGAACTACGTGCCGGTGACCGACGCGATGCTGAGGACTCCCGATCCGGGCGACTGGCTGATGCTTCGCCGCGACTACCACGCATCCAACTACAGCCCGCTGACGCAGATCACGAGCGGCAACGTGAAGAACCTGCGGCTCGTGTGGAGCTGGGCGATGAACGAAGGCGGCACCAGCCAGCCTGCGCCCATCGTGCACAACGGTGTGATCTATCTGAACAACGTCGGCAACACCCTGCAGGCGCTCGACGCCAGGACCGGCGAGCTGATTTGGGAGAACCGCTACGGGACCAAGCCGTCGGCGGCCGCCATGCGAGGCATTGCGATGTACGACGACAAAGTCTTCGTCACGACGGACGAGGCGCACCTGCTCGCGTTCGATGCGCGGACCGGAAAGCAAGTGTGGGAAACGACGATCGGCGATCGTTCGAAGGGCGAGTTCGGCGCGAGCAGCGGACCTATCGTCGCGAAGGGCAAAGTCATTCAGGGCCTCAACTCCTGCGCGACGTATCGCGAGGACGAGAAATGCTTCATCAGCGCGTACGACGCGGCGACCGGCAAGCTGGTGTGGAAGTTCAACACGGTTGCGCGCTCGAATGAGACGGGCGGCGACTCGTGGGGGAAGCTCCCGGACATGTTCCGCGCGGGCACGGAGTCGTGGATCACCGGCAGCTACGATCCCGACTTGAACATCACCTACTGGGGCACCGCGCAGGCGAAGCCGTGGATGGCGGTGAGCCGCGGCATGTCGATGGATGATGATGCGCTTTATTCGAGCTCGACGCTCGCGCTCGACGCGGACACCGGCAAGTTGAAGTGGCACTTCCAGCACGCGCCCGCCGAAGCGCTCGACCTCGACATCGTCTTCGAGCGGGTGCTCGTGGACGTGGGAAATCAGAAGCTGGTCTTCACCGTCGGCAAGGATGGCGTGCTCTGGAAGCTCGACCGTCAGACGGGCAAGTACCTCGGTCACAAGGAGACGCTCTTCCAGAACGTCTGGGCCGCGTTCAACGAGAGCACGGGCCGGCCGCAGTACCGGCTCGACATCATGGAGCAGCAGCTCGGCTCGTGGATCCAGGGATGCCCGAGCACGGAAGGCGGCCACAACTGGCCGGCGTCCACGTATCACGCGGGAGCGCGCGAGCTGATCATCCCGCTCAGCCAGAGCTGCCTCGAGATGAACGGCCAGAAGATCGAGCTGAAGGCAGGCGGCGGCAGCGGCAGCGGCGCCGCGCGGCGCTTCTTCGAGATGCCCGGCAGCGACGGCAAGATCGGCAAGCTCGCCGCGTTCGACGTCACGACGATGCAGGAAAAGTGGGCGTACACGCAGCGCGCGCCGTTCCTGACGTCAGCGGTGTCGACCGCCGGCGGCGTCGTCTTCGTCGGCGACCTCGATCGTCATTTCCGCGCGATCGACGTGAAGAACGGCGCGGTGCTGTGGGAGACGCGCCTCGGCACGTCCGTGCAGGGATTCCCGGTGACGTTCAGTATCGACGGCAAGCAGTACGTCGCGGTGACGACGGGCAATGGCGGCGGCAGCCCACGCAACGTGCCGGCCACCATTGCACCGGAGATTCACTCGCCCGCGACGGGCAACGCGCTCTACGTCTTCGCCCTTCCGGAGTAGGGCGGGGCTTTACGCCCCGCCTTCCGTGATCAGTTCGTCGAACGCTGCGGCGTCGGCACCGACGGCGTTCCGTAGCTCAACTCGGGAACGAATCGATAGACCTCGGTTTCGGTCGGTCCGCCAAGCGTCGCGTTGCGCCGGGCGCCAATCTTGGTCTGCTGATCCTGCGTGAGTCCCGCTTGCACGAGCAGCGCCGGTTTGTCCAGTTCAGCGTAGTTCGCAATCGGCCGCACGAGCACCGTCCCGGGTTCTCCCTGGTTCGTGTTGTAGACCCAGAAATCCTTCAGACCCGCCTTTTTGTACGCCGGCAGGTAGTCCTCCCTGAGGCTCGCCCCGAACTCGCCACCTTTTCCGGGAGCCACGTGGAACGCCTGCACGAAGAACAGGGACGGAGGCGCCGTCGAGTTGCTGATGATGCTTTCGTCGACCTGAAGCGTCTCAATCGACGTCTTCTGGCTCTGGATCGACACGCGGTTCTTCGCGTTGTAGTTGGCATTCGCTTCCGCGCTCACTGCCCGCTGGATGAAGCCGGGCATGTCGAGCTGTGCATAGTTAGCCAGAGGAACGATGGTGATGCGCGTGAAACCCTGCCCGGAAGCGCCGTTGGCCAGCGTGTGGCGCCATGACAATCCCGCTTTCTTCTGCGCCGGAATCAACTCGTTCTTCTGCAGATCCTCCCATGTGGTCATCATGTCCGGCTTGAGCTGGATGACCGCGACCTGGACACGTATGGGCGGCGGCGTGGGCGCCTGCGCGCGGCTGTATGTCACGAGGCCCGCGAGCCCGAGAACGGCGGCGACGATGACGAGGGTGACGGCCTGGGGTCCCGTAATGCGTCTTGGCATGAACGACTCCTTTCGTGCAGCTCGCGGACGACAGCGCGTCCCGATCGCGTTGGCGCACGCGGGGAGCCGAAATCGAAAGCTGTGTGGGGACAGAGAGGCCGCTAACGATACGCCTCTCAGCCCCTGTGTCAAGCATTGTGAGAATGTGCCCGGGTTATGCCTCCCGCTCGGCGAAGGTGATGATTGGAACTAGCGCACGCCGGCGACGTCGATGAAGAGCGTGAGCGTGCCGCCGAGCGGTCGGTTCTTGAACGCCGGATATTCGGCGGCTGCCGCCTCCGGCGCATTGAGGAACACCTGCACGTCGCCGTTCTTCATCAAGGCGAACACGTACGGCGACTCCTCGGGAACGATTCGGTGTCAGGGATTTGAGGACGTGAGGCATCGCAGACAATAACACGACATGGCAGAAGTCCGCTCCTACGCCTTCGCTGTCTGCGGGTACGCGCTCGTCACGGCGGCGATCTTCCGCAGCCTGCTGCTGCTCATCACCACGCATCTGTATTCCGATCTCGGCGACGTGCTGCTGAACACGTCGATCCTCGCGTGGAATGCGAAGCACGTTCCGCTCACGGACGCGTGGTGGAACTATCCGGCGTTTGCGCCGCTCCCGGGTGTCACGGCGTGGACCGAGCATCTGCTCGCGGCCTACCCGCTGACGACGCCGATCGTCTGGATGACCGGCAATCCGGTGATCGCCTATGACGTGCTGCTGGTCAGCTGCTTCGTGCTGAACGGCGTCGCCATGTTCGCGCTCGTGCGCGAGTTGACCGGATCGGATGCGGGTGCGCTGGTCGGCGGCCTCGCGTTCGCGTTCGCGCCGTATCAGGCCAGCGCCGTCGCGCATGTCCAGATGCTGATGTTGTTCGGGATGCCGCTGGCGCTGTTCGGCCTGCATCGATACGTCGAGAGCGGCTGGCGCCCGGGGCTCGCATGGTTGGGCATCGGCGTGCTGGCGGTCGCGCTGGCCAATGCCTACATGCTCGTCTTCTTTCCCGTGCTCGTCGCGCTCTGGTGCGTGTGGTTCGCGCGTGGGCGGCTGATGCGCCTCGTGCCGGTTGCCATCGCCGCGGCTGCCATCCTGGTGCTGGTGGTCCCGCTGTTGTGGGGATACCACGTGCACCAGGCCGCCTATGGCTTCACTCGCAGTTACGACGAGATCCGATCGTTCGGCGCGGACATCCGGGCCGTGCTGAACGTGACGCATCAGAACGTCGTCTGGCGATCGGTGCTGAACACCAAGGCCATCGAGACCTCGCTGTTCCCCGGCGTGGCGATCCTGATCTTGTCGGTCATCGGCATCGTCCCGAGATTGCGCGGGTCGTGGCGCAGGCGCGATCGCGTCGTGCTCTATGCCGTGGGCGCCGTCGCGATGTGGCTGCTATCGCTTGGTCCGGAGCCAACGTGGAACGGCCGACCCATCGTTCCGTATGGACCGTATCGACTGCTGCTCCTGCTGCCGGGCAGCCATAGCGTACGCGTCCCCGCGCGCGCCTTCGAGCTCACCGTCCTGTGTCTGGCGGTGACCGCCGGGGCCGGCGCCGCGTGGCTGTTCGAACGCCCGCGCCGACGCTGGATCGGCGTGGCGCTGGCGGCGGCCGTGGTGGCGGAGGGATGGTTCACGGACCTGACGCTGCGTGCGCCGGACCCCCTGCCCGCCGGCACGGTACCGCAGGGAGCGCTCGTCATGGACACGCCGCTCGGCTCGAGCGTCGACAACGTCCCCGCTGAATACCTCGCCGTGATGAGCGGCTACCGCGTGATCAATGGCTACAGCGGGTACGCGCCGCCGTATTTCGCCTCGCTGCGCGAAGCGATGGCCCAGCATCGGAACGAAGCCTTCGACATGTTCAGGAAGGACGAGGACGTCTACGTGATCATCCGTCCGATAGTCGATGCCCCGTTCGTGCGGTGGCTCGAATCACAGCAAGGCGTGGAGACGATTGCGACCTCGCCGGCCTGGCGCGTCTATCGTCTGCCACGCCTCCTGGAACGCTGAGGCATCGCACACCTTCCAATCACGAGACGGGCGCGTCGGTGCCCCGGCCGTTGAGCCATGCGACGTACCGCTCCGCTGATTCCTGCACGCGCCGGGGTCCGTCGCTCGTGAGATCGCGATCCCAGAACGCGCCGTAGATGCGCTCGAAGGGGCGCGCGCAGGCGATGCCCGCGATGCGCGTCACCTCGGAGGCCGGCAGCGGAATCATGTTCGGATAGCTGCGCATGAAGCTCACCTGCCGGTTGTCGGGCAGGACCTGGATCGTGTCGCCCGTCAGCAGCACGCCTCGTCCGTCGGCGCCAGGCGCCCAGTGCAGGATGGCGCTGCCGGAGAAATGTCCGCCGCAGTGCACGAGCCGCACGCCCGGGACCACGTCGCGGCTCTCGCCCGTCCAGAACGTGACGCCCTCCCGGCGCACCGCCCATTCGCGATCGCCCTCGTGCACGAGCACCGGCGCGCCGAACGCGCGGCCCCACTCGACGATCGTCGTGTAGTAGTGCGGATGCGAGAGCGCGATGGCGCGCAGACCGCCCAGGCCGCGGATGATCTCGATTGTGGCGTCATCGATCAGCGCGATGCAGTCCCACAGCACGTTGCCATCAGGCGTGCGGACGAGCAGCGCGCGCTCGCCGATCGCGAACTCCGGCGTCGTTGCAATCGCGATCAGGCCGGGCTCGAGCTGCTGGAAGGCGTTGCGATGCTCGCGGCGCAGCTCCTCGAGCGTCGTCCAGCGCTGGCCGCCGCGAGGGACGAACTGCCGGTAGTCCGAGCAAATCGGACAGCGCGCTGGAGGGTTATCGGAAGGAGGGAACTGCAGTCCGCACGTCGTGCAGATGTACGCGGCACCCACGGCGGCCCGAGCTATCTTCGCGAACCGACCGAGGAAATCTCGCCGTCGATCGTCGCCGCCGAATCGAAGCCGGTCGTACCGTTCGGCACCGCGACGATATGAAAATCGTAGCTTCCGGTCGCGCCGGCAAACCGGCCGGTTCCCCCGGTGATGACGCACTCGAGCGTCGCCTCGAGGCTGCCATCGGCCTGCGGGATGAACTGTCCGGTGAATTCCGCAGTCAGGGTGTCGCCGTTGGCCGCCGTGAAGATCTGCTCGCCGTCGACCGCGAAGGTGTCGAGATAGGTAAGGTGCGGCGACGTCATCTCGAACCGTCCGAGCTGCGTGGCGTTGCCCGTGCCGCTCGACACGACGAGCACCACATTGGGCGCGATGGGCGTCGCGCTCACGGTACTGCCCACCCAGTACCCGCTGAACGGCACGAACTCGGC
>QHWQ01000139.1 GCA_003222635.1 Acidobacteriota bacterium | reverse complement strand
CGCCAAGACGGATGAATTCGGCAACCGCGAGCGGTTCTTCGCCGCGCCGATCACCGCCGACGGCAAGGTGATCATCGCCAACGGCGCCGGCGACGGGAAGACGCGCGGGTGGATCGCCGCGCTCGATGCACGCACCGGCAACGAATTGTGGCGTTGGTACGCCATCCCGAAGCCGGGCGACCCGGGCAGCGAGACATGGAAGGACAAGAACAGCGCGTGGAAGACCGGCGGCGCCGGCCTCTGGCAGACCGGTTCGTACGATCCCGCGACCAGACTGACGATCTGGGGAACGGGAAATCCAATTCCTCAGTACGATCCGCAGGCGCGTCCGGGCGACAACCTCTATACGAATACCGCAGTCGCGCTGAACATCGACACGGGCAAGCTCGCGTGGTACTTCCAGTACACGCCGAACGACTCGTGGGATTATGACGAAGTCGGCATTCACATGCTGTACGACACGCTCATCGACGGACAGATGCGCAAGGTCGTCGGCCACTTCGCGCGCAACGGCTTCTACTACACGCTCGATCGCACCAACGGAAAGTTCATCAAGGGGACGCAGTACGTCAACGATCTGAACTGGACGAAGGGTCTCAACCCCAAGACTGGTCTGCCGGTCGAATACGATCCGAAGCTCGACGTCCAGGTGTACAACCCGGCGGCGCGCGCGCTGCGCGGCGACGGCACCAAGCGCACGTGTCCGACGTGGCACGGCGGCATCGCGCATCAGCCAACGGCGTACAACCCCGTGAAGAACATCGCCTACGGCGTCGGCATCGAGGGCTGCTTCTCATCCAACGGCGCGGCCGTCGCGTTTCTCTCGGCCAACGGCGGCATCGACGACAAGAAGAGCGAGAAGCGCACCTACAGCAGCGACCTCTATTACGGCGCCGTCACGGCGTTCGACACGGTGAAGCACAAGGTGATTGCGAAGGCGGTCACCGACATCGAGATTCGCTCCGGCGCCATCGACACCGCGGGCGGCCTCGTCTTTACCGCGCTGCAGGACGGATGGGTGGTCGCCTACAACGACGACACGCTCGAGGAGCTCTGGCGCTTCAACGTCGGCACGGCGCTCAAAGGCGCGCCCGTCACCTACGCGGTCGGGACCAAACAGTACCTCGCGGTGCAGGCGGGCGGCCGGCACCTGCATCCGGTGAAGTTCGATGGCTTCCAGGATGCGAGCTACATGTTCGTGTTCGCGCTGAACTGATTGGGATTTACGGCAGCTGCCGGCACACGTCTTCCTCGCCACCCCAGAACTGGACGCACTTGGCGTGGTCCATCGGGCCCTGGCCGACGATGCGCACGAGCAGGAAGTCGACGATCAGATCGATTTCCCGCGGCTGCAGCGTCGCAGGCGGATCCGGCATCCGCGTCGGATACGCCTTCAGGTCCGCCTGCGTTTTCCCATAGCAGCGGCCGTCGCTGTAGGCGAATTTGTCGAACGCGGGCATCTGCGAGTTGAGACGCCCGCACTTGATCGTCATGACGAGTCCCGCGCGCGGAAGTTTCGTTTCACGCAGGTTCGCCCCATCGGGCATCTGATTGTCGGTCTTGTGGCCGTCGCCGCTCCACCCGTGGCACGCCTGGCAGTTGCCTTTCTGCTCGAAGAGACGCCGCCCCTCGGCGAGATCGCTCGCATCGGGCGGCGCCCCGCCCTGCGCGTTCACGCGCGCGGTTGACGTTGCGCTCAGCGCAACGAGCAGCACCGCGGCGGCGAACGCGCAGGCGCGCATCAACGCGTGGCCGTCGTCGCGCTCTGCCACATGCGCAGCAGCCGCTGCACGTTCGGCTGCGCATCTTCCGGAAGCATGAAGCGCTTCGCCACGAAATCGTCCACGGCTTTCTTCACGGCGGAGGCATAGGCGTCAGCCGTCGGGTAGCGTTCCTCGATCGACACGCGAGGATCACCCGAGGCGAGACGCTCCGCCTTCGTCTTCGGGAACGGGATCATCTGTCCGGTCCCTTCGCATCCATCACCCGCTTGTGGTCCCGAGCGCAGCGCCCAGCCCGTATAGGTTGCGAGCGGCACCGTGACGTCGGGCAGCCTGACGCCGGCGATGTCGTTGCCGTCGGCGTCGGTCTTCGGCACGTAGGTCGGGTAAATCGGACCGTTCGCCGGGTTGTCGAACATCGGCGGCTTGATCACGGGAGGGTTGACCGTGGCGATTCCCGTCTTGTAGTAGTCGGGGCCATAGTTCAGCAGATAGCGTGTCGATTTCAGTCCGGTATAGCTGACGCCCGGAATCTTCGGGAAGCCCTCCGCCTGCTGCGGCATCGGCGGTACGAGCGTTCCGTCGGCGAGCCGCGGCACCATGCTCGGCGGTGGCGTGACGCCTTTGGTCGACCATTGATCGAGCGCTTCCCACAACGCGCGCTGCACGGGGCCTGAATCGAGCGGGTTGCCGAACTGCTGGCAGGCGCCCTTCGCGCTGCCGTTGCCGGTGCCGTGCTGCATGCTCGAGATGAAATAGAGCCGCGCCATCGGATGATCCGGCAAATCCATCTTCCCCATCGGATCGGTGTGGAAGAGCGACGCCCCTTTCACCCAGTACTCGTTGGCCGAATAGATCTCCATGGCCAGCGGGCACGTCTTCGTCTTCGTGCAGGCGTCGTAGCGCCCGCCGCTGCGGCCGCTGATCGGATCCTTCAGCGACTGATTCGCGAACGGGAAGACGCCTTCCGCGTAGAGCTGGTCCTGACGATTGCGCTCCGTGCGTCCCGGCTGCGAGAAGCGCGAGTTCATGTTGATGCCGTCGGCCGCCGCGATCCACTGCAGCATCCCGTCGAAGACAATCTTGCCGTTCTCCGCCTGGTTGAAGCCGAGCGTCCGGAAGTCGTTCAGCATCCGTCCGGGCTGCGACTGGACTTCCGTATAGATGCGCGTGATGTCGCCCGCCATCGGATTGGCCGTTCCGCCGTCATCGGCTTTCTCGTAGCGGAGGAACGCGTTGAAGTCGCGCACCGCGGCGAAACCGATGCCGTTGACCGTCGGATCCTTCGCCGTGTACGAGAGCTCGTAGATGTCGCCCTGCGTGAAGCGCGTCCCCTGCGGCAGCAGGTGAATCGACGTCCCCTTCGCGTCGTACGCCCAGCCGCTCGCCGGCACCACCTGCGGCACGTCGTCGAGACGCAGGCGATGGGTGAGGGTGGCCTTCGATTGATCGAGCGTCGCAGCGGCATAATTCAGCTCGTACGACGCCGCGCCGCTGACGATGTACTCGTACGACGGCCCGGTGATCGTCGTGCCGTCGGGATTCCTCGCAACGGGCAGCGTAATCGTGGTGTTGTAGTCGCTGCTGTCGTCGCCGGCGCTGAAATCCCACCCGCTCCACACCATCGTGTAGCCGCGCGGCGGGAGGAACAGGTTCGCCAGCTCCTGTGGATTGGTCGTCGAACCCGGATCGTTGCTGCCCGCGCCGCGGTTGAGCGACGCGTGCGTCTTCCGTCCGCGGTTCGGCGGCTCGTACATCACCTTGTGATTGCCCTTGCTCAGATCGATCGGCTTGAGGATGTAGAAGTCGAAGGCGTATTCGACCTTGCCGCGCGCGTTGCGCGGCGCGAGCTTGATGTCCACGATCGCGGCGTTCTTCGGATCGTTGGGGTCGAGCTCGCCGTAGGCCTTGCCGGCCAGCTTTTCGTACTGGCCGACGTCCTTGAAGACGTAGCCGCCGAAGGTCGGCGACTCCTTCTGGATGATCTGGATTTTCGTGATGTGCGCGTCGGCTGCGGACGCAGCGACGAGCAGAACGGCTGCGACAAAGGCGGCTTTCATGCGCATGGCAAGGCGAATATTACCTCGAACACGATTCGGGGGTTCGCGCACTCGACGGTGCGAAAGATGCGAAAGATGCGTCGATCCGCGCGATTAGTCGACCGTATGCTGTTCAACTTTCCAGTAGACGTCCCAATCCCCCGGGTAATCATCTTCTAATCGCAGGCCTTCGGCACGAGCTTCGCCCGTGCATTCATCCACGAACGCGTCAGCTTCTTGCTGCGTCCGGAACAGCCCATCGATGCTCGTGTCCACAAAGCCGTGTTCGTTCTGATCCTCGCGAATCACTACGTACACAACCATGGGGGACCCTCCTTCCATACCGATCGTCTTTCGCTCTCACCCGTCGAAACATCAGTCGCTAGAGCCGTAGCCTAGCGTTGATCAACTGCTGCCTTGAGTTCGGCCAACGCGGCCTGCGCCCCTTGCACGATTTCGCGTCGACATACACATATAGTACCGCCCGCCGAAGCATGCGAAGACAGTTGCTACGGCGGCGACGACGCAAACGGCATCCGCTGCGCGCGAATCTGTTATCGTCCGCGCGAGGCGGTACCTAATAGCGATGAACGCGAACTACCGAACCGCGAACTCGCGAACCGACGGATCCCGATTCCCGGATCCCGGATCCGGGCCCACCAACACGGCGGGCCAGGTCCTCTTTGCGAGCCTGATCGGCACCACTATCGAGTACTTTGACTTTTATATCTACGCCACCGCCGCCGTCCTCGTCTTCCCCCGGCTGTTCTTCCCGTCCACCGATCCTGCCTCGGCCGTGCTCGCGTCGCTCGCGACCTTCGCCATCGCGTTTGTGGCGCGCCCCATCGGCTCGGCGCTCTTCGGCCATTTCGGCGATCGCATCGGCCGCAAGGCGACGCTCGTCGCGGCGCTGCTGACGATGGGCATTTCGACGGTGGCGATCGGGCTGCTGCCGACCTACGCGACGATCGGCGTCGCGGCGCCGGCGCTCCTCTCGCTCTGCCGCTTCGGCCAGGGGCTCGGGCTCGGCGGCGAATGGGGCGGCGCGGTGCTGCTCGCGGTCGAGAACGCGCCGCCCGGCAAGCGCGCGTGGTACGGCATGTTCCCGCAGCTCGGCGCGCCGATCGGCTTCTTCTTTTCCGGCACCGTGTTCCTGCTGCTCTCCGAGCGGCTGACCAACGATCAGTTCCTGGCGTACGGATGGCGGCTGCCGTTCCTGTTCAGCGCGGCGCTGGTGCTCGTCGGGCTCTACGTTCGACTGACGATCTCCGAAACGCCTGTCTTCCGCGCCGCGCTCGCGCGCGAGCAGCGCGTCAGGCTCCCGATGTTCGTGGTTTTTCGCGATCACACGAGCACGGTGATCAAGGGGACCCTCATTTCGCTTGCGACATTCGTGGTCTTCTACCTGATGACGGTGTTCGCGCTGTCGTGGGGCACGACGGCGCTCGAGTACAGCCGCGCGACGTTTCTGCTCATCCAGCTTGTCGGCATCGTCTTTTTCGCCGCGACGATTCCGCTCAGCGCGGTGCTGGCCGAGCGCGGACGCCGGAAGACGCTGATCTGGGTGACGGCGGCAATCGCTGCGTTCGGCCTCGTACTGGCGCCGATGCTCTCGGCAGGCATCGGCGGCGCGACGCTGGCGATGATCGTCGGCCTCGCGCTGATGGGACTCACCTACGGCCCGCTCGGCACGACGCTCTCGGAAATGTTTCCCACCGCGGTGCGCTACACCGGCAGCTCTGTGACGTTCAACCTGGCGGGGATCTTCGGCGCGTCGCTCGCGCCCTACATCGCAACCTATCTCGCGACGAAGTACGGCCTGCAGTACGTCGGCTACTACCTGACGTCCGCCGCCGTGCTGACGCTGATCGGCCTGCTCGGCAGCGCGGAAACGCGCGACCGGCATCTGTAAATCGGATCACAATTCCGCCGTTGCACACCGTGACGTTCCTGGCATTCTTGTGGATTTTTGCCCGGCATTCCGCTTGCCGCTGCCTGGGACCATGGTGCCCAAACGACCCTGGTTTGTGTACGAAGAAGACGGGATGCTGATCGCCGGCATGATCGCCGCCCTTGCGGCGACCGGGCTGATCTTCTTCGCCGCGTATCAGACACCGGTCCGTCACGACGCCGCATCCAAACATCCGCCGCGAGCGGTCGTCAACGCAGCTGAAGAATGGAAGGTGTGGTCGCACAAACCGACTGAGTAGGCCCGAGTCAGAGTCAGGTACGACCCGACTCACGCGTCGGCAGTGCTGATGTGAGTCGGGGCGTCACTGACTCTGACTCGGTATACTTGCTCCGTCTGTCCCACACACCGTCAGCCGACCCCCTGGTCGGCACAACTGTCGCCCACTACGAGATTGCCGCGAAGCTCGGAGGCGGCGGCATGGGCGTCGTCTACAAAGCGCGCGACACCAAGCTCGGCCGTCCGGTCGCGCTGAAGTTCCTTCCGCCCGAGTTCAGCCACGACGAGCAGGTGAAGCAGCGCTTCATCCGCGAAGCGCAGGCGGCCTCGGCCACCGATCATCCGAACATCTGTCCCGTTCACAGCATCGAAACCACGTCCGATGATCAGCTCTTCATCGTCATGGCGTTCTGCGACGGGCAGACGCTCAAGGAGCGGCTCGAGCAGGGTTCGATTCCGGTAGACGAGGGGCTCTGGATTGCGGCGCAGGTCGCCGACGGCCTCGCCAAGGCGCACGGGCAGGGCGTCGTGCACCGCGACATCAAGCCGGGCAACCTGATGCTCACCGAGCACGGCGTCAGGATTCTCGACTTCGGCCTCGCCAAGTTCGCGGACTCGCTGCAGCTGACGCTCGCGGGATCGCCGCTTGGCACCGTCGCCTACATGTCGCCGGAGCAGACGCGCGGCGAGGAAATCGATGCGCGCAGCGACATCTGGTCGCTCGGCGTCGTGCTGTATCAGATGCTCACCGGCGAGCTGCCGTTCAAGGGCGGCTATCCCGAGGCGGTGTCACACGCGATTCGCACCGAGGATCCGGCTCCGCCCCGCTCGAAGAACGCGGACATCTCGATTGACGCCGATACGTTCATCCTGCGGCTTCTGCGAAAACCCCTGAAAGAGCGGGTGCAGTCGGCGCGCGAGGCGGCGCGCGGGCTGCGGCAGCTGCTTGGCATGACGGTGCCGCAGGACCTGCAGACGCAGGTCATCCCCGTCTCGCGCCGATCGATCGTCGTCCTCCCGTTCGTCAATCTGACGGAGGGCGACGACTACTTCGCCGACGGGCTGACGGACGAAATCATCACGGACCTGTCGAGCGTGCGCGCGCTGCGCGTCATCTCGCGCACGTCGAGCATGCGCCTCAAGGGCCGCTCGGATCCGCTCGCCGACATCGCGGCGAACCTCGGCGTGCAGTATTTGCTCGAAGGATCCGTTCGCCGCAGCGGATCGTCGCTGCGCGTGACGACGAAGCTGATCGACATCGCCAGCGACTCGGCGCTCTGGGCGCACAAGTATTCCGGCACCACCGAAGACGTCTTCACGATCCAGGAATCGATCTCGCGCGGCATCGTCGACGCGCTGCATCTGGTGTTGAGCCCGCGGGAAAGCGAGCGGCTCCTCGCCCGCCCGCTCGACGACATCCGCGCCTACGAGTCGTACCTGAAGGCGAAGCAGGAGATGCTGACCTTCACGAAGGACGGCCTCGATCGCGCGCTCGCGTTCCTGGAGAACAGCGAACAGCTCGTCGGCGAGAACATTCTGCTCCTGTCGGCGAAGGGGCACGTCCACTGGCAGTATGTGAACGCGGGCATCGACAACGACCCCGCGCATCTCGAACGGGCGCGTGTGATTGCCGAACGCATCCTGACGCTCTCGCCGGAGTCCGAACACGGACACCGGCTGCGCGGCCTCGTGCTGGTGCATGAGGGAAAGATTCAGGAAGGCATCAGGAGCCTGCGGAAGGCGCTCGACATCGATCCAAACGATCCGGACACGCTCGTGTGGCTGTGCGTGTTCTGCGGAATTACGGGCAAGGCGGCAGCCGCCAGGCCGTGGGCCGAGCGTCTCAAAGCGATCGATCCGCTGACGCCGCTCTTTCAGGTGCTGCCCGCCGTGCTCGCGACGATGGACGGAAAATTCGACGAAGCGATCGAGGCGTTCGCACCGCATTACGCCGGGAACCTGGACAACCCCGGCGTTCGCCTCGCCTACGGCCAGGCGCTGGCGCTTGGCGGCCGGCGCGACGACGCGCGGCCGATCTTCGAATCGCTGTCGCGTGACTTTCCCGACAGTCCGTTCGCACACCTCGGTCAGTTTTATGCCGGTGCAGCGCGCAGCATCACGCCCGACGTGGAAACGGCGCTCGGAGGAGACGCGCAGTATTGCTGGTTCATCGCCGATGCGTATGCGCTCGCCGGCGATGGGGCGTCGGCCATCAAATGGCTGGAGCGCGGCGCGACGCTCGGCTTCATCAACTATCCGCTGCTGGCAACGCACGACCCGTTTCTGAAGCCGCTGCGTGGCGACCCCGCGTTCATCTCGCTGATGACCGACATCAAGCATCATTGGGAGAGTTTCTCCCTGTGAAGAGAGCGCTGCCGCGGCAGGCTGACGTTGTCCTCGTCAGCATGCCGTTCGGCGAGCTCTTCTCGCCGTCGATGGGGTTGAGCCTCCTGAAAGGAGCGCTCAATCGCGACGACGTTGCGTCCGTCATCCGCTATTTCGGTCTTCCGTTCGCCAGGCGCATCGGACGGCCGCTCTATTTCGATCTGTCTACCGACGATCGTCTGTCCGCGCGTCAGCTGACGGGCGAATGGCTCTTCGCCGCTTCGCTCTTCGACCGCACCGCCGAAGACGACGAGCAGTA
Organism: Acidobacteriota bacterium; assembly: GCA_003222635.1. Classification (GTDB taxonomy): domain Bacteria; phylum Acidobacteriota; class Vicinamibacteria; order Vicinamibacterales; family UBA2999; genus Gp6-AA40. The sequence continues at coordinate 7,471 of QHWQ01000139.1, read as the reverse complement.
CTTCGATGACATCCTTCGCTGTCGATCGGGTTGGGTGATAGAGGATGTGGCGCCGCTGCATCCGGCAACCATCCGGCGGCTCGCGGAGAACAGGCGCCATGTCGAGCCGTTCCTGGATGAATGCGTCGAGGAGGTGCTCGCGCTTCGCCCGCGGCTGGTCGGATTCACCACCGTCTTTCAGCAGCACGTCGCGTCGCTGGCGCTGGCGCGCCGGCTGAAGGCACGCGCGCCGAACGTGACGATCGTCTTTGGCGGCTCCAACTGCGAAGGCGTCATGGGCGCCGAGACCGTGCGCCAGTTTCCGTTCGTCGACGCCGCGGTGTCGGGCGAAGGCGATCTGATCTTTCCGGAGATCGTCCAACGCGTCCTCAAGGGATCCCCGCTGGCCGGCCTCGACGGCGTGAAGACGCGCGCGACGGTCAGGCGCGAGTTCCTCTTCGGCTCGTTCGACAACGCGCCGCCGGTGCGCGACATGAACGCGCTGCCCTACCCCGACTTCGACGACTTCTTCGACGAATTCAACGCCACCGGGTTCAAGAGCACCTGGCAGCCGCGTCTCTTCTTCGAGACCTCGCGCGGCTGCTGGTGGGGCGAAAAGAGGCACTGCACCTTCTGCGGCCTCAACGGCCAGACGATGGAGTTCCGCAGCAAGAGCGGGGCGCGCGCGCTCGAGGAGCTGACGTTCATCGTCGAGCGGCACCCGGGATGCGACATCCAGGTCGTGGACACGCCGGCGTGACGTCGATTCAGCCGGGCATCGAGAGCTTCGGCGACAACGTGCTCGCGCTGATGCGCAAGGGCGTCACCGCGCTGCAGAACGTCCAGCTCCTGAAGTGGTGCGCCGAGCTCGGTGTGCGGCCGTACTGGAACGTGCTGTGGGGATTTCCGGGCGAGCCGCCCGAGGACTACGAACGCATGGCGGCGATCGTTCCGCTGCTCACGCATCTGGTGCCGCCGATTGGGTTCGGCGGCCTGCGGCTCGATCGCTTCAGCCCGAACTTCTTCGACGCGGCGAAGCTCGGGTTCACCAACGTCCGGCCCCTGCCCGCGTATCACCACGTCTATCCGCTGACCGCGCCGGCGGTCGCGAACCTCGCATATCACTTCGGCTTCGATTACGCGCGCGAGCAGCGCGTGCACGACTACATCGGCCCGCTGCTGAAAGAGCTGCGCGTGTGGAAGTCGCTCAACGGGGAGAGCACGCTCTTTCACGCGGATGTCGACGGCAGGCTGGCTATCTGCGACACGCGCCCAGCGGCTCGCGCCGCGGTCACGGTGCTCGACGGTCTCGATCGCTTGCTCTACCTGCAGTGCGATGCCATTGCAGACGTGCGGCGGCTCGCCGACGCCGCGCACGCCGGCGGGTTCGAAGCAACGGAGGCATCGATCGTCGAGCGCCTCGAGCCGCTCTGCGCGAAGGGGCTGATGCTCCGCGACGGCCGCCGCTGCCTCGCGCTGGCCGTGAAGCTCGGTACCTACAAGCCCTCGCGCGCCGCCAAACGCGCGCTGAGAGACACAGCGCGGCGCGACGCCGCGCTGTGTCCCAAAGACGCTGTGACACAAGTGCTACCAACCCCGAGAATCGCATTCGAAAAAATCTGGCGTGCATGGTGATTCTCGGGGTTAGTAGCACGTGGCGTCCGCATTGATTCAAAGGAGGGTGTGATGGCGAAGAAGAAGGGTGGAGCCAAGAAGAAAGCGACGAAGAAAAAGGGCGGGAAAAAGAAGCAGGGGCCAGTCAAGGCATTCTGATCTTTCACGGGGGCGGGTGTTGACACGCCCGCCCCGACGCGCCACAGTTGCCCGCCATGAAGAAGTACCTGCTCCCGCTCTGCCTCACTGTTGCCATCGGATCGATTCAGCTGCGCGCGCAGGACGCGAAGGCGTCGCTCGACGCCGTGAGCGCGGCGCTTGGCGCGGCAAACGTCAGAACGATTGAGTTTTCAGGCCGCGGCTTCGACGGCACCTTCGGCCAGCCGTACGACGCGAACGCCGCGTGGCCGCGCTTCGCCGTGCCGGCGATGACCGTGACGATCGATTACGCGACGCCCGCGCTCCGGGACGACCGCCGGCGGCAACAGTGGGAGAACCCGCCGCTCGGCGGCGGTTTCCAGCCGATCTCCGGCGAGATGCGGCAGACCTGGTTTCTCAGCGGCACATACGCGTGGGACGTCGCGGGACCGGCCGCGACGCCCGCTGCGCCCGAACGTGACTTCCGTTCCGCGGTCGATGGCCGGCTCACGCAAATCTGGGCGACGCCGCAGGGATTCATCAAAGCTGCCGTCGCGAACAACGCCACCGTGCGCGCGGAGACGATCCGCGGGGCGAAGAAGACGATCATCACCTTCACCGCGCCGAACAAGATGAAGTTCGAAGGGACGGTGGGCGATCAGAACCTCGTCGAGCGCATCGAAACGTGGTACGGCTCGCCGGTGCTTGGCGACACGAAGTTCGAGGCGATCTTCACCGCCTACAAGGATTTCGCCGGTGTGAAGTTCCCGACGCACATCGTCCAGCGAAACGGACCGTATCCGATCCTGGATCTCGACGTCATCGACGTGAAGCCGAACGTCACGGTGTCGATCGACGTGCCGGCGAACATCCGCAACGCGCCGGCGCCGTCAACCGCACCGCTGCAGGCCGAACGAATCTCCGACGGCCTCTGGATGGTGCAGGGCACGGTGAAGAGCGTCGCCATCGAGATGAAGGATCACCTCATCGTCGTCGAAGCACCGGAAACGGAAGCGCGATCGATTGCGGTGATGGATGCGCTGAAGCGCGCCGTCCCGAACAAGCCGATCCGGTATCTCGTCAACACGCATCACCACTTCGATCATTCCGGCGGCCTGCGCACCTATGTCGCCGAGGGCGTGACGATCATCACGCACCAGAGCAACATCGCGTTCTTCGAGAACATCTGGCGGAATCCGCGGACGATCAATCCCGATCGGCTCGCCAGGTCGCCGCGCGCAGCGATGTTCGAAGGGATTACCGGAACGCGGCTGATGAGCGACGGAACGAGGGAAGTGAACATCTATCACTACGCCGGCAACATGCATAACCCCGGGCTGCTGATGGTGCACCTGCCGCGCGAGCGGACGCTGATCGAAGCGGACTCGTGGTCGCCGCCCGCCACGGCCGGCGACTATCCAGGTGCGGTCGCCAACCTGGTGCAGTTCTACCAGTCGGTGGAGCGGCAATGGCCACTTCGGTTACCGACTGGCGCTCGAACGAGGCGCTCGCCTACGGCATCTTCCGCTTCACGTTCGGGTTGAACATCATGATGCGCGGCGTGGTCCGCATCGCGCTCGGTCTTCCGGCGTTCCAGAACTACATGCTGACGCAGTTCAAGGACGTACCGGTGATGCCGCCGGCGTTTCTGATCCCGTTTGCGTCGGTCCTGCCCTTCATCGAGACGATCATCGGCTTCTGCATCATGGTGGGCCTGGGGACGCGCGCGGCGCTGATCGCCGGCGCGCTGATGATCACCGCGCTCGTGTTCGGGACGATGCTGCGGCAGGACTTCACGATTGCGTGGCTGCAGCTCGATTACGCGATTGCGTTCTTCATCCTGATCGCTCTGCGGTCGTGGAATCTGATATCGGTGGATGCGAAGATGGGTCGCCACGCCATGTCGCCCGCGGCGCCAGCGCGCGTCTAGCGGCGGCAAGTCCGGAAGACGCGAATGAAACACCGGCCGCTCGTCGCGCTGAGCTCGGCAGCTGTGCTCGCCGTCTACGCGGCCGGATACGTACGCACGCGAGCGGCGGCGGATCGCTTCGCCGCCGAAGCCGCGCCACGGCGCGCGCCGGCCGCGACGCCGCCGCTGGTTCAGGCTCCGCCGCCGCTGCCTTCCATTCAACCGGGAGAGCCGGTCATCGCTCCGCCCACGGAGCGTGTCCGCACACGCGCACGCGCGGCGGCGCGCGAAGCAGCAACAGAAGCAGAAGTACCAGCCGCGCCCATCGTCGAACCTGTTCCTATCACGGCCGCTCCACCGCCGGCGCCCGCCCCGGAGGCGCAATTCAAGGACGGGACGTATCTCGGGTGGGGCTACTGCCGCCATGGCGACATCCAGGCGTCGGTCGTGATCGAAGGTGGACGGATCACATCCGCGACGGTCGCGCGCTGCCTCACGCGCTATTCGTGCTCGTGGATCGAGCCGATCTATCCGCAGGTCGTCAGCCGTCAGAGTCCCGAAGTCGACTACGTCTCGGGTGCCACCGAAAGCACCGACGCGTTCCACGACGCGGTCGCCGACGCGCTGTCGAAAGCCAAGTGACCGGCGCAGGCACCAGTCAGACGATCACGGTGATGGGTACGTGCGCGACCATCCAGGTCGTCGGCGACGATGGCGACGCGCGCAACATTGCGGACAGAGAAGCCGCAATCGCCCGCGCCTTCGGATGGTTTCGCCGCATCGAGGAGTGCTGTTCGCGATTCGAGCCCGGAAGCGAGGTGTCGAAGCTGGCCTCGCACGTGGGCGTTCCCATTCCCGTCAGCGACATCGTCTTCGAAGCCGTCCAGTTTGCGATTGCGGTCGCGGAGGACACGGCTGGCGCGTTCGATCCGACGGTCGGCGCCGACATGGAACGGCGCGGCTTCAACCGCGAGCACCGCACGCGCGTCCTCGTGCGTTCCGGCATCGACACGATCGGCACGGTCAGCTATCGCGACGTCCAGCTCGATTCCGCGGACCGGACGATCACCTTGCGTCGGCCGCTGGTGCTCGACCTCGGCGCGGTCGCGAAAGGACTGGCCATCGATATGGCAGCGCGCGAGCTGGCGCCGTTCACGAACTTCGCCATTGATGCGGGAGGAGACCTGTTCCTTGCGGGAACGAGAGGCGGGGGCGCGCCGTGGACCGCCGGCATCCGCCATCCCCGCCGCGACGGAGAGCTCATCGACGTCGTCCGCGTGTCGAACCGCGCGGTCTGCACGTCCGGCGATTACGAGCGCCGCGGCGACGGCAACGCCAGCCACATTCTGGATGCGCGAACCGGACGCGATGCCAGCGCGCTCGCCAGCGTGACCGTGGTGGCGCCCACGGCACTGCTCGCGGATGCGCTCGCGACCGCCGCTTTCGTGCTTGGTCCCGTTGACGGCATCGCGCTGCTCGAGCGCCATGGCGTGGACGGGCTGCTCGTGACGCCTTCGCTCGACCGCCACGCGACCAGGGACTTTCCGAGTGACTATTCGATTCTTCAGGACGCCGAAGGGGCTGCTGACGATCGTCCTGCTGATCCTGCTCGCGCTCGCGATGCCGGTCGAGGGCATCCGTCAGACGTTCGTCGTCCTCATTAGCGCCATCGCGCCGGCGGCGGCCATCGACCTCGCCATGCTCCGCTACCGCCGCGGCGTGTGGGAGTACCCGAGCGGCGCGGTCCTGACCGGCATGATCGTCGCCATGGTGTTGAGCCCGCACGAGCCGTGGCACGTCGCGGCGATCGCATCGGCGATCGGCGTGGCGAGCAAGTATGTGTTGAGGACGAGGAATGCGAACGTGTTCAACCCGGCGGCGCTTGGCGTGGTCGCGGTCTCGTACGTCTTCGGGGCCGGTCAGAGCTGGTGGGGTGCCCTGCCGGACGCGCCGCTGCTGACGTGGCTGGTGCTCGTCGCGACCGGCATCTTCATTGCCGATCGGGTCAACAAGATGCCGATGGTGCTCGCGTTTGCGGGCGCGTACTACGGCGCATTCACGGTGACGGCGTTCGCCGCCGATCCGCGCCTGGTTGCCGAGGTCTATCGCACGCCGGATGTGCAGGCGCTCGTCTACTTCGCCTTTTTCATCCTGACGGATCCGCCGACCTCACCCGTGAGATACTCCGCGCAGATCATCTGCGGCGCGGCTATCGGCATCACCAGCTACGCGTTCTTCGAACTGGTGGGCGGAGCGGACTATCTGTTGGTGGGAGTGCTCGCCGGCAACGTCATCGCGACCGCGTTCCTGCCTCGATCTTTCCTCGAACGGCCGCGCCTTCGGCCATCAGGAACTTCGGCGTGCTGATGTCGCCCTCGACCGAGCCCGTCTCGCGCAGGTCCACCTTCTCCGTTGCGCGGACGGCGCCGGTCACGGCGCCGCTGATGGTGATCGTCTTGGCGGTGAGATCCGCTTTCACCGCGGCGCCCTGTCCAATCACCAGACTGTGATTGCCCAGCTCGATCGATCCCTCGACGCTGCCGTCGATGGTGAGGTCCTCGCTGCTGACGATGCGTCCTTCAATGCGAAGCGCCTTGCCCACCCAGGCGGCCACCCGTCGTTCCGTGAAGGCGGTGCTGTCGGCCATACGCCATTATCTTTCGGCGCGATGCCTTGACAGCGACAGAACCTCGACACAGAATCCGCGGCCATGGTTACACGCGCGTTGTCTGTTCTGATTCTCGTCATAACGCTCGCGCTTGGCGCGGCGGTCCACGGCCATGGTTCGGATCCCGGGTTCCGAAAGCGCAACTTCTCGCCGGTCACGTACTTGAAGGCGTCGAACCCGCGCGCGGATGCGAAGCTGGGCTTCGGCAGCGCGCTGACCGGCCGCACGCTGGTCATGAGCCGCGATGGCAATACGCTGGCGGTCTCGGCCCCCGATGAAAGCAGCGCCGCGACCGGCGTCAACGGCAACCAGAAGGACGACACCGCCAGCGGCGCGGGCGCGGTCTACGTGTTCACTCGCGCGGGCGGCAAGTGGACGCAGCAGGCGTACGTGAAGGCGTCGAACACGGATGCCTACGACAGCTTCGGCTTCTCGCTCGCGATCAGCGCCAACGGCAACACGCTCGCGGTGACCGCGACGCGCGAAGACAGCAACGCGCGCGGCATCAACGGCAATCAAGCGAACAACGACGCCGAGGATTCCGGCGCGGTCTACGTCTTCGCGCGCGCCGGCGGCACGTGGATGCAGCAGGCCTATGTCAAGTCGTCGAACTCGGATGCCGGCGATCAGTTCGGCTGGGCGGTGACGTTGAGCGACGACGGAAACGTGATGGTCGTGGGCGCGCCGACGGAACAGAGCAACGCGCGCGGCGTGAACGGCAACCAGGCGGACAACTCCTCCGCCAATGCCGGGGCCGCTTATGTGTTCACGCGTTCCGGCTCGACCTGGTCGCAGCAGGCGTACCTGAAAGGCGCGCAGACCGACCCCGGAGATCTGTTCGGCTTCGCCGTGGATCTGTCAGCCGACGGCGCCACGCTCGCGATCAGCGGCTACGACGAGGACGGCGGCGTCGCGGGCGTCGACGGCAACGAGGCCGACAACTCGCAGAACGGATCCGGCTGCGCGTACATCTTCGTCCGCGACCCCTCGACGTCGCTCGGGGCAAGCGGCGCGGGCTGGAAGCAGACGACGTACCTGAAGCAGTCGAATCTCAATCACAACCAGGATGCGTTCGGCGCTGCGATTGCGCTGAGCGGCGACGGCAAAACGCTTGTGGTCGATGCGCCGGACGAGGACGGCGAAGTCGGAGGCATCAACGGCAA
>QHWQ01000138.1 GCA_003222635.1 Acidobacteriota bacterium | reverse complement strand
TGCAGTTTGAAGTCGAAGATCTGCTCGGCGGTCTCGTCGCCCCCAAATTGTTCATGATGAGCCCCGACGCCGGGACTTCCGGAGGGACCAAGCGCGCCGTTCAGCTCGACAAGCTGATTTCGCAGGTCGCCACATTGTTCTTCACCGAGACATTCAGCGGCAACGGCCGCACCTGCGGCACCTGTCATCCCGCCCGCAACAATTTCACGATCGATCCCGACTTCATCGCCACGCTGCCCGCCAACGATCCGCTGTTTGTCGCGGAGTTCAACCCCGCGCTGGCGCAGCTCGAACGTCCGGCCCTGATGCGATCGTTCGCACTGATCCTGGAGAACCTCGACGGGTTGAGCGATCCCACGCACAAGTTCGTGATGCGCGGTGTGCCGCACACGCTCGGCCTGCAGGTCTCGCTGCAGCAGGACCCCAACCTCCCAAATCCGCCGGCGCAGATGACGGGCTGGTCGGGCGACGGCGCACCGGGAACTGGATCGCTGCGCGAATTCGCGACCGGAGCGGTGACGCAGCACTTCACCAAGCGGCTGAACCGCGTGGCGGGCACCGACTTCCGGCTGCCGAAGGCGAAAGAACTGGATGCGATGGAGGCGTTTCAGCTCTCGCTCGGGCGCGCCACGGACTTCGACCTGACGAGAATCACGTTCAATGACGCGAACGTCGAGACGGGCAAGGGGCTGTTCCTCAACGGCTCCGGCGATCCGAATGCGGGCGGAAAATGCGCGGCGTGCCACAACAACGCCGGCGCCCTCCTCGGCGGGCAGAACCTGAACATCAACACCAACGTCGAGGACGTGGTGCACCCCGCTCGCAGCATCCAGGACTTCCCGCACGACGGCGGCTTCGGACAGGCTGCCAACGGAGACGGCACATTCGGTAACCGCACGTTCAACCTGGCGTCCGTCGTCGAGGCCGCCGACACCCCGCCGTTCTTCCACAACAACCTCGTGAACACGCTCGAGGACGTCGTGGAGTTCTACGACGGTCCCGAATTCAACAATCCGCGACCCCTCGACGCGCGTTTCAACTTCGATGACACGCAGGACCACCAGCTGGCCGGCTTCCTGCGCGGCATCAACACGCTGCAGAACATCGATGTCGCCACGCGCGAGCTGCAGGAGCTGCTGGCGAACAAGAACGATCCGCTCACCGAGCAGGACAGGCGGCTGCAGACGGCGTTCGACGATACGCAGGATGCGATCGACGTCCTCAACCAGGGCGGCATCTTCCCGACCGCGGTGACCAAGCTCACCGAGGCGCGGAACCTGATCGCGCAGGCGCAGGCCAGCGGCTCCGGGAGTCAGCGGCGGACGCTCGCGCAGCAGGCGATCGCGAAGCTTGGGGAGGCGAGGGCGATCGTCGCGACCCAGTCGTAGCGAAAAGTCGGCGATTCACGGGTGAGACAGGGGTAGCATAGGCCTAAAAAAGAGGGCAACCATGTCTCACTCGAGAATCATCGGCTTGGTCCTCGTGATGCTCGCTCTTGCGGCCAGGGGCGAGCCCGTGTTGTCCCAGCAGCAGCCGTTCCGGTTTCATCTGATCGAAGCGACGATTGCCGACGTGCACCTTGGGATTCAAAGCGGCCAGCTCACGTGCCGTCAGCTGGTGCAGGCCTATATCAACCGCGCGAAGGCCTACAACGGGACGTGCAATCAGCTCGTCACCGAGTCGATGGCGCTATCGTTCCTTCCTGACTACGACCAGTACGCCGCGGCGGTGAAGGCGACGGCCAGCCTGCCGCCCGGCGATCCACGAAAGACACCTCCCATCGAATTCGGCCGCATGGAGCCCACTTCGTCAGACCCGTCCGTGCAGCAGCAGTACGGGATGACCGTGGGCATTCCCAACGCGGGTCAGGTGCGCGCACTGGGCATGCTGAACATTCGCGGGCAGCGCTCGGTCACCTGCAAGGGTGACTTCGATCGGGCTCCGTCTTCGGGGCCGCTGCCGGCGGGTGCTCCGAAAGTGTGCGAGGAATTTCGCAAGCAGCCCGATGCGCTCGAGCGCGCCGCGGAGCTCGACGCGCAGTACGGCCGCAATCCCGACCTGCAGAACATGCCGATGTACTGCATCCCGTTCTCGTTCAAGGACTCGTACGACGTCAAGGACATGCGCTCGACCGGCGGCGCCGACGCGCACTACGACATCGACTTTCCGGCGCGCGATCAGACGCTGGTCGCGGAGCTGCGGCAGAAGGGCGCCATCATCTACGCGAAAGCGAACACGACGGAGTACAACGGGCGCGGTCCCGGGGATCCCGGCGGCAAGAACCACCCGACCAAGGTCCTCGCCTCCACGCTCGGCTATCAGCGCAGCACGTGGGCGGGCAATCCGTGCAACGCCTACGACCAGACGCGGGCGGCGTCCATCGGTTCGAGCTCCGGATCGGGTGTGTCCGTCAGCGCGAACCTCGTGATGTGCAGCATCTGCGAGGAGACGGGACAGTCGTGCCGCGGGCCCGCCAATCACAACTCGGTGGCGCTCATCCTCCCGCACAAGGCGCACCTCTCCTTCCTCGGCGGCGCGATCGGCGCCGAAATCTACAACGACCGCGCCGGCATTCACTGTCGATCCGTGAGCGACGCGGTGAAGGTGCTCGATGCGCTCAAAGATCCCGTGAACGGGTACTACGACCCGCGCGACATCTTCACGACCGTGCCGCGATCGAGCCTGCCGACCGAGCCCTACGCGCGCGCGATCACCGACGGCGCGCCCGGCGCGCTCAGAGGAATGCGCATCGGCATCATTCGCGAGTTCATGGTGAAGCACGCGAAGGTCGATGAGCCGATCGTCGACGCGGCCGCGGCCGAAATGAAGGCCGTGCTCACCGGCCGTCTCGGCGCGACGCTGGTCGAATCGCTCACGCCCGGCTGGGTGGACGATCCCGACGTCGAGAACATGAAGACGACGATCGATCGGGCGATCGCGGAGCTGGCGCCCGTGCTCTACCCGGACCTGCTGTACCGGTTGAACGCGCAAGGGGACCCGCAGTTTCCGGACTTCGCCGCGAAAGTGCGGCCGACGGAGTTCGCTCCGGGTGTGACGAAAGGCACCGGCTCGATGACCGCCGCCGACTGGATGGTGCGCTGGGCCGAAGGGCTCGAGCCGACGCCGCGCGGCCTCACGCTGCGCGCCGCGGTTGGCGGCGGCCAGGCGGACGCGCAGTCGAGGACGTTCCGGTTCCACATCGCGCAGTACCTGATGCGTCGCTCGAAGGACTGGAGCGACCGCGGCTTCACGGAAACGCTCGTCGACTGGCAGGCGCTCAACGCGCGATCGAAGTTCTGGGGCGACGATCAGCGGGCCGCGTTCAAGAACTGGGAAGAGATCACGAACCTCTACGAGCCGCCCAAGGGGATCGCCGAGAACATCCAGCGCCGCGAGTTTCTCCGCCGAGTGCTGATGAAGGTGATGCTGGACAACAAGCTCGATCTGCTGATTCAGGTGCACACCACGCTCCCGCCCGGCAAGATCGGGTTGGCGTCGGAGCCGGGCGTGAACAACCGTCAGATCTCGTATCCGCTGGGACCGAACGCGGGCATCACCGAGATCCTGATTCCTGCCGGCTACGTCAAGGTCGCCTACGACCCGTCCTTCGAGCTGGCGACCGACGCGCGAGGGCGCAAGTACTATCGCAGCCGCACGAGCACCGTGGCCACCGAGGTCCCGGCGCCCGGCGTGCCGTTTTCGATCAACTTCCTCGTGGAACCCGGGATGGAGCACGTGGCACTCAAAGCAGCGACCGCGTACGAATCAGCGTCGCGGCGCCGCGTTTCCCCGCCGTCGTTTCCGGCATTGCCTGGAGAGCCGTAGATCATGCTGGTCCGTCTGATTCTTGTCGCGGCCCTGGTTACCGCTGTCTCGGCGCAGACGGTCGATTCCAGCCGTGACGCGCTGTTCGCCGCTATCCGTCGGGGAGCGACCCGCGACGTCGAGCGGCTCATCGCCAACGGCGCGAGTCCCAACGTCAAGGATGCGCAGGGAACCCCCGCATTGATGGCCGCCGCGCTGTTCGCTGACGCGGACGTGGTGGAGCTGTTGCTGAAGCGCGGTGCGGATCCCAATCTCAAAGACGATTCGGGCGCGACCGCATTGATGTGGGCTGTGCCCAATCGCGACAAGGTTCAGCATCTCCTCGATCGCGGCGCCGCGGTCGATGCGAAATCGGACACGGGGCGGACCGCGCTGCTCGTCGCCGCCTCCTACCCGGGGACGGTCGATCTGCTGCGGCTGCTGTTGGCGCGCGGCGCCGATCTGCGGGCGCAGGATCGCGTGGGGACGACGGCACTTGCGCTCGCGGTCCGTTCTGCGGACATCGACGTCGTGCGTTTTCTGGTCGAGCGCGGTTTGAACCCGGACGCGCTCAATCCCGGCGCGCGGCGCGCGGCGCTCGCGCGCAACTACCGGCCGACGATCGATTACCTGATGTCGAAGGGCCTCGGGCCGATTGCAGACGAGTTGTACACGACGGCGACCTGGGAGCCCCCCGAGCTGCTCGCGCGGGCGATCGATGCCGGAGCCTCCGTGAACGCGGGCAACGCCGCACAGTACGGCAGGACCCCGCTGATGACGGCCGTCGCATCGGAGGCCGCCGGCGCCGACACGCTGAAGCTTCTGCTCGACCGCGGCGCCGATCCCAACATCGCGACGACGGAAGGCGAAACGCCGCTCGACTGGGCGATCTACAAAGGCGATGACGCCGAGATCCAGTTGCTCGAGCAACGCGGGGCGAAGCGCGGCAGCGGTCCGCGGCGCGACGCGATCGCGCCGCCGGACACAGGCGGCATCGCCGACCCGCGCGTCTCCCTGCGCCGCAGCGTGGCGCGCCTGCTGGACGTCGCGCCGGGATTCCCCGAGCGGACCAGCTGCATTTCATGTCATCACAACGCGCTGCCGGCCATCGCCGCGGCGACGGCTCGACGAAAAGGCATCGAGATCGACGAAGCACACGCGCGCGCGAACCTCGATCACATCGTCGACTTCTTCAGCGCCAGCACGCCGCGCATGATGCTGGGAGATCCCGCCGTGGGCGGAGAAGCGCTCACCGCGGGCTACGTGCAGGTGGCGCTCGCCGGCGAACACCATCCGCTCGACACGACCACGGCCGCCATCGTGCACTGGCTGATCGCGCGGCAGATGCCTGATGGCCACTGGCTTGGCAACGGCCTCAATCGGCCGCCGTCTGAATACAGCTTTATCAGCCACACGGCGATGGCCGCGGCCGGCCTGACGTCCTACGACATTCCAGGTTTGAAGAGCGACATCGAGCAGAGCCTGCGGCGCGCGCAGCAGTGGCTGCTGGCCGCGGAGCCACAATCGGCGGAGGAACGTGGGATGCGGCTGATGGGCCTCGTCAGGACGAAGGCGCCGCGGCCACGTGTCGAAGCCGCGATACGTGACGTCCGCGCGCGGCAGCAGACAAACGGCGGCTGGTCGCAGTTCGGCCGCACTGAGCCGGATGCCTATGCGACCGGGTTGTCGCTGTTTGCGCTGTGCGTCGCCGGCGTGGCGCCGACAGACAGTTCGTACCAGAAAGGGATCGCGTTCCTCCTCGGCACGCAGTATCAGGACGGAACCTGGCTGGTGAAGACGCACTCGTTCCCGGTGCAGCGGTACTTCGAGAGCGGATTCCCGTTCGGCCGGCATCAGTGGATCTCGGCGGCGGGCACGAGCTGGGCTTCGCTCGCGATCGCTCAGACACTGCCCGGCGGAACGACGTGCGGCGAGACGAACTGGGAGACCGCCGCCCGCAGGTAGTTCGAGAGGCGCCGCCAGACGCTCTCCTCCAGGATTGACAATGTAGCCACACGACGCTACGTTGGTTACCATGAAGACCGTCGGTGTCCGGGAGCTCAAGAACCGCTTGAGCGAATACCTCAGGCACGTTCGTTCGGGTGAAGGTCTGTTAATCACCGATCGGGGCGAAGTCGTCGCGGAGATGGGACCGCCGGGGCATGCGGCAGGCGATGCATCGGTGCCGCCAGGCCTTGTTGCGTTGGCCAAGCGGGGACTCGTCACCCCGGGATCTCAGGGCGACGCCAAGCTGTATCCGGCGCTGCCGCGGCGTCGTCGCCGCTTCCGTGCATCGCAACTTCTCGATGAGGAGCGCGGCGAGCGGTGACGCTCTATGCGGAATCGAGCGGCGTGCTGGCGTGGCTGCTCGATGAAGCCGCCGCTTCAGCCGTTCGCCAACACCTTGCCAAAGCCGACATCGTCATTGCATCCGATCTGACGCTGATTGAATGCGATCGAGTATTGATTCGCGCCGCTGCGCTCGGAGACCTGACCGAGGCTGACGCGGCCAGTCGCCGCGCCCATCTCACGACAGCCGCCGCGCATTGGAACATCCTTCGAATCAGCAGCGAGATCGTCGACCGTGCGCGGCAGCCGTTTCCCGGCGAGCCGATCCGGACGCTCGACGCTATTCATCTCGCCTCCGCCCTCGTGGCTCGTTCTGCGGCGACGGGACTCGAGGTGCTCAGCCTGGACGATCGTATTCGCGCTGCGGCAAAGAAGCTCGGTTTACCGCTGCAACCTCGATAAGCCGGCGAACGATCGCAGCGTCACTCAGGTCTGAACCAATTTATCAGCCGCAGCCAGGCTGTCGTTACGGTTGACTTGTAATCCTGGTCACGGCGAACTCTACTGTCACTTCGCCTTCGAATGGATTGCCGAGAGGGTCTTCGCACGAGCCACGGAGCGTCGCGCTCCCTTTCATGTGCGAATCGTCGGTGAGGACTCCGGTAGCGACCTCGCCCCCGGACAGCTGGCTGCAACACGCCTCGTGTCGTTGTAGACCCCCACATGATCCACTGCCGCTCGGCGGCGTCTTCGTCGACATCGTGAAGGCGTCGCCGGCAAGGTGTGCCGTGAAGCCGCTGCCGTAACCGCAGTAGCGGTCGTTGCTTGCGCCGCTGCCGCTCGAGGCGATCGAGCCGCTGAAGTCGGCTCCTTGTTGCGCGTTCACCTGCACCGAGCGCTCGCAGCCGTACCCCCATTCACGTCCGGTCGCCGGGTCCGCATATCGTGTCCCGCCGCCTCCCGTCCAATGACCGAGCAAGCCGGGGATCTGTGCCGGCGGGGATGATGTTGCGGCAGGGGGTTTTGGTATACCCTCTCCCGCATGTCGCAACTGCTGAGAGGAGCTGCGCTCCTGCTGTGTCTATCTGTCGTCGCGACCGCGCGGGCGCAGGACGCGCCGGCGCCGCCGCAGGCGCCCGCCACCGCGGCGCAGACTTCCGGACAGCAGGTTCTCCAGCGCAAGTGCGCGCAGTGCCACGCGGCGACGATGTGGACCGCGCTGCGGCAGGATCACCGCGCGTGGGAGGCCACGCTGTACCGCATGGTGGGGCGCGGCGCGCTCTGGACGCCCGAAGAAATCAACGCGATGGCCGACTACCTGACGCAGATCCGCGGGCCGGTCACGCCAGCGCAGAATCGGTAGCCAGCGCAGAATCGGTAGTGTCCGGCTTCAGCCGGACCCGGTGGCAAACGCGAGGCACATCATGAGAGAGCTCGTCGCACAACTGCTGTCCAACGGCATCTCGCGGCGCGATTTCGTGCGCCGGCTCGTCGCGAGCGGCGTGACGATCACCGCGGCCAACTCCGTCCTGGACGCAGTCGATGCGCTCGCGCAGACGCAGGGCGCGCCGGTGTCGCCCGAGGCCGTGAAGATGTTCGAGGGGACCGGCGGCGCGGCCTTCGCCGAGCAGCTCATCGCATCGGGCGTCAAGTATGTGTTCGGCAACTCGGCGAGCGAGGACGCGGAGTTCTACGAAGCGCTCGTCAACCGTCCGCAGCTGCAATACATCCTGACGCCGCACGAAGGCCCGGGTGCCGCGATGGCGGCGGGCTACGTCAAAGCGTCGGGCGAGCCGGCGGTGATGATGACGGCGGGCTCCGTCGGGTTGATGAACGCGCTCGGCCAGATGTTCAACGCGTGGAAGGAGCAGACGCCGCTCGTCTTCTATGCGTACCGCACCGAGGATTCCAACGCCGCGGGACGTGACGGCTTCGAGGAGCTGCCCGGTCAGGAGCAGGTCACCTCGCAGATGACCAAACTGACGTGGGGCGCGCGCCGTCCCGAGATGATTCCGGAGACGGTGCGCCGCGCCTTCAAGGTGGCGTGGACGCCGCCCTACGGTCCCGCCTACGTGACGTGGAACTCCGACTACACGGGCGAGAAGATCAACGCGGAAGTCATCCGGCACGATCAGGTGGATCCGCGGATGCGCGTGCGTCCCAACCCGACCGAAGTGGAGCGCGCGGCGAAGCTGCTCGTCGAGGCGCGCAAGCCGCTGCTCATCGTCGGCGACGAGGTCTACAAGGCGAAGGCGTTCGACAAGGTCGTGCAGCTCGCGGAGCTGCTCGCACTGCCCGTCACGCAGGCGCGCTCGGTGCACGCGAGCTTCCCGCAGCAGCATCCGCTGTGGGTCGGCAACATTCCGGGCGGACGCGTCGAATCGCTGGCGTATCCAACCGACGTCGATCTCGTCATCAACATCGGCGGCAAGCTGCAGCCCAACTCGTCGGCGCTGCTCGTTTCACGCAAGACGAAGTTCATCGACCTGCGGAATGACAGCACGAGCGTCGGCAGCATCATGCGGACCGACGCGCCGCTCGTGGCGGACGTCGCGTACGGAACCGACGATCTGATCGCGGCCGTCAATCAGCTGCTGACGCCCGCGATGAAGACGGCGATTTCGCAGCGCGCGGGCGACGTGCGCGCGTGGAGCGACAAGGCGCGGCAGCTGCGTGCCCTCGTGTCGCGCAACCCGCTGTGGGATGCGGGCCCGATGGAAGCCGATCGCGTCACCTACGAAGTCGCGCAGTGGGCCGACCGGGATGCCATCGTCGTTCACGAAGCGGGCTCGGTCGAAATCCAGCATAGTTTCGAGTTCGATCCGCGCGGCGGACGCGAGCTGTTCTTCTACTACGGCGCGCATCTCGGGTCCGGCGTCGGAACGGCGGCTGGCGTCGCGCTGGCGCGTCCGCGCAAACAGGTGATTGCGCTCCTGGGCGACGGCTCGTTCATCTTCGGGCCGACCGCGCTCTGGAACATGGGACGCCTGCAGCTGCCCGTGACGGTCGTCGTGTACAACAACCACGCCTATAACGGCCCGCACAATCGCGCGATTGCGAACCTCGGCGGCCAGGGCCGCTCGATCGACGCCAGCAAGTTCGTCCACGACTATCTCGGCAAGCCCGACATGGACATGGCGGCGCTCGCGAAAGGTTTTGGCGTGGACGGCGAGCGCGCCAACAATCCCGCGGAGCTCAAAGCGGCGCTTTCACGCGCCCGGCGGAATGCGGCAAACGGCAAGCCCTATCTGATCGACGCGCAGGTCGCGCGTCACGGCCCGGGGTGGGCCGACGATCCGTGGGTGCCGACGCTGTCGCGGGCCTGATGGCCCGACGGTCGCGTCCGGTCGACATCATCCATGAATTTCTGCGCGCGATCTGGAAGCTCGACCACGACCTGCAGCGCGTCTCCAAGCGCATGGAGGCGACGGTCGGCCTGACGGGGCCGCAGCGGCTCTGTCTGCTGCACATCGGCCGGCAGCCGCGGATCACCCGAGCCGGCTCGCGAGCGTGCTGCATCTGGACCGCGGCACCATCAGCGGCATCCTCTCGCGTCTCGAACGCAGCCGTCTCGTCACCCGCGTGTCCAACCCGGATGATCGCCGCAGCGTCCACCTGACGCTCACCGCCAGAGGGCGCGCGGTGAACCGGAATCGCATCGGCTCGTCGGAATTCGCGGTGCGGCGCGCCCTGGCTCGCGTGCCGGCGCGCGACATCGCCATCGCCCGGCGGCTGCTGGCCAGGGTCTCCGAGCAATTGCATGCCATTGCCTCACCGCGGGCGGGCACACGCCCTGCATCGAGTCGCGCGAAGTCATGAGCTTCGTCCGACTCGACCATGGCGCAACTCTTTTCTCAGCGCGCTGACATCCTTCTTCGTACCGCGCTGGTCGCCGCGATCATTTCAGTCGTCGCCCTCCCGCTCGCCGCCTGGGCGTTCGCGCGCACGCCTGCCGCCACCGGTCAGTACCGCGCTTTCCGCCAACCGGTGCCGTTCGCGCACAGCCTCCACGTCAGCGGGTTGAAGATCGACTGCCGCTACTGTCACGCGGGTGCGGAACGCGCCGCGATGGCGGGGCTACCGCCGACCGCTGCGTGCGTGCCGTGCCATCACGACGCGACGGTCTCCTCGAATCTGTTCACCGCGGTCCGCCAGAGCCTTTCTTCGGGCAAGCCGATTCCGTGGCAGCGCGTCACGCGCCTGCCGGACTTCGTCTTCTTCAATCATGCGGTTCACGTGCAGAACGGCGTCGACTGTCAGGCGTGCCACGGTCCCGTGGAGTCGATGCGGGAGGTCTATCAGGCGGCGCCGCTGACGATGGAGTGGTGCGTGCAGTGCCATCGCGCGCCGGAGCGATACATCACGCCGAGAGCGACGCGCGTTTCCGGGTGGATGCGCGGAGACCTCGCGCGCGGACGCGCGATCGCGGCGCGCTACGACGTCCAGCGTCTGCTCTCCTGCACAACCTGTCATCGATGAAGGGCCTGCGTTGAGCGTCACGCGCGAGGAAATGGTCCAGCGGCTGGGTGGTAGCCGCCGCAGCTTCATGAAGCTGCTCGGCGCCAGCCTCGCGCTTGCGGGCGTCGAGGGGTGCACGCGGATGCCCGCGTCGAACATCCTTCCCTACGTCAATCAACCGGAGCTGACGCCTGGCCTGCCGCAGTTCTACGCGACATCGATGGTCCTCGATGGCTATGCGACGGGCCTGCTCGTCGAGAGCCACGAGGGCCGTCCGACAAAGGTCGAAGGCAATCCGGATCATCCAGCCAGCCTTGGCGCCGCGGGCGTGTTCGAGCAGGCGTCGGTGCTGCAGCTCTACGACCCGCATCGCGCCAGGCGCGTGCGTCGCGGCAATCAAACCTCGAGTTGGAGTGAGCTCGCCGCCGCGCTGCGCCAGGAGGCACTGCGTCAACAGGCCGGATCGACGGGCGCCGGACTGTTCCTGCTGCTCGAGCCGACCTCGTCTCCGCTCGAAAGCGAGCTGATCGATCGTCTGCTGGAGCTCTATCCGGCGGCGCACGTGCATTTCTACGCGCCGCTCGCGACGAGCGGCGCGCTGGTGCCGCTCTACGACTTCCGCGAAGCGGACGTCGCCCTCGCGGTCGATTCGGACTTTCTGGCGAGCGGGCCATTCCATCTTCGATACGCGCGGGAATTTGCCGAGCGCCGGCGGCCGGAAGCTGGCGCCATGAACCGCTTCTACGCGATCGAATCATCGGTGTCGGTCACCGGCAACGCGGCCGATCATCGTCTCGCGCTGGCGCCGTCGGCGATTGTTCCGGCGTTGGAGCAGCTGCTCGCGGCGCTTCAGGATCGCGAATCGACGAAATGGATCGGCGCGCTGGCCAAGGACCTTCGCGCGCATGCGCGACGAAGCGTGGTGGTGGCGTCGCCGTATCTGCCGGAGCGCGCGCAGGCGCTCGCGCTGCAGATCAACCAGGCGCTCGGCAATGTCGGCCGCACCGTGTGGTTCACGCGCTCACCGCTCGTCGGCGCGGGCGACGCTCGTCACTCACTCGCCTCGCTCGTTGATGCGCTTCGCGCCGGCGAGGTGCGGACACTGGTCTGCGCGGGCGGCAATCCTGGCTACGCAACCGCGGCCTCGCTCGGCATCGGACCACTGATCAAGCGTGTTCCGCAGAGCGTCTACGTGGGGCTCTATGAGAACGAAACCGCGCGCGACTGCGGGTGGATGGTGCCTGCGGCGCATTTTCTCGAGAGCTGGGGCGATGCGCGCGCCTACGACGGCACGTTGTCCGTGGTCCAGCCGCTCGTCGAGCCGATCTTCGGCGCCCGCACAGTGGTCGAGCTGCTGTCGCTGCTGATTGGCGAGCCCGATGTCCATCCCTACGATCGATTGCGCGACGCCTGGCGCACGCGCGGAGCGCTTGCCGGCGGCGCCGGCTTCGACGAGGGCTGGAAGGAAGTGCTGCGGCGGGGAGTGCTCGATGGATCCGCATTTCCGCGCGAGCAGGCGGCACCGGAGTTCGCCAGCGAGGAGAGGCCGGCAGCCGGATCGGGCGCCCTCGACATCGTCTTCCGGCCACACCCACGCGTCCACGACGGCGCGTTCGCGAACAACGGCTGGCTGCAGGAGCTGCCCGATCCAATCACGACGCTCACCTGGGACAACGCTGCCGAGATCAGTCCGGCGGACGCGCAGCGCCTCGACATAGACGATGGCGATCTCGTCGAGCTGCGCGCGGGGCAGCGCAGCCTACGAATGCCCGCACTCGTCGTCCGCGGCCACGCAGACGCGGCGGTCACGGTGCATTTTGGGTACGGACGGGACGGGGAAGAAGCGGTCGCGCGCGGCGTTGGTGCGAACGTGTATGCACTCTGGCCTGGTGATCGCTTTTCAATCAGCGGCGCTCGGCTATCGCGAGTGCCCGGTGCGCGTCGCGACCTCGCGCTCACGCAGTTCCATCGCACGCTCGAAGTTTCGACGCCGGTGCGCGCGCTGACGCTGGAGCAGTTCCAGAACCTGCAGCCGGAGCGGCGGCCGAAGACATTGACCCTGTACCAGCCGACGGCACCGCTTCCCGACGGCACCGCGCCGCATCAATGGGCGATGACGATCGATCTTGGCGCGTGCATCGGCTGCGGCGCCTGCATGGTCGCCTGCCAGGCCGAGAACAACGTGCCGGTGGTCGGCCGCGAGGAGGTGCTCCGCGGGCGCGAGATGCACTGGCTGCGCATCGACTGGTATGCGATTGGTCCGCCTGAAGGCGGACACTACCGTAACTCGGTAGTATCCAAAGGTGCCTCGGTAGTGTCCGGCTTTAGCCGGACTGAGCCAATGGCGATGGCGCAGCCGATGCTGTGCCAGCACTGCGAGAAGGCGCCGTGCGAGTACGCCTGTCCGGTGGAGGCCACCGTCCACAGCAGCGACGGCCTCAACGAGATGATCTACAACCGCTGCGTCGGCACGCGCTTCTGCTCGAACAACTGCCCCTACAAAGTGCGGCGCTTCAACTGGATCGACTACAACGCCGGGCTGAGTGAGACCGAGCAGCTGGCCAGGAACCCCGACGTCACCGTGCGCGAGCGCGGCGTGATGGAGAAGTGCACGTTCTGCGTGCAGCGGATTCGTCAGACCGAGATCGCCGCGCGCGTGGAGCATCGCAGCTTCGCTGGCAGCGAGGTGCGGACCGCCTGTCAGCAGGCGTGCCCCACGCAGGCGATCGCGTTCGGATCGCTCGACGACGCGCAAAGCCCGATGGTCGCTGCGCGCACCACCAAGCGCGCGTACGCCGTGCTCGATGATCTCGGCACCGAGCCGCGCGTGCGCTATCTCGCGCGCGTACGCAACGCCAACCCGGACCTGGAGCCGTCTGCGTGAGCGCCTACGGTGCCGCCGTTGTGGTTGACCGCGCGCCCGGGTCGCGCGACGTTGCGCCTGTCGACCCGGGTGACCTCGCCATCGTCCAGCGGGTGCTCGCGCCGCTCGAGGAGACACCGCGCTTCTGGCTGGTGCTGTTCGCCATCTGCGCGCTGGGCACGGCGCTGGGCCTGTTCGCCGTCGGCTACACGCTGTGGCTCGGCATCGGCGCGTGGGGCAACAACATCCCGGTCGCGTGGGCGTTCGACATCGTCAACTTCGTCTGGTGGATCGGCATCGGTCACGCGGGGACGTTCATCTCCGCGTTCCTGCTGCTGCTGAATCAGCCGTGGCGCGCGGCCTTCAATCGCATGGCCGAGGCGATGACGCTGTTTGCGGTCGCGATCGCCGGCGCGTTCCCGCTGCTGCACCTTGGACGGCCGTGGTTCTTCTACTGGCTGATGCCATATCCGGCGACGATGGGTGTGTGGCCGAACTTCAAGAGCGCGCTGCCGTGGGATGCGGCGGCCGTGGGCACGTACTTCCTCGTGTCGGTGATGTTCTTCTACCTCGGCCTCATCCCCGATCTCGCGACGTCGCGCGATCGACTCACCGGCCGCACGCGCCGCCGCGTCTACGGCGTCTTCGCTCTCGGCTGGAGCGGCACGAGCAGTCAATGGCGTCGCCACCGCGCCGCGCTGAAGATCATCGCGGGCATCGCCGCCGCGCTCGTCGTCTCCGTCCACAGCATCGTCAGCTTCGACTTCGCCATCGCGCAGCTGTCCGGCTGGCACTCGACGATCTTGCCGCCCTATTTCGTCCTCGGCGCCATCTACTCCGGCTTCGCGATGGTGCTGGCGCTGGCGATTCCCGTGCGCGGCTGGTACGGGATGCAGACGATCATCACCATCGACCATCTCGAGCGTCTTGCGAAGCTGCTGCTCACGGTCTGCCTGCTGCTGACGTATTGCTACACCGCTGAATTCTCAACGGCGGCGTACAGCAATGATCCGCTCGAGCACGCCACGTATTTTGCGCACTGGCCCGCGGGTCCGTTCGGATGGCTGTTCTGGACGATGCTGGTGCTGAACGTCGTCGTGCCGCAGGTCCTCTGGTTCCGCAGGTATCGGCGGAATCTCAACGTGCTCGCCGGCGTCGCGATCGGCGTGCTGGTGGGGATGTGGCTCGAGCGCTTCATCATCATCGTCTCGTCGCTCGCGCAGGGCGCGCTGCCGTCGACGTGGCATGGCTTCGTGCCGACGTGGGTCGACTGGGGGATTCTCGTCGGGTCGTTGAGCTTCTTCGGCTTGTGCTTTCTGCTGTTTCTGCGATTCGTTCCAGCGGCGTCGATGGGCGAGCTGCGCCGCCACCGCATCGAGAAGATATACGACGGCTGGCCATGAAGGTGCTCGCCGAATTCGCCACGCCTGACGCGGCGCTGCATGCGCTGGCGGCCGTCAAGTCGCTCGGGTATCTCGATGTGGCAACGCATGCGCCGTTTCCATTGACGACCGAGGAAGCGCATGCACCGCACGGGTCGTTGCCGCTGGCGCTGCTCGCGGGCGGCGCGGGACTAACCGGCGTCGCTGCCGGATATGTCGTGCAGTGGTGGGCGAATGTTGCCTCGTACCCACTGAACATCGGTGGCCGTCCCTTCCATGCCGCGGCTGCCTTCGTGCCGGCAACCTTCGAGACGCTCTGCCTGCTGGCCACCGCCGGCGTGTTCCTCGGGTTTCTGCTGTTCGAGCGGCTTCCGCGGCTCTGGCAGCCGGAGTTCGAGATCGAAGGCTTCGAGCGTTCGAGTGTCGATCGGTTCTGGGTCGTGCTCAACGCCGGGAAAACCACCGTCGAGCAGGTGACACGCGATCTCGTTCCGCTCAACCCGTTGCGCATCGTCGTAAGCGAGGGGGATGCGTGATCAAATACGTCGCGCTCCTGCTCGCCGTCGGATTCGCCAGCGCGTGCTCTCAATCGCTCGACTTCGAGCGGATGCGGCAGCAGAAACGGACGGACCCGTACGCCTCGAGCATGCGCACGCCGCCTCGTGGGACCGTGGCGGTGAGCGATCGAGCGAGCGTCGTCGCAGACGTTTCCGTTGTTCGCGGCCGCCATGTCTACGACATCTACTGCGCCGTCTGCCACAGCGAGGACGCATCGGCGCCGTCGGTGATGGCCGCCAACATGCCGGGGACGCCGCCGCCGTCGTTGACGACGGGTGAGGCGGCGCAGCGCAGCGCCGCGGAGATGTTCGAAGTCGTGTCGCACGGAAAGAACCGGATGCCTGCGTACGACTGGGCGCTGCCGGCGGAGGATCGCTGGGCCGTCGTGGCCTACGTGAAGTCGCGATGACATTTGCGACCGCCTACCTCGTCGCGTTCACGGCAACGCTGGCGATCGCGCTCGGCATGCTTCTGTTGCTGATGATTGCGCCGCTCAGCGGGGCGATCTGGTTCGTCATGTTCCGGCGGCGCGCAGAGGAAGTCGTCCTCGCGCTTCCAGCGCTCGCCGTATTAACCGTGCCTCTCCTGTTTTCGCATGGCATATTTTTCGCCGGACGCGCCATTGCCTACTGGGCGGTATGGCTCTGGGCGGGTGAAAAGGTTCGTCGCGCGCCGACCCAGCAGACACTCATCGGCATGATCATCCCCACGGCTCTCACGCTCCACTTTGCGGCGGTCGACTGGATGATGTCGGCGTCTCCTGGCTGGTCGTCATCCCTGTACTCCGGCTATTACTTCGCCGGCGCGATGGTAAGCGCGCTGGCACTGCTCGCCATCGCCCCACACGGCGTGAACACGAATCACGTCCAGGCGCTCGGCCGGCTGACGCTCGCGTTCGTCCTCTTCTGGGCGTATCTCTGGTACGTGCAGTTCTTCATCATCTGGATTGCCGACATTCCTGACGAGGTCTCGTGGTACGTCGTGCGGCTTGGTGGCGGTTGGGGCGTGCTCGGAAAGACGCTCGTCGTGACGGGCTTCGTCGTTCCCGTCATCGTGTTGCTGTTCCACGCGGCGCGCGGCTCCGCGTGGCTCATGTCCGCGGTTGGCGCGTGGCTGCTCGCCGCGCATTACCTCGATGTCTACTGGATGCTCGTGCCGTCGGCGAACGTCAGATGGCTGACTCACATGAGGTGGTCCCGCATCGTTCGCGCCGGCTGCATCGGAGGCGTCACGTCCGCGGCGATGCTCGCCGTCGCCGGCCGCGCGCTCGGCGTGACGATTCCGCCCTGGGCATGGGCATCGATGTCGCCAGGCTGGATCGGCCGCACACTGGAGTGGGGGAGAACGACGCTGCTGCTCATCCCCGTACTCGTCGTGGTGGGGCTGTTGATCGCCTTCGCGTGCGCGCTCGTCTTCGAGCTCGTCACCGAGCGAGCAGGCGTGCTGTGGGGCGCGGCCGTCGGTCTGATGTGTGGTGTCGCCGCCGCCGAGGCTGTCGGACTCGTTCCCTGGTTTGCGTACTGGTTTGCGTTCAGCTACGCGCCCGCGATCAGGCCGATCGGCGCAACGGACCCGTCGTGGATGCTCGCGGCGCTGATGCTCGCCGGTGTCGTCATTGGCGTATACGCGGGGGCGATGTACCGATTGCCGGTGAGCGCCTCACGCGCACCGCGCGTCGTCAGATGGCGGGAGGTCTATCGAGCACCGTAGCCGCACGCATCGCGTTCGGCGTCCAGATGACAGACAGTTTCCGTCGTGATTTGCTTCTCGCGCTCGGCGGCACGGCTGAGTCGCGAGGCGTGGGTCTCCGGGATCATCGCGCGAACTCGGCCGTTCCGCCGGATGAGGCGGGATCAGTCTCGGGGACAAGCCGCGATTGCGGCGCTCTGGCGCTCGGGATGCACGGAGGCTGCGCATGTCGATTCGTGACGGCATCTCGACCATGCAGCTGCTGAACCAGCTGATCAGTGACCTGCGCACGCTGCTGCGGCAGGAGCTGGCGCTTGCGCGCGCCGAAATCCGCGAGGAGGTCGCGCAGCTGGTCATCGCGCTTGCGCTGTTTGCCGTCGCAGCGGGAACGCTGGCGATCGCCGGGCTCTGGGTGCTGATCGCCGTGACGCGCGGGCTCGCATCGATCTTCGGGTGGCCTCTCGCCGCGGTCTACGCCGGCGTCGGCGGGGCGCTCGGCATCATCGGGCTGGTGCTGCTCGCGGTCGTGTGGCATCAGGTCCGGACGATTCGAATGCTTCCGCGAACGCGGGAGACGCTGACCGAACACGTGCATTGGGCGACGCATCGCCTCGATCAGGGAGCGTAGGCGGTGAAGGACTCCGAGATCATTCGCGACGAGATCAATCGCACGACGCGGCGCATCGAGGAGACTCTCGATGCGTTGGGCGAGCGAACGCGTGAAGCCGGGCGGACGGCAGCCACGTGGGGCCTCGTTGCGGCCGCGGCGGCGGCTGCGATTGCCGGAATCGTGGGCGTGTACGTCTGGCGGCGCCGGAGGAACGCTATCGCTCGGCCGCGTCCGGATGCCGCGAAGCTACACGCAGTCCCGGCCGGCCGCGAAGAATCAGGCCAAGCGTGGCGCCCCACACCACGTGAGCGGCGATCATGACAACCGACCGCTCCACGCTGTCGCGTCTGGCGTGGTGGCGCTTACGCGAACGGGACGGCTTGCCGAGCTTGTCGGAGCGCGCCGAACAATAGCCCGAAAGAGACGGCGACGACCGCAAAGCTGGAAACGGCGAGGGAATAGCGGACGCCGATGATTGTTCCCAGCAGACCGACGGTGAAGCCGCTTCCCGCGCGCAGGCCCATCATCGCCGTGGTGAAGAGACCGACAACGCGTCCGCGGATCTGCGACGGCGCGAGCAGCTGAACGAGCGTCTGCGACATCGACTGAAACGCGATGTTGAAGACACCCGCCAGCACGAGAAGCGCAACTGCCGTCAAATAATTGTGTGTCAGCGGAAACAGACCCATCGTCACGCCCCACAGACCGGCCGCGGCAATGGCCACGGAAACGCTCGGGCTCGAGAAGGCGTTGGCCGTCTCCAGCAGAAGGACTCCGATGACCGCACCCGCGGCGTCGGCGGCCAGCAGCACCGTGTATCTCGTGCCCGTCTCGTCGGCGCCGAGCAGGTTTGCGTACTCGGGCATCTGCGCCTGGAACGCGTTGCCGACCAGGAATGACGTCGCGCCGGCAATCATGATCATCGTCATGATGCGCGAGTCGGCGCGCACCGTGGTGAAGACGTTCCACGCATCGGCGAGCCCGAACGGTTGCGACGCGCGTTCCCTGCCGCGCGCGGCGTGCCCCGTGTATGGAAAGCGCGCGAGGAGAATCGTGAACGGCACGTAGATCAGGACGTTGGTCAGCAGTCCCCAGGCGGGTCCGAGGAGCAGCATCAATCCGCCGCCCACCGCCGGTCCCAGCAGAATCGAGAGATACCGCGCGCTCGCGTTCAGCATGAAGAGCGATTGCGAGATCTGGATCAGCCGCCGGCAGTCGTGCCGGTCGGCAAGCGCTCCCGTGTAGAGCGAGAAGAAGAGAAACGGCACCCAGTGGCTGATGACGGCGAAGCCGCCGAGCGCCGCTGAGTGGAACGCCTGGAACATCACCCAGTAGCTGATGACGTGCTCGATGTTGTCGGCCATCATCGACATCAGGCTGAAGGTGAAATAGCGGCGGTACGCGGGAACGTGAAGCGCCGCGAAGCGGCGCGGCGCGGCGAGGCCGGTGGACATCAGCGCTCTACTATGCCACTTCGAAGGCGATCAGCGCTCGATCTCCGGCAGCGGCGATTCAGCCGGGCCCGCAATCACCTCGCCGTCCGGTTTGAACCGTGAGCCGTGGCAAGGACAATCCCACGTGCGCTCGGCGCCGTTCCACGCGACCTCGCAACCGAGGTGCGTGCAGGTGGGCGAGCGAAGGACGGCTTTGCCATCCTCATCGCGATAGGCGGCGACGCGCGTGCCGTTCAGATCGAGAATTCTTCCCTCGCCTCGTTTGAGCGATCGCAGCGTCCGTCCTTCCGCACCCGCGAACCGATCGCGAATCAGGTAATAGGGGTAATCCTTGTTTTCCCGAACGTAGTCCCACAGGCTGTGGCGCACCTTCGTGCGGCCAGTTTCGAACAGGTCGGTCCACGGATTGGCGCGTCCAAGGATGCCGTCGACGGCGATCATCGCGCCGAGCGTACCGAACGTCATGCCGTTGCCCGCGAACCCGGTCGCCGAGTACTGATGCTCCGCGTTGCGGCCCAGATAGGGGAGTCCGTCGGGCGTCTCAATCACCTGACCGGACCAGCGATGTGTCACTGCGACATCGGGGATCAGCACCCGCAGGTCGCGCTCGAGGCGCGCATAGCACGCGTCGGTGTCGGTGGCCTGTCCCGTCTTGTGGTCTTCTCCGCCGAAGATGACGACGTCGTAGTCACGATGCGGATCGACGCGCAGGTAGTGATACGGGTCGGCGGTGTCGGAGAAGAGTGCGTCGGGAACACGGCGGTGAGGTGCGCGTCCCGCGACGACGTATGAGGTGTACAGCGCGAGCTTGGACTGAAACATCATGGCGACGGCGATGTTGCTGTTGCCGGTCAGCGGCGTGTGCGTGGCGAGCATGACATCGCCGCAGGTGATCGTGCAGCCGTTCGCCGTGACGGAGAGAGGCTGGTCGTTGAATTCGCATGCTTCGGAGTGTTCGTAGATGCGACCGCCGGCCTTCTCGATTGCGCGGGCGAGGCCGGCGAGGTACATCCGCGGATGGAAGCGTGCCTGATTGTCGTAACGAACCCCGGGCTGTCCCATGACGGGGACGTCCGCGACGAACTCCGCATCGAATCCGAGCTCCGCGGCAATCCGCGCTTCCTCGCGGAAGTCCACGTCCTCGACATTCGACGACATCAGACCCGGCGCATGTACATAGTTCGGAACCCACGCGAACCCGCAGTCGATGGCTTCGCTGCGGACGATGTCGTCTATCTGCGCGATCGCCGCGAGCCCGGCATCCCAGACGGCCTGCGCATGATCGCGCCCGAATGACTTCACCAGGTCCGACAGCCGCATGTCCGTGACCATCGTCACGTGCGCCGACGTGTGCCCGGTGTCGATTCGCGCGCAGCGATCCCGCTCGAGCACGGCGACCGATCGTCCCGCGCGCGTCAGCAGGAAGGCCGCGGTCAATCCGGTGATTCCACCGCCGACAACGACGACGTCGGCGCGCTCGTCACGGGCAAGCTTGGGAAATCGCGGAAGCGATTCGGAGTCGATCCAGTAGGACTGCGTGTCGATGGATGCGGATGTGCTCATGCGGCGACCTCACTTGACGGAGAGCAAGGCAACAGCCAATCCTGAGTCAACCGTTATGCGGCTCCATGTGGGCGTTCCATTGTGGGTGAATCAGGATTCAGCGTCGAAGCGGCGGCGATATCCGGCGCTGCGTGGCGCGACAGCGGCGGATGTTGCCGTCATCGGCGGAGGCATGACCGGCGCCGGGATCGCCTACGTCTTCGCTGAGGCGGGTGTGAACGTCGTGGTGCTCGAGTCCAAGCATGTTGGAGGAGGGAGCACCGCCGCCAGCACGGCGCTCCTCATGCAGGAAACGGATGAGGATCTCCGCGCGCTGGACAAGCGCTACGGCCGCGCGCGCGCCGAGCGGATCTGGCATCTCGGTCGAACGGGCGTTCGCGACCTCGTGGCGACCATGCGCCAGCTTCGCGTGCCATGCGATCTGGCCATGCGCGACTCGGTGCATTTCACGACGGACCAGCGGCGCGTCGACGACCTGCACGCCGAGTACCGGCGGCGTCGAGACGCGGGTCTCGCGACGATGTGGCTCGACGCATCGTCTCTGCGCGCCGGGACAGGCATCGACGGCGAGGGGGCGATCCGCACGCGCGGCAACGCGCAGGTCGATCCGCATCGTGGCTGCATCGGCCTGCTTCGCGCGGCGGCGCGCCGGCGGGCCCGCATCTTCGAGCGATCGGCGGCGCACCGCATCGACGCGTCGGGCGAGGGCGTGGTTATCCACACTCGCGGCGGCATCGTGTCGGCCGGCCGCGTGATCATCGCCACCGGCTACGCGACGCCGGCATTCGCGCCGCTGGTGGGACGGTTTCAGATGAAGCACACCTATGTCCTGGCCACCCGTCCTCTGCGTGCGCATGAGCGCCGCGCGGTCGGTCTTGGCGATGTGCTCCTGCTGGATACGCGGGAGCCGTATCACTACGCGCGGTGGACCGGCGATCGGCGGCTGCTCCTCGGCGGCGAGGATCGACCCGTCCTGCCGCCGTCGCGCAGGCGGCACGCCTTCACGGTGAGCCGTGCGCGGCTGCGCGACTACTACGTGAAGCTGCTGCCGGCTTTACACGAAATCGACATCGAGTACGCGTGGGAGGGGCTGTTCGCGCGGACCGCTGACGGACTTCCATTCATCGGCCCGCATCGGCGCTATCCGCGCCATCTCTTCGCACTCGGATACGGCGGCAATGGAATGACGTTCGGCTTTCTGGCCGCACGGCTGCTGCTCGACACGTTCCTCGAACGCGGCAACGAGGAGGATCTCGAGCTGTTCGCCTTCGGACGCTTTCGAAAGAAGGCTATTTCTTGTCGCTCTCGTTGAGATAGGTCGCCCACGGACGCACATCGCCCGGCTCCCAGTACAGCGGATCGCCGGCCACGCGCTCGTTCAGCAGGCCCTTTGCATCCATGTAGATGTTCGGCGACGGGCCGTTCGTGTCGGTGCAGGTGTTGAACTGCATCCGGTCCTCGTAGGCCGTCTCCTTGTCGCGCTGGAACCTGAGACGCGCATTGATCGGGCTGACGTAGACCTCCGGATCGTAGAGCGTGCTCTCGCCCTCGAGACGATCGCCGACGAGGCGATAACGTTCGACGGTCTCGAGCTGATCGCTGAACTCCGACAGCCCGCCCTTCCAGCCGTGAATCTGGTTGGTGTGCACGATGAGCTCGTCGCCTTTCCAGAAGCCGATCGATTCACCGTGCCATTTCGGAAATTCCTTGTCCTTCGGGCTGTGCGGCGTGCCGTCCGTATAGATCCAGCGCGCGGTGAACGATCCGTTGCCTGACCCCATCGCATATACGCGGCCGGGCGTGACCACGAACTCCTCGGCGCTCACGGCATCGAAGTACCCGCCGGGCAGACAGATGGAGTTCGCCGACCAGATGCGTCCTTCCGTCGCCGCCTTCAGCTCCTGGACATACGTCTCGCGGTACTTCGGCGTGAGCATCGCGGCGATCGCGCTGGCCGGCGCGCCGCCGCCGAACTGCGCGCCGCCGCCCCAGTGGCCGCTCCAATCGGGCAGCGTCGCCGGGGTGTGCTTCGTGCCGCCGTTGGCCTCCTCGAGCAGTGCCTGATAGTGATCCCACGCATTGGTGTACGGATACGGGCTCTTGAGATTGGCGGCGTCGGCACGGCCCGTGCCCTGTGATCCGTACGGCCGCGCGGAGAGTTCCTGTCCCGTGCGGCGTCCTTCGACGTTGATCGCCATGCCGCGAAGCTGGCCGGGCGTGTTGTTGCGGTAGTACGCCGGGTCGGTCCAGAGCGCACGGTCCTGCCGGAAGTCCGTCGTCGTGAAGATCGTCGGCTTCTCGGTTTGCGTCTGCGCGACGGCGGGAATGATCGCGAGCCCCGCCAGCAACGCGGTCAATAGCCTGCGCATCAGGTCACAGCCTCCCCAACTGCTTGCCGTCCTCGGTCGTCGCAACGATATAGTTGCCGCCGGGACGACCGTCGTTCAGCGGATGCATGGTGACCGTTACCTTGTCGCCGGCCTTGAACGTGGTCGCGGCGAAACCCATCTTCAGCATGTTCGTGAGGTTCGAAAACTCGACGGTGTACGTGATCGTCTCCCCGGCGTCGTTCTTCACGTCCATGTACAGAAAGACGTGCGGGTTCCGGAAGATGTACTGCGAGACTGTTCCGGTGATCGTCACTTCCTTGTCGTGATCGAACATCGCGTGCGAGTGATGCGACCACGCGGGTGACGTGGACGTGAGCGCGAGGGTGGCGGCGAGGACACCCGTGAAGGCGAGCTGTTTCAGTCTGGTCATAAAGTGGCCTCTCAACGTGGCGACCTCAATGCCCCGGCGGGGGGCCGACGTCCGGCTCGTTGTAGTTCATGATGCGGTAGCGGATTCTCTTTCCCTCGGGGTCGAGCCATCCGAGCGACTGCTGGAAGATCATCGGCCCGGCGGCCAGCGCCCCTTTCGGCAGGATCGCTTCGGCAATGACCAGCCGGTAGGCGTGCATGTAGATGGACGCGAAGGTGCGCGATTGATCCGCGTTGCTGACGAACTGCAGCTGCATGCCGGCGACCAGGTCCGCGAAATTCGACAGCATGTGCTCGACCTTGCCGTCGCGTTCGAGGTACTTCGACGCGGCAAAGACGACCGCGCCGCGGACGTCGGTCTTCCAGTAGCCGGGGCCGTACTCGTGAACAGCCAAATCCAGCGCCGGCAGCGTTCGCGATCGCTCGGTCAGCAGGCGTTCGATCGGGTTGTAATCGACGACCGTCACCCGGTAGCGCGTCGATCCCTGCGCGCCGCTGTAGATGCGAGCCGGCAGGATCGCTTGGTACTGCGAGACCCAGGTCGTTTCCGTCACCTGCGGTTTGCCGGGGAAGCTGATGCTGAATCGATCGTCAAAGTTGGAAAACTCGGTCCAGTCCTGCGCGAAGCTGGTTCCGCAGAGTGCCAGCACCAGCGCCGACGCGATGAGCGGCGTCTTCATTTCGTGAACTCCATCGCCGTCTTCAGGATGTTGCTCTCGATTCCGATGGCATCGGTGATCCGCACCTGGAGAGCGCACTTGCCCGCCAGCTTCGGGAGCGGCGCGCGCACGATGCCGGGGCTCACCGTGGTTGGCAGCGCGCCGACGATCGGTTCGTCGCCGCAGTCGGCCGTCAGCCAGAGATAGGGATCGGCACCGAGATCGGCGGCCGTATCGACAACCGCGACTTCTATTTCGCCGGTCTGCTGATTTGCCCGTGGCGGCGTGATCCGGAGATTGGAGATCGTGGGGACGTGCGTCGGGATCGTGATGGTGACCGGCATCGTCCGTCCCCGCTGGAGCACGAGCACGAGCGAGCGGTCGCCCGGCATGGCGTCCTTCGCCACGTCGAGCGAGACCTCCCACCACCCGATATTCTGTTCGCTCCCGCTGCCGGTTCCCTTGATGCCGGTCACCATGACACCGTCGGGCGGTGACACCTCGGCCGACTGCACGGGCGTCGGACTGGGAACCGCAACGTTGATGACGGTCGTCTGCCCGCGTCCCGC
>QHWQ01000405.1 GCA_003222635.1 Acidobacteriota bacterium | reverse complement strand
ACCTACACGATCGCCGACGGTCACGGTGGGACCGCGACGGCCAGTGTCGCTCTGACGATCAGCGCTGAGAACGACGCGCCTGCCGCTGCGAACGACACAGCGACAACGGCTGAGGACACCGCGGTCTCGATCGCCGTGCTGAGCAACGACTCCGATCCCGATGGCGACACGTTGATGGTGAGCAGCGTCGGAACGGCGACGCATGGCAGCGCGGTCGTGAACCCGAATGGGACCGTGACGTACATGCCGGCCGTCAACTATGACGGCACCGACAGCTTCACCTACACGCTCACCGATGGGCACGGCGGCAGCGCGACCGGCACGGTCAGCGTCTCGGTCACCGCCGTCAACGATGCCCCGGCAGCAGTCAACGACACGGCGATGACGGCTGAGGACACGGCAGTCGCGATCGCTGTCCTGAGCAACGACACCGATCCCGACGGCGACACGCTGTCGGTCACCGGCGTGAGCGCGCCGCCGCACGGCGAGGCGGTGCTGAATGCGAACGGCACCATCACATACACACCGGCCGCGAACTACAACGGCACGGATGCCTTCACCTACACGATCGCCGACGGCCACGGCGGGACCGCGGCGGCGAGTGTCGCGCTGACGATCACCGCTGAGAACGATGCGCCGGCGGCGGGGAGTGACACAACGACGACGGCTGAGGACACCGCCGTCTCGATCGCGGTCCTCACCAACGACACAGATCCCGATGGCGACACGCTGACGGTGAGCGCCGCGAGTGCCGCCACGCACGGCACTACCCTGGTCAACGCGGACGGGACCATCACCTACACGCCGGCCGCCAATTACAACGGTCTCGACAGCTTCACCTACACGATCGCCGATGGCCACGGAGGCAGTGCGGCAGGTACCGTCAACGTCTCGGTGACCGCGGTCAACGACGCGCCGGCGGCGGCCAACGACGCCCCGCACGATCACCTACACGCCGGCGTCGAACTACGCGGGTGCCGACAGCTTCACCTACACCATCAGCGACGGCCATGGCGAGACCGCGACGGCGACGGTCAGCGTCACCACGACCCCGGAGAACGATGCCCCGGTCGCTGTGGCCGACGCCGCCGCGACGTCCGAGGACACGGCAGTCTCCATCGCGGTGCTGGCCAACGACAGCGATGTGGATGGCGACACCCTGTTCGTAAGTGGCGTCGGTACGCCGGCGCACGGCAGCGCGGTCACCAACGCGAATGGAACGATCACTTACACGCCGGCGCCGAACTACGCGGGCCCGGACAGCGTCGCTTACACCATCGGCGATGGGCACGGAGGCAGCGCCACGGCGACGATCAGCGTGACCGTGACCGCCGTCAACGATCCGCCGGTCGCCGCCGACGATGTGGCAACGACGATGGAAGACACGGCGGTCGACGTCGTGGTGCTGGCCAACGACACCGACGTTGACGGCGACACGCTCTCGCTCACCGGCGTTGGTCCGGCGGCGCGCGGCACAGCGGTGGTCAATGCCAACGGCACGATTCACTACACGCCGGCGCCAAACGACGACGCGGCTGACAGCTTTACCTACACGATCACCGACGGCCATGGCGCGACTGCTACGGCCACGGTCCGCCTCACCGTTGTCGCCGTCGACGATGATCCGGTGGCGAGCGACGATGTGGCGACAACCGCGGAGGATACGGCGGTGATCGTCGCCGTGCTGTCGAACGATCACGATCCCGACAGCCCTGTGCTCTCGTTGACGGGCGTCAGTACGCCGGCGCACGGCACCGCGCTCATCAACGCCAACGGCACGATCAGCTACACGCCGGACGCGAACTTCAACGGCGCCGATGCATTCACCTACACGCTCGAGGACGGCGGCGGTCATAGCGCGACGGCTCGTGTCAGCGTCACCGTGGCCGCGGTGAACGATAGTCCTGCGGCGCTCGGCGACGCGGGAACCACGGCTGAAGACACCGCCCTCAGCATCTCGGTGCTGGCGAACGACACGGACGTTGACGGCGACAGCCTGTCGATCAGCGGCGTCGGTTCGCCGGGGCACGGCAGCGCGCTGGCACACGCAGACGGCACCATCACCTACATGCCGGCGTCGAACTACGTGGGCACCGACAGCTTCATCTACACGGTCAGCGATGGACACGGTGGCACCGCCACGGCGTCAGTGAGTCTGACCGTGACGCCCGTCAACGACGCGCCGGTTGCGGCCGCCGATAGCTACACCGCTACCGAGGACACGATGTTGACCGTCGCGGCGCCCGGCGTGCAAAGCAACGATGCCGACGTCGATGGCGACAGCCTCACGACCGTCCTGGTGCAGGGCCCGACCCATGGGACGTTGACCCTGAGTGCAGCCGGCGGCTTCACCTACACACCTGCTCCGAATGTGAGCGGCGTCGACACGTTCACCTACAAGGTGACTGACGGCATCGCCGATTCGGCGCCGGTCGTGGTGACCATCGCCGTGCAGCCCGTCAACGACGTCCCGTCCGCCGTTGCCAAGTCGCTCATCGCGCGCCAGAACGTGGTCCTGCCGATTGTGCTCACGGGCACCGACGCGGACGGCGATGCGCTGAGTTATCAAGTGACCACTGCTCCGGCGCACGGCACACTGAGCGGAACCACACCGAACCTGCTCTACATGCCGAACGCGGGCTACGCTGGCATGGATAGCTTCACGTTCGTCGCGGACGACGGCATCGCGAACAGCGCGCCTGCCACGGTGCAGCTGCAGGTGATGGGAGCCAGCCGTCCGCCCGAGGCAGAAGACCAGTCGGTGCTGCTCGATGAAGACACCTCTATCGACGTGACGCTGACTGCGGGCGATCCGGAAGGCGATCCGCTCACGTTCACCATCGTGACGCCGCCAAGTCACGGGACGTTGTCGGGCGTGGCGCCAAATCTGATTTACACCCCGGATCCGAATTACTTCGGCGATGACCGGTTCGTCTTCCGCGCCAACGACGGTGTGAACGACAGCAACGATGCCAGCGTTGAACTCTGGATTTTTGGCGTGAACGACCCACCGGTCGTGAGCGACCTCGCGTTTACGGTTGCGCCGGATGGATCGGTCACCGACCAGCTCCAGGCCGTCGACCCCGACGGTGACTGGATCTTCTACTGGGTGACGGTCGATCCCAGCTTCGGCACCGTGACGTTCGATCCGTATACCGGCGAGTTCACCTACGTGCCGAACCCCGACAACCCCGGGTACGACACGTTCACCTACACCGTCTTCGACTGGGAATCCCAGAGCAATGACGGCATTGTAACCATTACGCTCGATTCCCTGCCGCCACAGTCGCCGTAGCCGCCGGCGCACGCCGGCGTCTACGCGCGATGTGCGACGTTGGTCCGACGCCGCCTTGACCTTCGAATGATTCTCCGGCGGGGTTCCCCCCGCTATGCTCCGCGCCGGCTCAACAAAACCGATCCCTTCTTCACGGAACTGGTAGGTCCAGTTCGACGGAGCGAGTATGCGCCTCAGAACGCCCTCGGTTGCGCTCACCGCAACCATCTGCCTCATCGTCGGTGTGTTGCTGTTGTCACTGTCGCGATTGAAGGCGGCGCCGGAGTATGCGCTGCAATTCGACGGGCTTGACGACCGCGTCACCTTCGGATCCGCCGCCGGCACAGGTGCAGGCGGGCTGGGCGCGC
>QHWQ01000137.1 GCA_003222635.1 Acidobacteriota bacterium | reverse complement strand
CGATGGATGTTCCGTGAAACTCACCACGAACTTCTGCTTCTGCGAGGCTTGCCATGTGACGCGAAGCGAGGCGTCCTTGGAGAAATCGTGGTTATACGCCGGCCGGCTGAGGTCCGGTTCGTAAAACACCGTCCCCTGTTTCTTGTTGTAGTAGTTGCCGGCCTGGTAGAGCGATCGGTCCTCGTACCGCGCTGCAGCGAAGAACCACAGCTTGCTCTGGCTGATCGGGCCGCCGATTCCTCCGCCGACGTCATAGTACCGCCTGACCGCCCCGGCGCTGGCGACGCCATGCGTGCGCAGGTAGTCGTTGATATTGTCGGACTGCAGCTTCGGCCCGGTGAGCTCGGCGCTCATGGTTCCAGCGAAAGTGTTGCCGCCATCCTTCGGGATGATGTTGATCTGGACGCCGCCGGTCGTCGCTTCCGCGGAGCCCGCTGCCGTCTCGACGACGACTTCCTCGAAGGTGTGGGCGTTGTACTGGAACCCGCCGCCGCTGAACACCCTCGAATCCATGCCGCCGAAGTTGTAGGTCATGTCGTCGGCGCGCTGGCCGTGCACCCCGAAGAACGCGCGGTCACTTCCGACGCCGCCGACGTCGTGGAGGGTTGACGCATTCGCTCCGCCGTCGGCTCCGACGATCAGCGTGATGAACTGCGCGGGACGTTTGCTGGTCGGAATCGCATCGAGGATCTCCCGCGAGAGCGTCTGCTGCTGCTCGACATTCTGCGTGTCGACCACGGGCGCCTCACCGGTGACCGTAATCGTCTCCTCGAGCGAGCCAACTTTGAGATCGGCATTCACGTTTGCCGTGAACCCGGTGGTCAGTGCGACACCTTCGCGCTTCACCGTGCTGAAACCTGGCAGCGTGAAGGTCACGGTGTACGTGCCAGGGCGCAGATCGACGATGCGATACAGACCCTGACTGTCGGTGATGACGGAACGGACTCGTTCGATGAGCGCGGGGCTTGCGGCTTCGACGGTGACGCCGGGCATGACGGCGCCGGAGGTATCCCGGACAACGCCGGCAATGTTGCCCGAATCAGCCTGAGCCCATGCGGTCGCGGGGAGCAGCAGGCAACCCGCGAACAGGAGCCATGCGAACCTGACCATCGTTCCTCCTTTTCAACCTTGCACCCGGAGTGAACGCCACGACGTAGGGCGCCATTTACACACTCCACCTCTGTATTAGTCAAGAAGATTAAGAAGGGATGCTAGAATCCGCGCGGCTTTCCTACACCGTAATCCGTCGACCGTATCTCGGAGGTGTTCATGCGGATCCGCTTCGTCACCTTGGGACTTCTCGCGGCGCTCCTTTCCGTGTTTCTTCCGGCCGCCGCGGTCGCGCAGAGCAGCATTGCCGGGTGGACCTGCGTCCCGGCGTCTACGCCGTCGTCTTCACGCTGCAGGGGTTCAACACCTACCGGCGCGAAGGCATCACGCTGACGGCCAATGCGACCGCGACGGTCAACGGCGAGATGAAGGTGGGCTCGATCGAGGAAAGCATCACGGTGACGGGCGAAGCGCCGCTCGTCGACGTGCAGAACGCGGGACGATCGCAGGTCGTCAACCGCGAGCTGCTCGACACGGTGCCGACCGGAGGGCAGGTGTGGCAGGTCGGCTTCACGCTGCCGGGCGTCGTGCAGGTGGGACGCTCGGACGTCGGCGGCGCCGGCGGCATTCAGCAGACGCGCATGTCGACGCACGGCAGCACCATCAGCGACACGACGACCAACCTCGATGGCATGGAGACCAACAGCATGCACGGGTGGGCGCAGTCGTCGCAGTACTGGAACGACGCCGCGATTCAGGAGATGGCGTTCCAGACGAGCAACGTCGGCGCCGAGAGCCAGACCGGCGGCATCCTGCTGAATCTGATCCCGCAGCAGGGCGGCAACCAGTTCAGAGGCGACATCGACGCGCGCAGCATCCCCAACGATTCGTTCCAGGGCAACAACATGACGCCGAACCTGAAATCGCTCGGCGTGAACACGCCGAACAAGGTGCTGCGGCTGCACGACTACAGCTTCTCGCTCGGCGGCCCGGTGCGGCGCGACCTGCTGTGGTTCTTCGCCTCGGTGCGGTATCAGCAGGGCGACACGCAGGCGCAGGACGTCACCTATCCGGAGGACAACAAGGCGAAGACCTTCTCCGGCCGCATGACATGGCAACCGCAGACGAAGAACAAGTTCACGTTCTTCTTCGAGGATACGAAGAAGACGAAGGGGCACGAGACCTCCGGTCCGTTCATCGCGGAGGAAGCCGCGAACATGCGGCCCGGCCAGCATCAGTACCACGTCGCGCAGGCGAAGTGGACGTCCACGGTGAGCCCACGCTTTCTGGTCGATGCGGGGTGGTCCTTGAGCGATATCACGTGGAACGTGGACTATCGGCCGGGCATCGCGCAGGAGCGCGGCACGCCGCTGTGGTACTCGATGGCGTCGCACCAGGACCGCACCACGGGCGCGCTGTGGGTCGCGGGTGCACCGGGCACGCTGACGCTCGGCGTGCGGCAGGTGCTCGCCTCGTCGGCGACCTACGTCACCGGATCGCACTCGTTGAAGACGGGCCTGCAGTGGAGCTACGGCGCGCGCCGGAACGAACGGTACGCGAACGCCGATCTCACGCAGCGCTACCTCAATGGCGTGCCCGATTCGGTGCTGCTCTACAACACGCCGAACAACGCGACCAACCCGCTCAAGGCGGATCTCGGCCTCTATATTCAGGACAGCTGGACGCTGAAGCACGTGACGATCAGTCCCGGGCTGCGTTACGACTACTTCAACACGACGAGCCCCGCGCAGTCGTCGGAGGCGGGCCGGTTCGTCGCCGCGCGCCAGTTCGCCGCGGTGCCGATCCCGACCTTCCACGATCTGTCGCCGCGCCTCGGCGTCGCCTACGACATCTTCGGCAACGGCAAGACAGCGCTCCACGGTGGCATCAACAAGTACGTCGAGCGGATGGCGCCCGACTTCTCGATCCGCTACAACCCCATCTCGCCGGACATGGACACGCGCACGTGGAACGACGCCAACCGCGACGGCGTCGCGCAGGAGAACGAGTTCGGTCCGTCGCAGAACCTGCGCTTCGGCATCGGCTCGTCCACGCGCCCCGACGCGAACCTGAAGCGGCCGTACAACATCGAGTACAACGTGGGCGTCGATCATCAGCTGACCGCCAGCATCTCGGGTGGCTTCAGCTACTACCGCCGGTCGTTCCCGACGGGGCTGTTCGATCGCTCGCAGCCGTTCCTGCCGGACAACATCCTCGTCTCGCCGGCCGACTACACGCCCGTCGCCATCAGGAACCCGCTCGATGGATCGCCGTTGACGCTTTACAATCTCAATCCGGCCAAGCTGGGCCTGGTCGACATCGTCGATCGCAACCCGAAGGGCTACACGCAGTGGTACAACGGGCTCGAAGCGGTGTTCCAGGTGCGGATGCCCGGCAACGGCAAGATCTACGGCGGGCTGACGAGGGACCGCACGGTGCTGCACAACTGCAGCGTCGACGATCCGAACTTGAATACCTATTGCGATCAGACGAAGCTCACGAT
This sequence comes from Acidobacteriota bacterium, assembly GCA_003222635.1. GTDB lineage: Bacteria > Acidobacteriota > Vicinamibacteria > Vicinamibacterales > UBA2999 > Gp6-AA40. The sequence goes on along the minus strand of QHWQ01000137.1, from coordinate 16,973 downwards.
CCCGTTCCGGAATATGTTCAAGGCGACGGGCTTCTACCCGCTGCCGCTGTACGGCATCGAGCTGAGCGGATCGTTCATGAGTTTCCCGGGGGCGGAGCAGAAGGTGGATTACATCGTCAATCGCGCGCTGCTGACGCAGCTCACTGGCGGCACCGCGCTGCTGACGCAGGCGTCGGTGACGCTGCCGCTCGTCGCGCCGGGGACGAAGTTCCTCGAGCAGCAGAACGAGCTCGATTTCGCCATCGGCAAGTCGTTCCGCCGCGGCAACGGGCAGTCGCTGCGGCTGCGGCTCGACATCTTCAACGCCACCAACAACGCGTGGGTGGAGACACAGAACACGACGTATGGCCCGTTGCTCGATCGGCCGACCGCCATTATGCAGGCGCGGCTGTTCCGGTTGACGGCGCAGTTCCACTTCTAGGGAGGGAATTCGATGCGGGTCATTGCAACAGCGACAGTACTCGTCCTCGGCCTGACGACCGGTCTGGCCGAGGCGCAGTACATGCCGATTCCGAAAACGTTCCAGCCGAGCCTCGAGGCGGCGAAGAAGCGCGAGGCCGTGAAGACCCCACCGCTGACCGCCGCGACGCCGGTGAAGGACACGCTGTACCGGATCGGCGACGCCCTCGGCATGCTGCGCGACATCGAGGAGCGCGACTCGGTCCTGACGCTCGACTTCAAGGGGACGGGCACGCTGAGCGTCGGCGGCGTGTCGTGCACGCTCGCCAACTTCCGCGGTCAGCTCCGCTACAGCGTGCCGGCCATGCGCATCGACTTCGCGTGCGCGGAGCCGGACGGCAAACCGGGCCAGCGGCACGTGCAGGTGATTGCCAACGCGATGGCGTGGGATGAAGCGAGACCCGGAGGGGCCGCCACGCCGATGCCGGACGCGGTCACCGATCGGCTGATGCGACTGTGGGCGCTGCCACAGTCCGTCTACAAAGCGGCGGTCATCGCCGGCGACAAAGCAAAGACGACGCTCGAGAATGGCGTGCTGTACCTGACGTATCCGCTGCCGGCGCCGCTCAACGGCACCGCGCGCGTGGCGCTCAATACGACCGACGCCATCCAGCTCACGATGGACACCGGCGAGAAGTATCAACTGAGCTACTGGATCGATCGCGTCGAGCTGCGCGTCGGCAACAGGGTCGAAGAGCTGACGTATACCGATTACGCGGAGCTCAACGAACCCGACTACCGCAGCGAGGTGATGTTCCCGCGGCACATCGTCGAGAAGCGCGACGGGATGGTGGTTGCGGATCTCACGACGCAGCGCACCAACACCTACAACCCGTACGTCGTGATGCCGCTGCCGGTCAACGTGAAGGAGGCATACCCTGCATCAGCAGCGACCGCGGTTCCCGCGGCCATCCCTGCTGGCGGAGGAGCAAGAGGTGGCGGCGCGCCACCGGCCGCGGCTGCGGCGAAAGTGGCGACGCCGCGGACGGCGGACGGGCATCCGGATCTCAACGGCCGGTGGGGCGGTGGCGCCGGCGGCGCGGTGGGAACGGCCAGCATCCAGGGACTCGACAAGAGCGGCAATCGCGTCACGTTCGCGAGCCTCGAGGACGCCAAGGCGAGCGCGACGAAGATCTTCGCGCGCAACTACACCGCGCGGCACGCCAACCCGACCTACTCCGAGCGCGATCAGGGGATGACCGATCGGTATCGCGACAACCTGAACCCGCCGCTCTACAAGGCGGAGTTCTGGGACCGCGTGCAGTATCTCGACATGCACGGCAACTATCTCGACACCGCGTTTCTCTGCGCGCCGGTCGGGCTGCCGCGCATCGGCGCGCCGGTTCGCATCATCCAGTCGCCGACGGAGGTCGTCTTCCTCTACAACAATCGCAACATGTGGCGTGTGGTGCCAACCGATGGGCGTCCGCACGGCAAGGAAGACGATCGCGATCAGACGTATATGGGTGACTCCATCGGACACTGGGAAGGCGATACGCTCGTGGTCGAGGCGGTCGGATTCAACGACGACACGTGGCTCGCCAACGTGGCGACCGCGCCCGGCTGGTTCCACACGACCGGCATGCGTGTCGTGGAAACATTCCGGCGCGACGGCAACACGCTCTACTACGGCTACACCGTGTATGATCCCGATGTCCTCGCGGAACCGTGGGTGGTGGGACCGCGCGCCATCCAGTTGAACACGACCAACGGCCCCTACAACGAGGACCCGCCGTGCATCATGAATACCCGGCCGATGGTCAGCCGGGAAAGAGGTTGATGGATATGCGTAATTCACTCGTCACGTTCCTCGCCGCGGCGTTGGTCGCGGTCGCGATTCCCGTGTTCGCGCATCATGCGAGCCAGGCGGAGTTCGACAAGAACTCGCCGAAGACCGTCTCCGGCGTGCTGACGCGCGTGCAGTGGACCAACCCGCACGTGCGCTGGTATCTCGACATCAAGAACGAGAAGACCGGCGAGGTCGAGACGTGGATGCTGCAGGGGTCCGGCCCCGGCGCCTACAAGGCGAACGGCGTGTCGGCGACCGGCGTCTTCCCGATCGGCAAGACCTACACGGCGATGATCGCCCCCGCGCGTGACGGGTCGAATGGCGGCTACGTGATGACGTGGACGCTGCCGGACGGCACGAAGATGGACTTCTGGCACGACTACGGCGACGGAAGCGGTGAAAAACCGTAAGTCCCAGTTGCTGACGGCGATGCTCGTCTTCGCGACGAGCATCGCTGTCGCCGCGCGTCAGGCCGCGACCACGCCGCAGACGCGAGAAGACAGCACTCCGCAGATGTCCGAGACCTTCTTCAAGGACATCCGCGTCCTCAAAGGCATTCCCGTTGACGAGTTCATCGACACCATGGGAATGTTCGCCGCCGCGACGGCGAAGGACTGCACCGGCTGTCACTCGCCGCAGATCCTCGATGGGAATCCCGCCGCGTTCGCCGTCGAGACGCCGATGATCCAGAAGGCGCGCTTCATGGTCGGCATGATGAACGCCATCAACCGCAATTACTTCGGCAACCAGAAGCGCGTGAGCTGCGCGACCTGCCATACCAACACGTCCGTGCCGCAGAACGTGCCGAACATGGCGGTGCAGTACGGCGATCCGTTCGAGAACCCGAACTCGCTGGAGTTCATCGTCGCGAAAGGAAGCGATCCGAGCCAGATCGACGGCGTCTTCGCGAAATACCTCGAGGCGCTCGGCGGCGCGCAGCGGCTCGGCGCGGTGACGACCTATACCGCCACCGGAACGTACGCGGGGTGGGACACGGGGCTGTCGGACGTCCCCGTCGAGATCTACGCGAAGGCGCCGGAGCAGTACACGACCATCGCGCACCGGACCGAGGGCGACAGCGTCTGGGTCTACGACGGACGCAGCGGCTGGGAAGTCAGCATCAATGCGGCGCTGCCCGCGACGATTCCGTTGACGAAGGGCAATCTCGATGGCGCGCGGCTGGACGCGATCGTGGCGCTCGCGCCGGCGCGGCTGAAGCAGGCATTCGCGAAGTGGGAAATCTCCAGGAGCCTCATCGACGACAAGCCGGTGCAGCTCCTGCGCGGCACCAATCCGAACCAGCAGCCGGTGAACTTCTACTTCGACGCGTCGGGCCTGCTCGTGCGGCTGCAGCGCTGGAACGAAACGCTCGTCGGCCCCGTCGCGACGCAGTACGACTACTCGGATTTCCGCGACGTCGCCGGCGTCAAGCGGCCGTTCAAGGTGGTGAAGACCTCGACGCGCAACCAGGTGACGATGGTGATCAAAGAGTACCGGCCGAATGTGGCGATAGATGCAACACGCTTCGCCAGGCCGACGACGACGAGGTTAATCAAATGAAGGCGGGTGGGGCGGGTGTGGTTGCTCTCGCGCTTCTCGCTGGTTCGGGGCTTTTCGCACAGACGCGCCCGCAGCCAAAGCCAATCCCGCAGGGAGCTTACGCACAAAACGTCGAATACGTCGGCTTTACGAATCTGAACGGCCATCTCCCGTTCAAGATCGACATCCAGCAGGTCGGCGGCCGTTGGTACATGTACGCCGGCGCGCAGACCGATCGCGGCTGGAGCATCCTCGACGTCACCGATCCCGCGAACCCGAAAGTCCTCAACTGGATCACCGGTCCCAAGAACACGCGCAGCGGCGAGCTCGACATCGCGGAAGGGAAGCTCGTCACCGCCGCCGAGCGCTCGCAGATGGGCGGCGATACCGATCCGAACGCGCCGTGGGACGACGGCATCGTCATCTGGAGCCTGGCGGATCCGGTTCACCCCGCGCGACTCGGCCAGTGGAAGACCGGCGGCCTGGGCACGCATCGCAACGCGTATTTCGGCGGCCGCTACGTGCACACCGCCGCGGCCGTGCGCGGCTACTTCGGCCAGATCTACGTCGTCGTCGACATCTCGGATCCCGCGCACCCGGTTGAAGTCTCGCGTTGGGGATTGCCGGAGCTGAAGCTGAAGGATCCCAACGCGCAGAACACCGCGTATCCGCACGGCCACGGCCTGCACGGTCCGCCGATCGTCGTCGGCAACACCGCGTATCTGCCGTTCGGGACGAAGTTCGTGATGCTCGACATCAGCGACATCAAGCACCCGAAGGAGATCAGCGAGCTGACCTTCGATCCGCCTTTCAAGGGCCTCTTCGCGGTGCACACCGCGATGCCGTTCCCGACGCGGAAGATCGTCGAGACGAATTCAGAGGCGAACTGCGAGGACGGCCCGAGCCAGGCGTCGCTCGTCGATGTGGCGGATCCGAAGAACCCGAAGGTGATCTCGTACTTCCCGCCGCCCGTGCCGCCGCCCGGCGCGCCCTACAGGAATTTCTGCGACAAGAGCAACGGCTTCGGCGCGCACAACATCAACATGCTGTTCCACAATCCGTTCGTGGATCACAGCGACAACATCATCTATATGACGTGGGTGAACGCCGGCCTGCACATCTACGACATCGCGGATGCGCGGCAGCCGAAGGAGATCGGCTACTTCATTCCGCCCGATCCGCCGCGCGTCGCGGGCGCGCCGCCGCCGCCCGCGAAGTGGGTGACCGACTCCGCCGACGTGCTCGTCGACACGCGCGGCTACATCTATCTCTCGGATCGCCACGCAGGGATTTATATCCTGCGCTATACCGGCCCTAAGCCCGGGCCGGCGATTCCCCTGCATTCTGAGTAGGTCCGCCTCAAGGCGGACCCCACCGATAATGCTCGCCGGATCCAGGCTGGCAATTCAGTGAGGTGTTGGATACCGGCCTGCATCCGGTGGAGATCGTCGGTGGGGTCCGGCTTTAGCCGGACCTGCAGCCGTCAGGCTACAGCCGGTTCGGCCTCTGCGATCACGCTGCTCGCAGCAAACCGAGCGATCGTCCGTTCATCGTAGCCAAGCTCCTGCAGGACGTTGCGGTTGTGTTCGCCGAATCTCGGCGGCGGTCCCTGCATCTCGCCGGGCGTATCCGAGAGCTTCACGGGGATTCCGACGTAGCGCAGCGGCCCGTACTCCGGATGCGTGAGCTCCTTCACCATCTCGCGCGCGTGGATGTGCGGATCCTCGAGCACCTCGCCGACGGTGTTGATCGGGCCGACCGGCAGCTCGTACTTCGCCAGCAGCTCGAACGCTTCGGCGCGCGTGATCTTCTTCATCGCGGCGCCGAGAATCGCGCGCAGCTCGTCGTAGTTGCTGATGCGTCCCGCCATCGAGTTGAACCGCGCGTCGAAGGCGAGCTCGGGGAAGCCGAGCGCGCGGCAGAAATTCTGCCACTGCTTTTCGTTCGCGGCCCCGACGTTGACGAAGCCGTCCTTCGTTTCGAACGTCTCGTAGGGAACGATCGACGGATGGCGTGTGCCGAGCCGCTTGGGCGACGTGCCAGTCGCCAGGTAGCTTTCCGCCTGATACGTGAGCGTCGAGATCATCCCGTCCAGCAGCGCAATGTCGATGCGCTGCCCATTGCCCGTGCGATGCCGCGCCAGCAGCGCGAGCAGGATCCCCTGATACGCATACAGCCCGGCGACGATGTCGGCGATCGAGGCGCCGACTTTCACCGGCTGACGATCCGGCTCGCCGGTCAGATCGACGACGCCTGATTCGCCCTGTGCGACCACGTCATAGCCCGGTCGATCCCGATATGGGCCCGTCTGGCCGTAGCCGGAGATCGAGGCGTAGACGATCCGCGGGTTGCGCTTGGAAACCGCCTCGTAGCCGAAGCCGAGCTTGCCGAGCACGCCGGGGCGGAAGTTCTCGACGAGGACGTCCGCGCGCTCGACGAGCTTCCAGAGCACCTCCTGCCCCTCGGCGGATTTCAGGTTGAGCCCGATGCTGCGCTTGTTGCGATTGATTGACAGGAAATAGGTGCTGATGCCGTTGACAAACGGCGGACCCCAGAGGCGCGTGTCGTCCCCGCGCGGCGGCGGCTCGACCTTGACGACGGTCGCGCCCATGTCCCCCAGCATCATCGTGCAGAAGGGACCGGAGAGAATTCGAGACAGATCGAGAACGAAAAGATTGTCTAGCGGGGTCACCCCTCGATCTTAAGCCGCCTGGATGTTTTCGAGTGCGGCCGGGTCGCAGCGCTCCAGATGGTGAACGGTCTGCTTGATTTCCCAGACAACCGCGAGCGTGTAGACGATCGAATTGATACAGAGATGCCGCTCGCGGCGATAGCAAAACGCCGCGATGTTGTACACCGCCATGGATGCCATGAGAACGCCGCCGAGGGCGTGCACCGCGCCCTTGATTGCCTCACTTTCACCGCTCTTGCAGAACGTCTCGACCATTGGGTCACCCCTTGAGGTTTTAGGCCTCCGGCTAATAGTCGAGTCTGCAATTGAAATGCCGAGGCTGGGGTCGTTGCCTGAAAGAGGACGCGCGACACGTCGGATCCGTTGACCCGGCGAAGGCACAGATAGCCGTTTTAGAAAGGGCACCGGCGCGGCGTTGCCGCCGCCTCCGCGGCCGGCCTGTTGTCCGGATACCAGCGGGTGAAACGCGCCGAGCAAGCCGAGGGTGAGGGCCGCGACGAACAGCTTCATGCGCATGGCAGACTCCTGGCGGTTGCGAGGCGATTATCTATCTTTATCTGCTCAACGCGAAATCCTGGCTGGCGCCCGTTCTCGAGGCGCCGTCGCGAGTGATGCCGCGAACCAGATACGCGAGGTGGTCGTGGTACGTGGCTAGAACGCCACCATCTGTGTCACCTTCGCCACGAGCGCCCGGTCAAGCAGGCCGCCCGTCGTGGAGTCGCGCCGCTCGTTGAAAAACCGGTAGTAGCGGCGCGCGATGCTCGTGGAAGTCACGCCCGCATAATACGCACACCCGCGCGGCGCCCGCTAATGAGCTAGCTCCGCTTCACACTATTGCCCGGCCGGCGCCGCGATGATCTGCCGCCATCCCTCCACGTCGAAGCGAATCAGCCACGCGCGGAATCCCTTCACGTCGGTGAAATGATGCGGGACGCCGGGCGGCACGTAGAGCACGTCGCCCGGGTGCACCGGACGCGACATGCCGTTGACGATCGATTTACCGCCCGGGGCCAGCTGACCGTCCGTTCGTGCGACCGCTTCGCCCGCCGTCACGAGCCACAGGTCCGCGGTGTCGACGTGCGTGAGCGGCTCGTCGCCCGGCAGCACGATGCGGACGTTGGCGCTGATGTTCGCGGGCCCATCGAAGATGCGGGAGTTGTTGCGCTTCCGCGCCTCGTTCTCCTTCCAGCGCCCCTCGATATCCGCCGCACTCCAGAACATCGTCTTGTCGGTGGCGAGCGTCGGCTGCGGGAGCTGTGCCGTCAGCGGTTTGGTGCGCACCAGGCCGAGCGTGTCGAAGCGGATCAACCAGCCGCGGAATCCCTGCACGTTGGTGAAGTGATGCGGGACGCCGGGCGGCACATAGAGCACGTCGCCTGCTTTCACCGGCCGCTCGACGGGATTCCTGATGTCCGGTTTGCCGTTCGACTGGATCATCAGGCCGTCGGTTCTCGCCGTCGCGGTCCCCTCCGTGACGATCCAGAGATCCGCGGTCGTCTCGTGCGTCTGCGGCGGATCGTTCGGCAGGACGATGCGGACGTTCGCGCTGATGTTGGTCGGCCCGTTGAAGATGCGCGAGTTGATGCGCTTGAGCGCCTCGTTCTCCTTCCACCGCGCCTGGATGTCGGCGGCGCTCCAGAACATCGTCTTGTCGGTGGAGAGGGTGGGCACCGGCGCGGCGTTGCCGCCGCCTCCGCGGCCGGCCTGTTGTCCGGATACCAGCGGGTGAAACGCGCCGAGCAAGCCGAGGGTGAGGGCCGCGACGAACAGCTTCATGCGCATGGCAGACTCCTGGCGGTTGCGAGGCGATTATCTATCTTTATCTGCTCAACGCGAAATCCTGGCTGGCGCCCGTTCTCGAGGCACCGTCGCGAGTGATGCCGCGAACCAGATACGCGAGGTGGTCGTGGTACGTGGCTAGAACGCCACCATCTGTGTCACCTTCGCCACGAGCGCCCGGTCAAGCAGGCCGCCCGTCGTGGAGTCGCGCCGCTCGTTGAAGACGAGAAAGAAGTCGCTGAGGCGGTGGTGAATGATGTTGAACCGCAGGTTCGAGGTCCACTCCTGCGCGTCGGTGTTGTACTGGATCAGCGCGTTGGCGAACGCAATGGTCGAAAAGCCGTATTCGATGCGCGCGCTGATGAGATCCGTCGTGTAGCTCCCCTCGCCGAGCTGAATCTGGTTGCGCGACTCGGTGATCGAGGCGTTCAACCGGCCGGCCAGCCGCAGCGCGGCCCCGCCTGCGTAGGATTGCTTGTGCCCGTCGTAGAAATCTCCGACATCGACGCGGCCGTTCACCGAGAACGGGGCGGAGGCATTCGTGCGCCACGTCGCGTGCCAGTCGTTGAAGTCATAGCGCCCGATGGGAATGGTGATCCCGCGGCGCCGGTTGATCCGGAACGGGATGATCAGGTTCTCGCTCGTCGGATCGACGCCCAGCTCGCCGCCGCTGCCGTCCTGCAGGTTGATGCTCGTGTGGATGCCGATGAGGCGCGACTGCAGCTCGCCGGTGTTCAGCCACGACACGTTGGTGACGCCGAGATGCGGGAAGATCTCGCGCAGCCACTTCGACAGGCGCGGCGGCCGGAAGCGCGCGCCGTAGGTGCTGTCGAATTTCCAGATGCCCGTGCGCGGCACGAAGCCCATCTCGTCGTTGAATCGATCGCCGATTCTGACGTAGGTGCTTTGCAGTTCCCAGCGCCTGTCGCGGTAATGGAAGCTGGCGTTCCCCATCGATTCGCTGCCGCTGCCGGCGACAGCGGAGGTCGGCGACATCGTTCGTGCGGCCGAGGCGTTGACGTCGAGGCTGTTGAAGAAGCGGAAGTTCGCATCGGCTCCGACGGCGCGATTGAAGAGGGGACCGTTCTCATTCTTGTTCAGCAGGATGACGCCGACGTCTGAATTGGCCAGCACGTTCCGCCGAAGCCTGAGCGCCGTGAAGTTGGTTCCCGACGTCGTCGTCCCTTCGCGTTGCTGGAGATTGAGGACGCCGATGCTGTAGTTGCCGAAGCGTCCCGTCAGGCGCGTTCCGCCCCCGATCGGAATCGACTCGCCGCCGTCGGACAATCCAATGCGCCGGCTGAAGAAGAGGATCGCATCCGTCTGCCGTCCGCTCGTCAGCCCTCCGCCGCCGAAGACGACGCCGCGCCCCTGGCCGAACTGGAAGATGCCGGAGTTCTCGAGGAAGAAATCGCGCTTCTCGGGGAAGAACAGGCTGAAGCGCGTGAGGTTCACCTGCTGCTCGTCGGCTTCCACCTGCGAGAAGTCGGTGTTCACCGTGAAGTCCCACGTCAGGCCGCTCGTCACGCCGTACTTCACGTCGAGGCCGGCCTGCGCATCGGTGCCGACGTCGACGCGCGACGAGGTGCCGGCGCTGCCGAGGACGTACGGCTTGACGCGCAGATCGTTGCCGGGCCGCACGCCCTGCAGCCCCTCGAGCGTTCCCGCCAGCGAGACGCGGTCCAGATCGTAGATGCGCGGCAACGGCGTCCAGAAGCTGTCTTCGTTGAGGCGGCGGATGCGGCGCTGGAAGTTGATCCCCCAGGTCTGCTCGTCGCTGCCGCGGAAGCGAAGCGTGCGGAACGGGATCACGATCTCCGCGTACCAGCCCGTGTCCGTGATGCGCGTCGCGACGTCCCACAGCGCATCCCAGTTCTCGTTGACCTCGAGCCCTTCGTTGATCATCTGCGCGTCCCATTTGGCGCCGTGCGCGTTGGTCGCGAAGACATAGCCGTTGCGCTCGTCGTGGAACGTGTCGAGGACGATCTCGAAATCGTCGCCGGACTCGCGGTTGAAGTCTTTCGAGAGCTCGCTCGTCAGAATCAGGCGCGGATCGGGATCGTGGGCGAAGACGCCGACGTAGATGTTGTTCGCGTCGTAGAGGACGCGCACGTCGGTGTCGTGCGTGGCCGGCTCGCCTTCGTGCGGATCGCTCTGGATGAAACCGCGCGCGACCGGCGCGCGATCCCAGTCGGCTTCATCGAGTGCGCCGTCGATCTTGATCGGAGCGCTGGCACGCACGGCCGGGAGCCGCCGCTCGGCGCGAACCGTCCTGGAATCGTTCTGGCCGGCCTGTGCGGCGATCGGCCCGATCACGCAGAAGAGCACGAGAAGCGCGACGGGGACGATGGGGACCGTACGCATGCGCGTTGGACGCGCATGATAGTTCAGTCAGACTGCAACAGCGATGGTCAGTCCTGTGCTAAGGTAACCGAGCTGTTCTGAGCATCCCGCGTGACGCGGGTTCCTCACCATAGCCTGGAGGAACTCGCGATGGTACCTCGTCCCGCCTCTTCGAACGCGTACGAGTTCGTCACCGTGGCGGCGCTGCGCGCCAAACAGCTGCTTGCCGGCTGCACGCCGCGTCTCGACGGCGATCACAGCGTGGCGACCATGGCGCAAATGGAGGTCGCGGCCGGCCGCGTTGCGCGCGCTGACGGTGCCGAGCCGCTCCCGCAGCGCCAGAGCCTCTGGCAGCTCTAGGTACGGCTGGTATACTGATCTCGTCAACCGTTGGTCCCGCCGCGTTTGTTCTGCCTGCGTCAGTTTCGTCGTTGCACGCTCCAGAAGTCATCAAGCCGCCGTCTCCAACCTTTCACGGGAATGTGCAATGAGAATCTACGTAGGAAATCTGTCGTTCAATACCGAAGAAGCGCAGCTCGAGCAGCTGTTCGCCCCACTGGGGCAGGTCGATTCGGTCAAGCTCGTTCGTGATCACGCCACGGGCCGCTCACGCGGCTTCGCGTTCGTCGAGATGACGGACGGCGACCAGGGCCGCGCCGCGTGCGCGGCGCTCGATCAGCACGAGCTCGAGGGCCGTCGTCTGACCGTCAACGAGGCGAAGCCGCAGGTGCAGCGCAGCGGCGGCTACTCCGGTGGCGGCGGCTATTCGGGTGGCGGCGGCGGTGGCCGCAAGCGCAGCGAGTCGCGCTGGTAAACCGCTCGCACGTCAACGCAACGGATCAGGGCCAGGAGCAATCCTGGCCCTTGTCGCGACCGTCAGCGCAGGTCGCCGGAAAGTTGTTTGTCTGTCGCTTTCTCGATCAGCCTGCGGCCCCTGGCGAGCCATTGCGCCAGGCCGTAAATCCCTAAACTCGCAATCCCAAGTCCCACCATCTTGCCCCGGCTCGGGAGCGGCAACGGCGGTGAAGAGGATGGGCGAGGTTTCGCGCGTCGTTCTGGCGCGGGTACCCACCGGCTGAGATAGGCGAACGTCTCGGACGCACAGACAGGACACTGCTGTGCGTCATGGATTTCTTCGCAATCGAGACACAACCGGTCAGTCAGCGCAGTCGGATCGTGGAACACCTTCACGATATCGAACTCGCGCCCGTCATTGAGCCGACGTCTGACGATGCCGGATCGATCCAGCTGCCCATGATCTTTCGCCGTCGATTCCTGCTCGAGCAGACTATCGACAAAGAACACGCGACCGTGTGGTCTCAGCAAAGATCGGAGCGAGCTCCAGAACGGCTCGAGTCTGGCAATGGGGACATGAGAGAGCCAGAAAGAAAAGAAGATCAGATCGAAGGTCTCTTCCGTCGTCCAGGAGGAGATGTCGGCGGTGACGTAGCGCACGTGCGGCGCGCTGATGCGCTGGGCTCCGTCCACAGTCCCGTGCCGCACGCCGGGCTCGAGGACGGACCCGAAGGGAGTGTGGGCGCAGAGTGCGGCGCGGATGGACTCAACTTCAGCGAACCACTCGCGGCGATGTTCCGGTCCACGGTCATAGCGTCCCTGCCGCAGGAACCACTCGTCGTATTCGGCGGCGCGAGCGCGGTAATAGGCGATTTGGTCTGTGACGAGTTGATCGGTCATACCGCGAACATTCGGCTTGAAACGGCGCGCGCCGAGGCGCGCTTCAGGATCGCAATCTGACCCGCATGATACAGGTCGTGCTCGATGATGCCGTGCGGCGTCGCGTAGATGCTGTAGGTCGTCGTGCCTTCACCGACCAGCCGCTCGTCGAGCCGCTCGGCGGTCACCCTTTCCACAATATCCATCAATTCCCGATGGCTCTCGCGTAGAAGTAACGCATCGTCCCTGAGAACAACGCCCACGGTGGTCGAACCCAACAGAGCCAACTCTGCAGTCGAACCACGCAGATTTTCAGCTCCGAGTTAGGTTGCCAACCGCCGAACTTCTCTCTACCATCGAACTTTCGGAGGACCCATGAAACACAACCGCATTTTCGGAGTCATTCTCATAGTTCTGCTGTGCATCGCCCTGCCGCTCGGCGCTCAAACGAAAACGAAGTCCACGCCGAAAGCGCAAGCACCAACGACAGCGAAAACCACCACCGCGAAACCCGCTGCCCAAACGAATGCGCTCATCGACTTGAACGCCGCGTCGAAAGCGGAGCTGATGACACTCCCTGGAATCGGTGACGCCTACGCGCAGAAGATCATCGACGGCAGACCATACGCACGGAAGGATCAACTCGTCGCAAAGAAGATCCTCCCGCAGGCAACCTACGACAAGATCAAAGACAACGTGATCGCGAGACAGACGAAGGGGTGAGCGCGGTCGATTCATAGAGAAGACCGGGAGCAATCCCGGCCTTCTCTGTTTTCCGACTCTGGCCGATAGTCCACGCCGTCGATGCCGACGAGACACCGCCGATCCGTTGCCCGGAGCTACTCCATCTACATCATCGAACTCTCCCGCGCCTGCACGAAGCAGCCGTGTGCCCTCGCGCCGGTCTACGTGGGGCAGACTGCCCACACGCCTGAACGCCGCTTCGCCCAACACAAAGCAGGCGGCACGCTCGCGGCAGGCAAGCCGCACAAATACGGGATCAAGCTCCGTCACGATCTGATGAAGGGCATCGGTCCCTTCTCGACGCGCAAGGAAGCGGAGGCGGCAGAGAAATCTGTCGCGGCGGCGCTGGAGCAGCGCGGGCATCTGGTGTTTTGGGGCTGACCCACGTAGACTCGCGTCACACTGGCGAGTTCACCTCGAAGGATCACGCCGAGTGGATGAACGGCTGCTACTTCCTGGTGAACCGAGCCGAATCCATGACCCCATTCGGCCCGAGCAGTCAGATCGAAATCATGGGTTACGACCCAATGCGGAAGGTCGACACCCATGAGGTCGATACCAGCGCGGGCATCCACGCCTCCTCGACCGGCACCGTCGAGAGCGATACATGGACGCACGCCAGACGATCAAGGTTCTGTCGCCCTCGCAGTTCGCGTTCAAGTTCGCGTTGTCGCAGGACGGCAAGACGTGGACAACCTTCTCCGAGGGGACCACGACGAAGCACTGACTTCGCGGAACGGCATCATGTTCAAGCGCGCCGTATTCCTCGATCTGAACGGCACGCCCCGTTCACGATGCGCCGGCGGCAAGCCGAACACGATGCTCTATGAACGTGCTGCCGGATACTACGCCTGGGCGAAGCAATCGGCCTGCGGTGGGCTGATGTGGACTTGGAGCAGAGGCAACTCCACGTTCGACGCGCTGTTCAACGAATACGCGGCGAGGTTCGGTTCGTGGAGCCGAAATCTGAACGGAGCCGTCGCGCTCTCGTTCTACCCGATGTCGTTGCGGATGTCTTGAAGCGGCATCGCACCAGCAGTTGGAAGAGCGGCTGACGGCTGGAAGGTCGTGGGGGTGCGGCAACTCGACAGCCTCCGCCTCGCCTGCGTAAACCGCGGCGCCCTAGTGTCTGTGCAAACCCGTGCGTCCGGCCAACCGGCTCAGGCGATTGATCAGTTTGATCTTCAATGCGGAGGTGGACGAGATGCTTGAGCGCTGCGCGTCAAAATGGATATGATCGGAACCTTACGCCTCTCGGCGACAACTGCGATCTTAAGCGCACACTGTGCAACACCGACGACAATCACCGCGCGACAGACGACAATCGGAGCGGTCCGACTCGATATCGGTCGATCCCGCCTGGCTGACCATTGCCCAGCTGTGCCGCCGCTGGCAGCTCGGTCGCAAGACCGTCTACAAGTTCATCGATGCGAACGTGCTGCCTGTGTGGAGAGTCAGCAGTCGCTTGTATCGCATCGCCGTGGTGGACGTCTTGCGCTTCGAGGCGCGAAACAGACTCGGTCCTTCTAAATAAAACATCGCGACGGAGCACTCGCATCGACTAGTCCGTCGTGAGGCGTGTTAGGTCCTTTCAGTCCCTGGCGCCGATTTCGGGGGCACGTCGTCCAATCGCATCTTCCGTCAGCACCGGCGGCGAACGTACATGTGTAGCTTCGCGCCGGGGGTCATTCCCTTGGTGCTGGGGGGCACTAACCGTCTGGCCGCCGACGAACACACGGCGAGAGAAAGAAGAGTCAAACTATGCTACGACGTACGACGATCGCAATGCTGGCCCTGGCGCTCACCGCCTCGATGACGACCTTCGCGTCAAGCGTGCACTTGAAAGGCGGTGCGAACTCGGAACCAAATTTCGTGGACAAGGGTCTGACGCTCAACGCGGCAGGATCGCTTGCCGGTCTGGGAAACGAGGATCTGCTGGTGACGCTGTCTGCCACGGCAGCCGCCACGTCGACATGCACGAACCAGGGCGGCAATCAGGCTCCGGGTCAGAATCCAGCCGAAGTGACCGTTTCGGGAAGCCAGTCGATTCCCGCTGGCGAGATCAAGAACGGCAACGTGGCGTTCAACGTGACGACCGAACCACCGGTCAGCCCCATTCCCGGCGCGCCCGGCTGTCCGAACCCGAACTGGACGCAGACCATCACCGACCTCTCATTTACGACCGCCACGATTACAGTGGAGCAGCCAGCCGGTACAGTCGTCCTCACGGTGCAATGCACATTCAGCGAGCCGACGACGAATGGTGCCGTTGCGGGCCGCGACGTGAGCTGCACCAGCAGCTAGCGTCGTTGAGGCATCTCTATTCGAGGAGGCGCGCGCAGCGCCTCCTCGCGCGGATAGATCCGTTTACTTGCACGTGTGAAGCTGGATGTTGCCGCACCGTCCAGCGTGCCACTCGCCACCTCGCCGCTGCTCAGCGTCAGTGTGATCCTGTCCGCCACCCCGGGCTCGCCCTGGTCATCAAGATCCGCCTGATAGGTCCCCGGTTGCCCGTTGATCTCCGCCATGCCTTCGATGTGTCGCGTCGTGGATCCGGTCACAACGTAGGCGGTTACCTCCGTTCCGTTCGCTTTCACGCGTGTCTGATGATTGATGTACATCAGATGCCCCCAGAAGGCGCCGTTCTTGATGCCGCCTGCCACGGCGACGTTTCTCGCAGGATTGACGAGCCGTCCACCTCCCGTCACGAAATCCTTGTCTTGTGGGCAGAAGGGTTGGCCGCAGTGGATGTCGGCGTGAGCCTCGGCGATGACAACGTCGGTATCCGTTCCGGGCAGCGGGCCGGGGACCACGATGTGCAGCGCGCTGGCCGTGATATCCCGTTCCCGGCACGCATGCTGGCTATCTGCTCGTTGATCACCACGACGCCGCCACCCGGCAGGGCGATTTGCTGGTTGACGTCGCCGCTCACCGTAATCGCCTGATCGTTGATGACAACGCCGACAATTGTTACGTCACCGCGAACGAACGCCGTTCCGCTGGAACACTGCGCGCCCGCTCGCGCCTATAGCAACGTCGCGCTGATGCGCTGGTTCGCGACATTGAGACGGAGTTCAGCGGCCGATGCCGTCGCGCGGCTCCGATTCCCCTGTGCAACGACAGTGGCGTTGAGCACCTCGGCGCCGACAGCGCCGTTCGTCAGGTCGGGAAGACCGACCAGGCAATCCGGCCCGTCCGGATAACACAACAGGTGCGCCTCGAGGGCGCCCCCGCCAACGTCGACCGGTCCGGTGTCGACCACTGTGATCGGTACCCCGAGGATTGTTCCCTTCACCGCCGCCGCCTGTCCGCTAAACGTTGTCGGAGTCGTCTCGAATGAGCTCTGAGCGCTCGCGTTCGGCATGAGCGCCAGCAGCACCAACGCTGACAGTGTCGCGAAAGTGTGTGATCGATGTGATGTCATCGGCAACCCCCTTCGGCTGATCGCAGCAAGAACAGCTCCTCGCGTCATTGCGTTTTCTCACATTGCTGTTCCGATTAGCGCATTCCCGTATCGGTTTCGTCTGACACCTGTTTCTTTCGAGGAGCGTTTCGCTCGCGCGAGCAGCGGATGCGTGAGTCGATCGTGGATTTGCCGGTACCCCACTTGCTCCGGTAGGAAGGTGCTCTCGCTGCGAGTCTTCACCGTGGCAGATGGTGTCGCTCAAAGACATGCTACGCACCCGGAGATTCGTCGGCTGTCGGTGGCATACGCCACCGCGATTGACCTGGACGTGACCAGCGACCGCTGGCCCGCAGCCGACACGTCCGGCGTGATGTCCAGTCGCGACGTACTCGCTTGGTTTCGCGAGGAGCTCGTCGTCCGTGCGGTAGAAGTGGCGCATGGTGATCTGGTGGCATCGCCGCTCGTCCGGCAGGCGGCGACGTTCATCGATGAACACCATGCCGAGCCGTTGACGCTGCACGCCCTCGCGTCCGCAGTGGGCTACTCCG
>QHWQ01000136.1 GCA_003222635.1 Acidobacteriota bacterium | reverse complement strand
GCAGGCGATTCTCTCAGCCGATGCGTACGCGCTGGATCGCGTCAACCGTGCCTCCGGTGATGCCGCGCGGTTCGACGAGCAGCAGGCGGCGTACCGGAAAGCGCCCGAGATCACGCGCCGCCGCCTGTATCTGGAGACGATGAACCGCGTGCTGCCGAGGGTTGGCGGCAAGGTGATCATCGACAAGGATGCAAAGAGCGTCGTGCCGCTGCTGCCGCTCGATCGCCTGACGCAGGCGCTTGCGGCGGGAAAGGCAGGCGGCAAATGAGACGCCGACTGCTTCTCCTGGCCCTGCAGGTTGCCGCGGTCGTCGCGGTCATCTACATCATCCAGGACGGGATTCACTACCTGAACGAACCCGACCAGGTGATCATCACGCAGTTCGGCGAGCCGGTCCGTGCGCCGATCACGACGCCGGGGTTGTACTTCGATCTCCCGATCATCCAGTCGGAAAACACCTTCGACAAGCGCGCGCTCGAATATCAGAGTCAGCCGACGCAGGTGCCGACCAAGGACAAGCGGTACATCAACGTCACCGCCTTCGCGCTCTGGCGGATTGCCGACCCGCTGAAGTTCTTCCAGCGCGTTCAGGATCAATCTGGCGGTCAGGCGCGCCTCGCCGACATCCTCGATGGTGAGATCCGCTCGGCGGTCGCGCGCTACAACCTGATCGATCTGGTGCGAACGACGAACAGAAATCGGCAGGACGTCGCCATCCAGACGGAAGGCGAAAGCGTGATCCTGCAGTCGCTCGAGAAGGGGCGGCGCAACCTGGAGCTCGAGGTGCTTGCGCGCGCCAGCGGCCGCGCCGCCGATCTCGGCATCTCCGTGCTCGACGTACGGTTCCGGCGAATGACCTACGTCGAGGACGTGCAGAAGGAGGTGTATGCGCGGATGATCGCGGAACGCCAGCAGATCGCGCAGCAGTTTGTCTCTGAAGGCCAGGGAGAAGCGGCGCGCATCAGCGGCGAACGCGATCGCGACCTCGCGAAAATCCAGTCCGAAGCGTATCGATCCGCGGAGACGATGCGCGGCAAGGCGGACGCCGAGGCCACGAGGATTTACGGCGAAGCCAACGGCCGCGATCCGGACTTCTATACGTTCGTCAAGTCCCTCGATATCTACGAGCGATCGCTCGACGCGAACACGATCATGATTCTCGACAGCGGCAGCGACCTGCTGAAATACCTCGGGAAGACGAAGTGACCGCCGGTCGTCATGAAGCTGTTCGACCTTGACCGCGACGCCGACGGGCGGCCAATCGCGCTGCGCGTGCGGGTGCCGGAGATCGATCTGCGGACTCCGCTGCGCGCGGCGTACGACGGCATCCGCCGGCGCCTGCCGTCGGCATCGATCCTGCCGCGCATTGAGCTGAGACGGGACGAAGATGACCGGCCGGCTGCCATCGGCATTCGTGTGCCGACGCCGAGCCTCGATACCGCGGCGCTGCGCGTCAGGTTCGCCGCCGCTGCGCGCCGCGTGCGCGACCGCCTGCCCGGACCGCCCGCGCGAGCGGTGTGGGCCTATCGAACGCTGCTGTTCGTTGCGCTGTACGTCATTCCCGAGATTGACCTTCGCCGCGACGAGGCCGGACAGCTCGAGGCCATCGCACTCCGATTTGGCGGCCGGGCTGCCGCTCCAGAACGTCCGCATCGCGTGCGCACGGTCACGGTGCCGCTTTCGAAGTGGTTGAACGAACCGAAGCGTCCCGGCATTGTCGCCACCTTCATCGAGGTGTGGCACTATCGGCGATTCATCAATTTCCTCGGCGCGAAGTCCTTCAGGAAGCTGTACGCCCGAACAATGCTGGGGTGGGTCTGGGTCGTCGTGACGCCGCTCTTTCCGATCCTGCTCAACGTCTTCGTCTTCGGTGCGCTCATCGGCGTCAACTCCGAAGGGATCCCGTATTTCCTGTTCCTCATGATCGGCAACCTCGCATGGGACTACTTCGCCAGTGCGCTCATGTGGTCCACACGAGGACTCGAGATGCACCGCAAAGTGATCGATCGTGTCTACGTCCCGCGCGTGATCCTGCCGATCGCGACGATGACGCCGGCGGTGTTCAACTTCCTCATCAACTTCGCCGCGACGCTGCTGGTCATCGGGTACTACTGGACCCGCGACCACGCGCCGTACCTCGCATTCGGTGCCCACACGTTGTGGTCGGTGGCGGCACTGGTGATGATTACGACGCTCGTGCTCGGAATTAGCATGTTCACGGCGGTGTGGGGCGAAACCGCACGCGACGCGCGCTTTGTCATCGGCAACGTGACCACGATCCTGTTCCTGTTGACGCCGGTGCTGTATCCGAGCTCACAGGTGCCGCTGAAGTATCAGAAGTGGCTCATCCTTAATCCGCTGGCGTCGTTCGTCGACGCATTCAAGTACGGATTTTTCAAGACGAACCCGCCGGACCCGATGCGGTTCGCGGTGGCATCGGTGACTTCAATCGTCCTGCTCTCGGGGGGCCTGCTGTTCTTCAACTGGCGCAGCGAAGTCGAGGAAACAGTACTGGCCTGAGGCAGGGCGAAAATGTGCCGAAAAGGTCCCGTCCGGCGTTGACCGGATCGGTCCAAATCCCTTAATATTCAGAGCTTAGGCGCGCTTGGCACCACCACACTCAGTCGGGTTTTTGGTTCATAGCCCACCTCCTTTTCCGGGGCACGTACGTCGAATACGGGCTGTTCCATCACGCTGAGCAATCAGCGTTTACCCTGACGAGGTGTGGTTGCGAAAGCGCACTTCCGTGAATCCAGCGGTGTCGGCTTCGCCGCGGCCATTTTTGTAGGCGAGAGGGCGAAGCTCTGTCCATGAAGATTCTGTTTTCTGTCGGGAGTTTCGGCTTCCTGCGCAATTTCGAGCCCGCCCTTCGGCTGCTCGCCGAGCACGGTCACGATCTGCACCTGGTCGCCGACCGCAAGGACAGCGTGGGGGGGGCCAGGACACTCGACCTGCTGCTTCGCGATTACCCGGAGCGGATTCGCTACAGCTACGCACCGTCGCGGAAGGATTCGCGCTGGCAGCCGCTGGCCACCCAGCTCAGGCTTACGCTCGATTACTGGCGCTATCTCGACGCGCGCTACGACCATTCGCCGAGCCTTCGCGCGCGCGGCGCATCACAGGCGCCGACGCTCGCCGCCCGCGTGACGCGGTCAGCGGTTGCGAAGTCGCGACCCGTGCTCGGCGCAATGCGCGCGGCGGTTCGCGGCCTCGAGCGCGCCACACCGCACGGTCATCGCATCGAGGCATTCCTGCGCGCGCGCGTGCTCGTGTGGAACGAAGCGCAGCGCGTCGAGGCGCGGGAGCTCCACGGCATTCCGCCCGAGCGCGTCACCGTCACGGGCGCGCAGGCCTACGATCATTGGTTCGTGCAGAAGCCGACGCTGTCGCGGGAGGCATTCTGCGCGAAGGTTGGTGTGCCAAGCGATCGGCCGCTGCTCCTCTACCTCTGCTCGTCGCCCTTCATCACGCCGCACGAGGTGCCGTTCGTGCGCCGCTGGATCGAGGCGATTCGCGGCGCCTCCGATCCGGTGCTGCGGCACGCGGCCATTCTCATTCGCCCGCACCCGCAGAATGCCGAGCAGTGGAACGACTTCGATCCATCGTCGTACGAAGCGGTCGGCGTCTGGCCGCGCGGCGGCGCCAACCCCGTCGACAGCGAAGCGAGAGCCGACTACTTCGACTCGATGTTCTACAGCGTCGCGGTCGTCGGCGTGAATACGAGCGCGCTCATCGAATCCGGGATCGTCGGCCGTCCTGTCTATACCGTGATCGCGGACGAATTCGCCGGCCAGCAGGAAGGCACGCTGCACTTCCAGCATCTGAAGAACGTCAATGGCGGCCTGCTGACGACCGCCGCGTCGATCGACGAGCACCTCGCGCAGATCGCGCAGGCCGTGCGGCGCGTGCCGGCCCGCGACGAGAAAGCGCGGGCGTTCGTGGAATCGTTTGTGCGGCCGTACGGCTTCGATGTGCCGGCCGCTGGCCGTTTCGTCGACGCGCTCGAGCGGTTTGCCGCGGAGCCCGCGCCGGCGCCGCGCCGTGGCACGCTGGCGGCCGCGCTGCTGCGCCGGGCGATGCTGCCGCTGGCGCTGTTGTCCGCCGCGGCCGCGCGCCGGAAGCGCGGCGACAAGCGGACGCCGCGCGGCGCGACGCCCCTGCAGATCATGTTCGCGCTCGCCTCGCCTGAATACCTGCGCTACTACGACTCGACGATGCGCCTGCTGGCGGAGCGCGGCCATCACGTCAGCGTTGCCGTCAACTGGCTGCGCGAGCGCAAGGCCGCGCGGCTCGACGGCTTGTCGGGCGACGAGGGCATCGAGGTGATCGGCGTCATCCCCAAGCGCACCGATCGATGGACGCCGATGGCGCGCGCGGTGCGAGGCACGTTCGACTTCGTGCGCTATCTCCATCCGCGTCTCGCCGAAGCGCCCGCGCTGCGCGCGCGCATGAAGCGCAAGGTGCTTCCAGGCTGGCTGCACGGGCTGGATCGCATCCGCTCGCTCGGCGATGCCGGCCTGAACCGCTTCTACGCCGTGCTGCGCGGCTGCGAGCGCGCGATTCCGGTGAGCCGCCGGCTCGTCGACTTCCTGCGCGCGCACGCGCCGGACGTGATCATCGTCTCGCCATTGGTCGATGCCGCGTCCGATCAGGTGGATCTGGTTCGCGCCGCCCAGGCCATGCGCATCCCTGCGGTCGCGGGCATCGCCAGCTGGGACAACCTGACCAACAAGGGCCACATGCGCGTGCAGCCGGACGCCGTCACCGTCTGGAACGAGTACCAGAAGGCGGAAGCTGTCACCTATCACGGCGTGGATGCGGCGCGCGTGATGGTGACCGGCGCGCAGTTGTTCGATCGATGGTTCGATCACCAGCCAAGCCAGTCGCGCGAGGCCTTCTGCCGGATGGTGCATCTGCCGTCGGATCGGCCGATCGTGCTCTACACCGGGTCGTCGGTGTTCATCGCGCGCTCCGAGGTCGAGGCGCCGTTTGTCCGCCGCTGGATCGCCGCGCTGCGCGAGAGCGCCGACCCGATGCTGCGCGACGCGGCGATTCTCGTCAGGCCGCATCCCTTCAATTGCGAGGCGTGGGAAGCCGCGGACTTTTCGGATCTCGGCCCGGTGAGCGTGTGGCCGCGCCAGCGCTACACGCCGTCAGCCGAAGAGGCGCGCAACAGCCTGTTCGACTCGTTGTTCTACAGCGCCGCCGTCGTCGGCGTGAACACGAGCGCGATGATCGAGGCGGCCATCCTTGGCCGGCCGGTGCTGTCGATGCTGGCGCCGGAATTTGCCGCCACGCAGGAAGGCACCGTGCACTTCCACTATCTGCTTCCGGAGAACGGCGGCTTTCTGCGCGTCGCCCATACGATCGCGGAACACGTGCCCCAGCTCGGCGAGGTGCTGCGCACGCCGGAGGTGACGCGCGTGCAGACGGCGAGCTTCGTCGGCCGCTTCATCAGGCCGCACGGTCTCGACGCGCCGTGCACGCCGATTCTGGCGGACGCGATCGAGCAGGCGGCGCGTCTCGAGCCACGCCCCGTTGTTGAAACCGCCGGCACGGGGTTGATGCGGATCGCGGCGTGGCCGCTGGCCGTGACGTTGTCCTGGGCATCGATCGCCGAAAAGGGAGGCCTCGGCCGGCGGATCTGGGATCGTGTCGAGCGGACCATACGCATTGCCGTCAAGCGCGTTGTCGTTCGGCCGGCGCTGCTCGCCGTCCGGGCGGTCCGTGTGGTGGGAGGCAAACTGCGTCGCGGATCACGCCGCGGCACGCGATGGATGGCATCGCTTCCTGCGCGCGCGCTGCGGCGAGCTCGCCACGCGCGCTATCACGTGGGCGTGTTCCTCCGGCGCGACGCCGAGGCAGGCGCGGACAGCCACGACGCGCATGGGTGACGTGCCCCGCCGCCGGCTGCGGATTCTCTTCTCGATGCGCAACTGCTGGTACGTGCGCATCTTCGAATCGGTGATCCGCGGGCTCGCCTCGCAAGGCCACCTCGTGCACATTCTCGCGGAGCACGACCCCGATCCCGTCCCGCAATGGACCGCCGCGGCGACGGCACTCGCCGCGGAATCGCCGAACGTCACGGTCGGCTATGCGCGCCGATCACTCGATGACCCCTGGCTCGATCTCAGGGTGATGACGCGGCTTGGCCGCGACTACCTGCGGTTCCTCGAGCCGCGGTACCGGGCGACGCCGATCCTCGCGAGCCGCGCACGGGCGCGCGTGCCGGCGCGCGTCGCCCGACTGGCCGAACGCGGGCCCGCGGCGCGCGCGCTGCTGCGCCGTGTGCTGGGCATGGTGGAACGCGCCATTCCGGAGGATCCGGAGATTGCCGCGGCCGTCACCATGAGTGACGGCGTGCAACCCGACGTCGTGCTGGTGACGCCGCTCGTCGATCTCGGATCGGACCAGCACGATGTGCTGCGCGCGGCGCGCGCGCGCGGCATCCCGTCAGCCCTGTGCGTCGGCAGCTGGGATCATCTCTCGAGCAAAGGCGTGCTTCGCGATCACCCTGACCGGATCTTTGTCTGGAACGAAACGCAGCAGCGCGAGGCTGTCGAGCTCCATGACGCGCCGCCGCAGTCCATCGTGGTCACCGGGGCGCAATGCTTCGATCACTGGTTCGACCGCCGGCCGTCGCTCGATCGAGGCGAGTTCTGCCGCAAGGTCGGGCTCGATTCGAACCGTCCGTACGTGCTCTACGTCTGCTCGGCGCTGTTCGAAGGCAGTCCAAACGAAGCGGAGTTCGTTCGCCGGTGGATCGCTGCGGCGCGTGAGACCGTGCATCCGGAGCTTCGCGACGCCGGCATCCTCATCCGTCCGCACCCGAAGCGCGCGTTCGAATGGGACGGGGCGGGATCGTGGGAGGCGCCGTGCACACGATCCTGCTGCCGGAGTTTATGGAGAATCAGGAAGGGACGCTGCATTTCCGCTATCTGATCGACGGCGGTCTCCTTCGAACCTCTCGCGACCTGGACGAACACGTCGCTCAGCTCGCGGCGTCCGTGCGTGGGCGTCATGACGCGGTAGACGCGAATCGTGCCTTCATCGAAACGTTCGTGCGCCCGCACGGTCTGCAGACCACGGGCACCACCGTATTCATTGAATCGATCGAGCAGCTTGCCGCGGTTCAGCCGGCGCCCGCGCGCGCGCCGTGGTGGCGGTCGCCCCTGCGTGCGGCGCTGACGCCCGTGGCGCGGCGGGCGTTCGGCACATTTGCCGAACACGAGGCGCGCGAGCGCCGCTACCGCGAGAAACAGCAGACGCGTGACATCCGTATCGCGGCGCTCGAGGCGCAACGGACGGCCGAAAAGGCGCAACTGCTCGAAGAGCGGCGGCTGCGCCACGAAGCGGCGCGTACCGAGCGTGAGGCGGCGAAGGCGCGCGCCCGCGCCGAACAGCTCGCAGCCAGGCAGCAGGAGGTCGACGAGAAGCGGCGACGCACAGAGTCCCGGCTCGCCGAATGGCAGCGGGAAAAACGGAAGCGCGCGATCAACGCGCGGATCGCGGCGTACTGGCGCCGCGTCGCGCGCGCCTTCTCGCCACAACGGTGAAAATCCTCTTTCTCGGGCGGCACTACACCTACTTCCGCAACTTCGAGTCGGTGCTGCGCGGCCTTGCCGCGCGCGGCCATTCGATTCATCTCGCGGTCGAGCGCGACGAATCGCTCGGCGGCCTGGCGATGGTCGAAACGCTCGCGGCGGAGTTTCCCTCGATCACCTTCGGCGAAGCGCCTGCACGCGCGGACGATGAGTGGTCGTGGGTGCTGAACCGGCTGCGGCTCGGGCTCGACTATCTGCGCTACCAGCAGCCGGTGTTCGACACGGCGTACACGCTGCGCGAGCGTGCGCGCGGCCGGACGCCGACGGCGTTTGTGCGGCTCGGGCGCTGGATTCGACGCGCGGGCGGCTGGTCGCGCCGGCTGGCATCGGCGGCCGTGCGCAATGTGGAGCGCGCGGTGCCGGACGATCCGCGCCTGCGTGAGTACCTCGAATCGCAGAGTCCCGACATCGTGCTGCTGAGTCTTCGTCTGGAACCCGACGCAGAAGCAGGAAGCGATCGCCCTGCACGGCGTGCCCGCCGATCGCATCGTCGTCACCGGCGCGCAGTGCTTCGACCAGTGGTTCGATCGCGAGCCGTCGCGCGACCGCGGGACGTTCTGCAGGCAGATCGGCTTGGCGGCGTCGCCGCCCTTCGTGCTGTGGGTGTGTTCGGCGCTCTTCCAGGGGAGCCCGGTCGAAGCGCAGTTCGTGCTGAAGTGGATTCAGGCGCTGCGCAGCAGCGGCTCCGAGCGGTTGCGCAACGCACCGATTCTCGTGCGTCCGCATCCATCGCGGCTCGCCGAGTGGCAGGACGTGGACCTTTCAGGATCGAACGCCGTGCTGTGGGGCGGCAATCCCATCGACGCGCAATCGCGCGCCGACTACTTCGACTCGCTTTATCACAGCGCTGCTGTGGTCGGCATCAACACGAGCGCATTCATCGAAGGCGGCATCGTCGGCCGGCCCGTGCACACGATCATCGTGCCGGAGATGGAGTCGAACCAGACCGGCACCGTGCACTTCAACTATCTGTTGAATGCCGGCGGAGGACTCCTCGAGGTCGCACGCAGCTTCGACGAACATCTGACAAAGCTCGACGCATCGCTCGCGCGGTCCGTTGATGGTGTGAAACCGTTCGTGCGCGAGTTCGTGCGTCCAAACGGTCTGAGCGTCGCGGCAACACCACTGTTTGTCGAGTCGGTCGAGGCGATGGCCACGCTGCAGCCGGCGGCGCCGCGTGCGCCGGCGTTCGCGTCGCTGTGGCGATCGCTCGCCGGACGCGCGGCGCGTCTCCGAGACGAGGAGCGATACGAAGGCTGGGTGCTGTCCGAGCGTGAGCGTGGCTCGCTGCAGAAGCTGCGCGAGTCGCGCCAGCGGAAGGCCGAAGTCCGGCGCAGCGAGCGCGAAGCACGGCGCGACGAGTACGAGCGGGCGCGCGAGGAGCAGCGCGCGGCGAAGGCGCGCGAACGCGCCGCAAGGGAAACAGAGAAGGGCCGGCGGCTGGCGGAGAAGCGTGCGCGCGTTGACGCGGAGCGCGCGGCGCGGCAGCGCGCCGGGTAGGTCGCATGAGAAAGATTTGCATCGTCGTTGGCTCACGGGCCAACTACAGCAGCATCAAGTCGGTGATGTGCGCGGTGCGGGCGCATCCCGATCTCAAGCTGCAGCTCGTCGTCGGCGCCTCCGCGCTGCTCGATCGATTCGGCTCCGTCGTCGACGTGATCGAGGCGGACGGCTTCGAGCCGGATGCGAAGGTCACGATGATCGTCGAGGGCGAGACGCCGGGGACGATGGCGAAGTCAACGGGGTTGGGCCTGCTCGAGCTGCCGACGATCTTCGGCATGCTGAAGCCCGACATCGTCGTCAGCGTCGGCGATCGCTTCGAGACGATGGCCACGGCCGTCGCGGCGGCCTACATGAACATCCCGCTCGCGCACACGATGGGCGGCGAGATCAGCGGCACCATCGACGAGAGCATCCGCCACGCGGTGACGAAGCTCTCGCATCTGCATTTTCCGGCGAACAAGAAGGCGGGGGAGCGGATCGTCCGCATGGGCGAGGATCCGACGGCGGTGCACGTGGTCGGCTGTCCGCGTATCGATCTTGTCGCGGAGATCGCGCGCGGCAACGGGCATCTCGAATCGCCCGACTGGCTCGAATGCGAAGGCGT
The DNA here is from genome assembly GCA_003222635.1 of Acidobacteriota bacterium. Classification (GTDB taxonomy): domain Bacteria; phylum Acidobacteriota; class Vicinamibacteria; order Vicinamibacterales; family UBA2999; genus Gp6-AA40. The sequence continues at coordinate 13,282 of QHWQ01000136.1, read as the reverse complement.
CGGCGCGCACATCACGCTCGACAAGCCGTTCCTGCTCGTCAGCCAGCATCCCGTGACGACGGAGTACGGACAGGGCGAAGAGCAGATCGTCGAGACGCTGATGGCGCTGCACGAGCTGCAGATGCCGACGATCATGCTGTGGCCGAACGCGGATGCGGGTTCGGAGGACATCTCGCGCGGCATGCGGAAGTTCCGCGAGAAGTACCGGCCCGAGTACATCCGCTTCTACAAGAACTTCCCCATCGAGACCTACGTGCGCCTGATGCTCAGCTGCGCCTGCGCCATCGGCAATTCCTCCGCGCCGCTGCGCGAGGGGGCGTTTGTCGGCGTGCCCACGGTGAACATCGGCACGCGGCAGCAGGGGCGCGATCGCGCGGAGAATCTGACCGATGCCGGGTACGACCGCCGCGAGATCATCGCCGAGATCAACAAGCAGCTCGCGCACGGCCGCTACCCCTCAAGCCATCTGTATGGCGATGGCGGCGCCGGCGCGCGCATTGCGAAGATTCTGGTCGACGCGCCGCTGCGCGTGCAGAAGCGTTTGTCGTATTGATGAACGTACTCGGGGTCATCCCCGCGCGTGGCGGGTCCAAGGGCATTCCGAACAAGAACCTCGCGCCGCTCTGTGGCCGTCCGCTGCTCGCTTACACCGCCGACGCGGCGAAGGCCAGCACGAAACTGACGCACACGATCGTCAGCACCGATGACGAGCGGATTGCGGCGTGCGCGAAGTCGCTGGGCCTCGAAGTGCTGCTGCGTCCGTCGCCGCTTGCGGCAGACGACACGCCGATGCTGCCGGTGCTGCAGCATGCCCTCACGGCAATGCGCGAGCAGGGCTTCAACGCCGACATTCTCGTCCTGCTGCAGCCGACCTCGCCGCTGCGGCGTGCCGAGCACATCGATACGGCCGTGGACTGGCTGCAGCGAGTGCGCGGCGATTCGGTTGTGTCTGTCGTCGAAGTGCCGCATCAGTTCAATCCGACGTCGGTCATGCGGCTCGATGACGGACTGCTCAAGCCGTTTCTCGATGGACCGACCGCCACGCGGCGTCAGGACAAGCCGCGCTTCTACGCGCGCAATGGCCCCGCGGTCCTCGCGGTTCACGCGCGCGTGATCGAAGGCGGATCGCTCTACGGCAACGAAACGTGGCCGCTCGTCATGACGCCTGAAGAATCGCTCGACGTCGACACGCCGTGGGATCTGAAACTCATTGAACATTCCCTACAGACGCGTCTCTGAATACCAGCCCGTTGACGTCAGCAAGCTGCGTCCGGGCAGCTCGTACAAGAGTCTCATCGAGAAGCGGACGCATCCGATCGACGACCTCGTCGCGCGCTTCGGCACGATTCCGGAGGAGTTGCTGACGCGACGTCCGTGTCCGACGTGCGGCAGCACCGAGGAGACGCTCGAGCTCGAGAAGGATCACATGCGCATCGTGCGCTGCCGGCAATGCGATCTGGTGTTCGTCAATCCGACGTTCGACGAGGCGCACTACAAGTCGGTGTACGCGTCGCAGGCGTATCAGGACATCGTTCGCGACCTCGGGATCAACAGCCACGAGTACCGCGTCGGCCGCTTCGGCACCGAGCGCGTGCGGCTGATGAGCGAGCACCTGCGCGTGAACGGGCGCGCGCCGCGCTATCTCGACGTCGGCTGCAGCACGGGCTTCGTCGTCGAGGCCGCGCGCGACAATGGATGGGAGGCGATCGGCATCGATCTGAATCCGTCGGCGATCGAATTCGGCCGCTCGCGCGGTTTGGATCTTCGCGCCGTCGCGCTCGAAGATGCCGGTTTCGCACCGCGCACCTTTGATGCCGTGTCGTTGTTCGACGTGCTCGAGCATCTGCTCGATCCGCGGCGCACGCTGCGCGCATGCGCCGACCTGCTCGCGCCCGGCGGCATCCTGTTTCTCTACGTGCCGAATTTCGATTCAGCCTCGCGCCTGCTGATGGGCGCGAATGCGCACTTCATCTGGCCGACGCATCATCTGAACTACTACACGCCGACCACGATGCGCGATCTGATGATGCGGCACGGACTGACGCCGGAGCTGATCGTCACCGAGGGGCTCGATATCGAGGACTACATCTGGTACCGCCGCGAGGTGCTCAATCGCGATGCGGATGGCCTCGCGGAAATCTCGGACGTGCTGCAGTTCCTCGCGAATGCTGGTTGCTACGGGAAAAACCTGCGAGTGATTGCGAGGAGGTCCGGCTAAAGCCGGACACTACCGATTACGGTCGACGTCCGGCTAAAGCCGGACACTACCAGTCACGGTAGTGTCCGCCTTCAGGCGGACCTTGCCGGATCGATTGATGAAGATTCTCTTCACGGCCCTCCATTTCGCGAACTACCGCAACTTCGAGTCGGTCATTCGCGAGCTCGCATCGCGCGGGCATCAGGTGCATCTGCTCGCCGACGAGAAGGAGAGCTTCGGCGGACAGGCGCTCGCCGAGCGGCTCGCCGCCGAATTCCCGAACACCACCTGGGGATGGACGCCCTCGCCGGCGGAGGAGCCGTGGTTCCCCTTCGCGCAGAAGATCCGCTTCGCCCTCGACTACGTCCGCTTCCTCGACCCGCGCTACGCCGAGGCCGGCAAGCTCCGCATCCGCAACATCGAGCGGACGCCACGCCTCGTGAAGTGGATGACGTCAGGCGTCGGCGGCGTGTTCGTTGGCCATCGCGCGACAGCGTCGATGCTCAAGCGCATCGAGCGGCTGCTGCCGCGCGCGCGCGGCATCACGCAGCTGCTCGAGGAGCAGCGGCCCGACGTCGTGCTCCTCACCTCGCTGACATTCTCGCGGTCGTTCGCGATGGACCAGGTGAAGGCCGCTCGTGCGCTCGGCATTCCGACCGCCGCGTGCATCCAGAGCTGGGATCACCTCTCCAGCAAGGCGCTCGTCCACATTCAGCCCGACGCGACGCTGCTGTGGAACGCGGTGCAGAAGAGCGAGGCCGTGGAGATGCACGGCATCCCCGCATCCAGCGTGGTCGTGACCGGCGCGCAGTGCTACGACCAGTGGTTCGACACGCGTCCCGCGCGATCGCGCGAGGAGTTCTGCCGTGCGGTCGGACTCGATCCGGCGCGCCCATTTGTTCTCTACGTGTGCTCGGCGATGAGCCCTGTGCCGGATCCCGTGGAGCCGGTGTTCGTCAAGGAGTGGATTGCAGCGCTGCGCGAGAGCCGTGATCCGGTGCTGCGCACGGCCGGCGTGCTCGTGCGTCCGCATCCGGAGCGGGTACGCGAGTGGGCGGGCGCCAGCCTCGATGGCCTCGAGAACGTCACGATGCACGGCCGCAATCCAATCGACGCCGAGGCGAAGGCCGATTACTTCGATTCGCTCTACCACAGCAGCGCGGTCGTCGGTCTCTGCACGACCGTGTTCCTCGAAGCGGCCATCATCGGCCGTCCGGTCCTGACGCTGCAGCTGCCCGCGTATCGCATGCATCAGGACGGGATGCTGCACTTCCGGTATCTGCTGAACGTCGAAGGCGGACTGCTGCACACCTCGCCTGACGTCGCGTCGCACGTCACGCAGCTCGCGGCGGTGTTGCAGGGCGAAGGCGTGCGCGACGAGCGCAACCGCCGATTCATCACCGCGTTCGTGCGGCCGCACGGTCTCGATACGCCTGCAACACCCAGGTTCGCCGACGCCGTCGAGCAGGTCGCGCGAAGCGGACGACGGACTCCGGATCAGTCGTTGCTGCAGCCGTCCCCGATGCGCGGTGTCGTGCATCGGTGTGCGCTGGCGGCCCGCAGCGGCCCTGGCGCGTGGCTGATGATGGACAACATCGACGCCGGGCGCTCGCTGAGCGAACGCGAACGCGACGCGCAGAAGCAGAGCGTGCTGGACGAGCGCGCCGCGCGGTGGGAAGCGGAGCGGCGCGAGCGTGACGCCAGACTGCGCCGCAAGCAGGAGCAGCGCGAGGAGAAGGCGCGCCTGCTGGCGAAGAAGGAACGGAAGCAGCAGTGGCGCAGGTGGCGCTACGCGTTCGGCACGAGCCGCCCTGTGGCGCGCATCAAGGGTGGCTTGCGGCTGCTGTTTGGCGGGCGCCACTAATATGCCTCGCACCGTGCTCGGGATGACGCTCTACAACAACCCGACGCACGTGCGCGAAGCGACCGATTCGATTCTGGCGCAGACGCACCGCGGCTTCGCGCTGCTGATGCTCGACGACGGGTCGAGCGACGAGGTCGAAGCGATCGCGCACCAGTACGAGCGGCAGGACAGCCGCGTGTGCTACTGGCGCCATGCGCGGCGGCAGGGGATGGTGGCGACGTGGAAGGAAGTGGTCGAGATCGCGCAACGCGAGCATCCCGGCGCCGAGTACTTCGCGTGGGTCAGCGATCACGATCGCTGGGATCCGCGATGGCTCGAGCGGATGATCGCGCAGCTCGACGCGCACCCTGACGCGGTGCTCGCCTATCCGCAGACGCTGCGCATATCCGAGGACGGCGCGCTCGTCGACAAGGAACCTCGCGTCTTCGACACGTCAGGCATCGCGGATCCAGTCGAGCGCTGGCGCCGCTTCGCCTGGAGCGGCTTCGGCTCCGGCGACATGGTCTACGGGCTGATGCGGATGCGCGCGCTCGAGGCCGCGGGCATCTTCCGGCCAGTGCTGAATCCCGATCGCATGCTCATCGCGGAGCTCTCGCGGGTGGGCGAGATTCATCAGGTGCAGGAGCCGCTCTGGTCGCGGCGGCAGCCGGGTGGCGCAAGCGTCGCGCGTCAAAGCACGTCGCTCTTCGCAGGCGCAACGCCGCCGCGCTTCAACTGGCCGCCGTCGCTGCAGCATGCCGTCATCCTTCGACGGGAAGGGTTCACGCTGCCGATGATTGCGACCTACGTTCTCGCATCCGGATGGCGGGCGACGCGGAAGACGGAGACGTCGAAGAGCATCGGGCGCGGAGTCGACAACGTCCACTTCGTGAAGAGGCTGGTGAAGAAAGGCTTTCACCACGCGGTCTACTACACGATCGTCGGCGCGCGTATGGTCGTGGCAAAAACGCGCCGGGCGACGCGTAAGGCCGTCTACGAGGTGCTGACGTTCACGCACCGGGCGGGGCTGCGGTGAGAATTCTCTTCGCGGCGCTGCACAACGGCTACTACCGGAACATCGAGTCGGTAGTCGACGCGCTCGCCGCGCGCGGTCACGACATTTTCCTGGCCGCGGAGCGGCCGGACTCTGCCCTGGGCGGGCAGTCGATCGTCGAGCGGCTGGGCGCGAAGTACCGCAACGTCGCCTACGGCGAGGCGCCGCACCGCGAGCAGAAGACGCGCTTCCTGGCGTCGAAGGTCCGCCTGACGCTCGACTTCCTGCGCTATCTGGAGCCCGAGTACGCAGGAACGCCGGCGCTTCACCGCCGCGCGAGCGTGCGGACGCCGAGCGGATTCGTCTGGCTCGCGGATCACGGGCTGCTCGCATCGCGCGCGTCGCGCCGGATGCTCGCGCGCGCGCTGCATGCGATCGATCGCACGATTTCACCGAGCCCGGACATCGAGCGGTTCCTCGACCGTCAGCGTCCCGACGCGGTGGTCATCACGCCGCTTGTCGGCCTCGTGCCCTCGTCGCAGCTCGATCTGCTGCGCAGCGCGCAGGCGCGCCGCGTTCCGACCGCCGTCTGCGTGTGGAGCTGGGATCACCTCTCGAGCAAGGCGATCATTCGGGACATTCCCGATCGGTTGTTCGTGTGGAATGACGTGCAGCGGACGGAAGCGATCGAGATGCACCGCGTTCCGGCCGATCGCGTCGTCGTCACCGGCGCGCATTCGTTCGATCGCTGGTTCGACCAGCAGCCGTCTCGGAACCGCGTCGATTTCTGCCGTCGCGTCGGCTTGCCCGACGATCGGCCGTTCGTGCTCTGGGTTTGCTCGGCGCTCTTTCCAGGCAGCCCGTCAGAGGCGCAGTTCGTGCTCAAGTGGGCGGCGGCGCTGCGCGCGTCGAGCGACGAACGCCTGCGCAACGCGGCAATCCTCGTCCGGCCGCATCCGTCGCGCAAGCGCGACTGGGATGATGTCGAGTGGCGCGGCATCCCGAACGTGACGATGTGGGGCGACAATCCGATCGACGCGGAGTCGCGCGCGGATTACTTCGACTCGCTGTGCTACAGCGCCGCAGTGGCCGGACTGAACACCAGCGCCTTCATCGAAGCCGGCGTCGTCGGTCGTCCCGTCCTGGCGATTCTGCCGGATGAATTCCGTTCCAATCAGGAAGGCACGCTCCACTTCCACTATCTCGTCGATGGCGGGTTGTTGACCGTCTCGCGATCCCTCGACGAGCACGCCTCGCAGCTGTCGGCGGTTCTGCGTGGTGATGATGCGGACGTGCTGGCGCGCGTCGGACAGTTCGTCCGCTCGTTCGTGCGGCCGCTCGGTCTCGATGTGCGCGCGACCGACGTGATGGCCGATGCGGTCGAGGATCTCGCTCGCATGGCGCCTGCGGGCGCGGCCGAGCAGTCCAGCGCGTCGGGCCGCCTCGGCCTCGCGGCGTTGCGAATGCTCGAACGAGTGCCGCTCGGACGACGGCTGCTTCTCAACGAGCGCGAGGTCGAAGGGAAACGGCGCCGCGCGGAGATCGAGGGACGCGAAGTCAGCTGGTTGTGAAAATGTCCGATCACCTGGTCTCGTGAAGATTCTGTTTTTTGCGCGGCACTACTCCTACCTGCGGCTCTTCGAGTCGGGGATCGCGGAGCTCGCGCGCCGCGGCCATCAGGTTCATCTGTCCGCCGATCGTGAAGAGTCGATGGGCGGGCGCCGTATGGTCGAGCGGCTCGCGGAGCAGTATCCGAACATCACGCTCGGCACGACGCCGGGCCGCGCGCCGGGCGCATGGACCGAGTTGGCGCGCCGGCTGCGGCTTGGCATCGACTACCTGCGTTACCTCGATCCGCGCTACTCCGACACGCCGCACCTTCGCGCGCGCGCACGCGACCGCGCGCCGCGCAGCCTCGTCTCGGTCGCGGAGCGCCTCGGGCCGTCCGGCCGCGCAGCGTTGGCCCGCGTGCTTCGCACGCTCGAGGGCGGCATTCCGGTCAGCGCCGATCTCGAGCGCTACATCGCGAGCCGGCGTCCTGACGTCGTGCTCGTGACGCCGCTCATCGAGCTCGGGTCGCCGCAGATGGATCACCTCGCGGCGGCGAAGGCGCTTGGCATCCGCACCGCGCTGCCCGTTGCGAGCTGGGATCACCTGTCGAGCAAGGCCGTGATCCGCAACGTACCGGATCTGCTGCTCGTCTGGAACGACATCCAGAAGCAGGAGGCGATCGAGATGCACGGCGTGCCGGCCGACCGCGTCGTCGTCACGGGCGCGCATCCGTACGACCAATGGTTCGGCCGGGCGCCGTCGCGAAGCCGCGAGAGCTTCTGCTCGCGCGTCGGCCTGCGATCGGATCGCCCGTTCATCCTTTATCTCTGTTCATCGCTCTTCCGCGGCACGGCAAGCGAGCCGCAGTTCGTCGAGCGCTGGGTCGAGGCGATTCGCACGAGCGGCGACCCGCGGCTGAAGGACATCGGCATCCTCATTCGTCCGCACCCCGCGCGGCCCGAGGACTGGAAGGACATCGATCTTTCGGGCTTCAAGAACATCGCGTTCTGGGGGGCGCATCCAGTCGATGACGAGGCGAAGAACGACTACTTCGACTCGATGTACTACAGCGCCGCCGTTGTCGGCCTGAACACGAGCGCGTTTCTCGAGGCGGCCGTCGTCGGCAAGCCGGTGCACAGCGTGCTCGACGAGACGATCTCGAAGCACAACCAGGAAGGCACGATTCACTTCCACTACCTGATGGACGTGAACGGCGGGTTGCTGCGGGTTGCGCGCACGCTCGACGAGCATGTGCAGCTGCTCGCGGATTCGCTGGCATCCGAGGGTGGCGGCGACGTCAAAGCGCAGCGCTTCGTCGAGGGATTCATCCGACCGTTCGGCGCATCGGTGCCTGCCACTGCAAAGTTCGCGGATGCGATCGAAAGGCTCGGCGCGCAGGCCGCGCCGCGCGCGCAGCGTGCCGGGATGTTCGAAGGCCTGCTGCGTCTCGTGCTCTATCCAGCGATGGCCGCGCTGCAGCTGCTGCTCGCCACGCAGCCGCATCGCAAGCGCGTGCGGCTGGCGATCAAGAAAGTCTTCCAGGACGGGCGGCGACGGATGTTCGTCGCCCTGAAACAGTTCGCGCAGAGGCAGCTTGGCGAGAAGGAGCTCACGGCGGCGCCGCTCGGTCCGCCCTCAGCGCTGACGCCGAAGCCGGGACGTCCGCGCGATCCCGCGAAAAAGCTCGCCGGGTGGAATCTGCCGGAAGCGGAGGAGACGCGCGAGCTCGTCACGGCGCTCGGCAGAAGCGGACGTCCCATTCTGATTGGACCGTGGCTGTCCGAAGCGGGCTTCGAGCTGCTGTACTGGATTCCGTTCCTGCGGTGGGCGAAGACGTACGGCAACCTCGATCCCTTGCAGCTCGTCGTCATCTCGCGTGGCGGCGCGGCATCGTGGTATCGCGACCTGACGACGAATTACGAGGACGTGCTCTCGTTCTATTCGCCGGAAGAGTTCCGCGCCAGCAATGACGCGCGCATTTTCGAGCAGCGCGGGCGCCTGAAGCACGTCGACATCTGCGGCTTCGACCGCGAGATCATCGCCAAGGTGACGGAGAAGCGCGGGCTGAGCGGCGTACGCCTGCTGCATCCGTCGACGATGTACCGGCTGTTCGATCACTTCTGGTTCCAGCGGGTGCCGATCACGCTGATCGAAGCGTTCACGTCGTTTGGCGCGCTGTCGACGGTTGAACCCGGCGATCTGCGCGGCCGGTTGCCGGAGCGGTACGTCGCCGCGAAGTTCTACAGCAACGCGGCGCTGCCCGACACGCCGGAGAATCAGGCGTTCGTCGCGGCGTATCTCGACGAGCTCACGCGGCATGTCGACGTCGTGCTGCTGAACACGCCGCATCGCTTTGACGACCACGAGGACATCGCGAAGGGCAACCGCGGACGCATCCATACGATCGATCACCTGATGACGCCGGCGAACAATCTCGACGTGCAGACGCGGGTCATCGCCGGCGCCGACGCGTACGTCGGCACGTATGGCGGCTTCTCGTACGTGGCGCCGCTCCTCGGCACGCACGCGCTGACGTTCTATTCGCACGTCACCGGCTTCCGCTTCGATCACCTCGAGCTCGCCAAGCGCGTCTTCTCGGGGCTGCGGAAGGGGAGCTTCGTCGAGCTCGATCTGCGATCGGTCGACATGCTGCGCCTGGGCTTCGGCGCGCCGCACCATGAATTTGTTACGAAGGCTTAAGCGTCCGCTGCGCGACGCGCGGCGTCATCGCGCCGAGGTGCGCGAGCAGCTCCAGTGGTCGCGCGCCGCGTGGGCCGTCGAGCGGGAGATCGACGAGATTGTCAACAGCGCGCGGACGATCGTTGCCGGCCCGTGGCTGTCGGAAGTCGGCTTCGAGACGCTGTACTGGGTACCGTTCCTGCGCTGGGTAAAGGCTGCGTTTCGTCTCGACCCCTCGCGCGTCATCGAAGCAGCTCGAGGTGTCGGCCTTCGATCGCGACATCGTTCAGATCGTCGAGCGCGTGGCCGGCGAGCATGTCGCGGTGCTGCATCCCTCGCTGATGTATCGCCTGTTCTCGCTCTTCTGGTCGGGGCAGCGGGCGCAGAGCTTTCTCGACGCGCACACGCGGTTCGAGCCGATCGCCCCGCCGAAGATCCTCGACGAGGGGCGGTTGCCGCGCGAGTACGTCGCCGTGAAGTTTTACGCGGCGCGCTCGCTGCCCGATACACTGGATGTGCGGCGCACCCTGGCGTGGTTTGTCGAGAGCCTGGCGGAGCGGACCAACGTGGTCCTGCTCGACACGGGGCTGGTGCTCGACGAGCACGCGGATTACTCATTCGGGTCGTCAGGGCGCATCATCAGCGCGAAGCCGTGGATGACGCCGGCGAACAACCTCGGCGTGCAGACGCAGATCATCGCCGGCGCACAGGCATTCATCGGCACCTGCGGCAGCGTCGCGTGGCTGGCGCCGATGCTCGGCATCAACACGTCGGCGGTCTATGTCGATCCGAAGTGGCTGCACGCGCACCTCGGCGTCATGCTGCGTGCGTGTCACCGGGCGGGCGCCGGCCGCTTCGCGGCGCTGGATCTGCGCGCGCTCGATCCGCTCGGCGTACCCGTTCACGTGAGGTCATGACGCATCCAGCCATCGCTGGTCTCGGCACCGGACGCTGTCTCGTCATCGGAGAGGTCGCGCTGACACACGACGGCAGCCTCGGGCTCGCGCACGCCTTTGTCGATGCCATCGCGAACGCCGGTGCGGATGCCGTGAAATTTCAGACCCACATTGCCGCCGCCGAAAGCACGCCGTCCGAGCCGTTCCGCGTGAAGTTCAGCAAGCAGGACAAAACGCGCTACGACTACTGGAAGCGAATGGAGTTTACCGAGGAAGGGTGGCGCGGGCTCGCCGAGCACGCGCGCGAGCGCGGCATCCTGTTCCTCTCGTCGCCGTTTTCCATTCAGGCGGTGGAGCTGCTCGAGCGCGTCGGCATGCCGCTCTGGAAAATCGCGTCTGGCGAGACGTCGAACGCGGTGCTGCTCGAGCGCATCCTCGACGCGGCGAAGCCCGTGCTGCTGTCGACGGGAATGAGCCCCATTGAAGAGATCGATGAAGCGGTCGCTCGCGTGCGCGCGCGCAACGTGGACGTCGGCGTCTTTCAATGCACGACGGCCTATCCGTGTCCGCCGGAAAAAATCGGTCTGAATCTGATCCCGTTCTATCGCGAGCGGTATGGCTGCTGGGTCGGACTCTCCGATCACTCCGCGACGATCTATCCGGGACTTGCCGGCGCGGCGCTCGGCATGGACATGCTCGAGGTGCACGTCGCGCTCTCGCGCGAGCAGTTCGGGCCGGACGTCATCGCCTCGGTCACCACACAGGAGCTGCGGCAGCTGGTGGACGGTATCCGCTTCATCGAACGGATGCGCGCACACCCGATTGACAAGAACGCTTCGGCGCAGGAGACGGCGCCGCTGCGCAAGCTGTTCACGCGCAGCCTCGTCGCCAGCGCGGATCTGCCCGCCGGCACCGTCATCGCGCGCGAGCACGTCGCCATCAAGAAGCCGGGCACCGGGCTTCCGCCGGATCGGCTGGACGAGATCATCGGCCGCCGGCTGGCGCGGCCCGTCACCACGGATCAAGTCCTCGCCGCCGAAGACATCGAAGGACTCGTCCGGAATTGAGGAAACGAAAAATCTGCGTCGTCGTCACCGCCCGCCCCAGCTACTCCCGGATTCGCAGCGCACTCAAGGCCATCGCCGAGCACGGCGACCTCGAGCTGCAGCTCGTCGTCGCGGCCTCCGCGCTGCTCGATCGCTACGGCAACGCCATCCACTCGATCGAGCGCGACGGGTTTCCGATCGTCGCGCGTGTCTACATGGTGCTCGAGGGGGAGAACCTCGTGACGTCGGCGAAATCGACAGGCATCGGCCTGTCGGAGCTGGCGACGGTCTTCGACAACATCAGGCCCGATGCGGTGGTCACGATCGCCGACCGCTACGAGACGCTCGCCACCGCCGTCGCCGCGTCGTACATGAACATTCCGCTCGTGCACGTGCAGGGCGGCGAGGTCACCGGATCGATTGACGAGAAGGTGCGGCACTCGGTCACCAAGCTGTCGAACCTGCATCTGGTCTCCACCAAGCTCGCCGGCGAGCGCGTGAAGAAGCTTGGCGAGGATCCCGCGAGCGTGCACGTCACCGGGTGTCCCTCCATCGACATCGCCGCGGAAGTCGCCGCGAACCCGAACATGGATTTCGATCCGTTCGTGAAGTACGGCGGCGTCGGACCGACGACGGACCTGTCGAACGGCTATCTCGTCGTCATGCAGCATCCGGTGACGACGGAGTACGACGAGGCGCGGCATCAGGTCGATGAGACGCTGTACGCGGTGAAGGATTTCGGCCTGCCCGTGCTCTGGTTCTGGCCGAACGTCGACGCCGGCTCCGACGGCACGTCGAAAGGCATCCGCGTCTTCCGCGAGAAGGAGCATCCGACGAACTTCCATCTGTTCCGCAACATGTTCCCGGAGGACTTCCTGCGCCTGCTCTGCGGCGCGACCGCGATCGTCGGCAATTCCAGCGTCGCGATCCGCGAGTGCTCGTATCTCGGCGTGCCCGCCGTCAACATCGGCACGCGTCAGCTGGGACGCGAGCGCGGGCACAACGTGATCGACGTCGGCCACGATCGCCGCGACATCTCGCAGGCGATTGCGACGCACATCGAACGCGGCAAGCCGAAGCGCGACCTGCTCTACGGCGACGGGAAGGCAGGCGTACGCATTGCCGATTGCCTCTCGAGCGCCAACCTCACCATCGAGAAGAGGTTGACCTATTAGTACTGTCGCAACGGATCGCCGCGACCGCATCGCGGCGCTCGACTACGACTACGCCGCGCAGCCGAAGCAGGCGTTGACCTCGTGCAACCTGTGCAGCTCCGCCGAGTTCGTGATCCTCGCGCATCGCGATCGCTACGGATATCCGGCACAGGCGCACGCCTGCCGCCACTGCGGTCTCGTCTTTCTCAACCCGCGCATGACGGCGGAGGCGTACGGCCGGTTCTACGACGGCATCTACCGGCCGCTGGTGAGCGCGTTTCACGGCCGGCTGATCGATGTACGGACGATTCCGGGCGAGCAGCGCGACTACGCGATCGAGCGCGCGGAATTCATCCGGCCGTTCATCACCACCGCGTCGCGCAAGACCATGCTCGACATCGGCGGATCCACGGGCGTCGTGGCCGCGCACTTCGCGAAGGAGTTCGGTCTGCGCGGGACGCTGATCGATCCGGCGCCGCTCGAGGTCGAGCAGGCGCAGCGCTTCGGGCTCGACACGATCACCGGGCTGGTCGAGCAGCACGACTTCGGCACGCAGCGGTTCGACGTCGTCATCATCTGTCAGACCGTCGACCACCTTCTCGACGTGGCGGGCACGCTGGCACGCGTGCGGCAGCTGCTCTCCGGCACCGGTCTGCTCTTTATCGACATCGTCGATTTCCGCGCCGCCTATCTGCGCAACCGGTCGGTCGAGGATGCCGTGAAAATCGACCACCCGTATTACCTCACCGAGCCAACGATGGTGGCGTATCTGAGGAGCTCGGGGTTCGAGGTGATGCGCAGCGCGTACGCGGCGGATCATCTGCACGTCAGCTACATCTGCCGGCCTGGCGCGGCGGACGTCGACGCGATGCCGTCGGCGGCGTCGGTCGACGAGCTGCTGCGGGAAGTGAGGTTTGTGCAA
>QHWQ01000135.1 GCA_003222635.1 Acidobacteriota bacterium | reverse complement strand
AAGCTCTCCGCGTAGATCGCCAGCAGCGGAATGACGAGCGTCATCCCGAACACATCCACGAGCACGATCAGGAAGATAGGCAGCAGCACGCATCCATTATCATCCACCGATGCAGCTCGTCTTCGAACAGATTCGGGCCGGCGGCGATCGGAACTTCGGGTATCTGCTTGGCGACCGCGACGCGCGGACGGCCGTCCTGATCGATCCGTCCTACTCCCCGGAAGCCTTCGTGGCGCGCGCCGAGGAACAGGGACTGACCGTCTCGCACATCATCAACACGCACGGCCACGAGGATCACGTCAATGGCAACGTGACCGCGGTGGCGCTCACCGGCGCGGCAATCGCCGCGCATCCGGCGTGTCCGTCCTGTCCCGGCGTGTCGATTTCCGACGGCGACGAGCTGACGATCGGATCGCTGCGGCTGCAGTTCATGTACGTGCCTGGGCACGCGGCGGATCACGTCACCGTGTTCGAAACGACTCACCGCCTGTTGATCACCGGCGATCTGATTTTCGTGGGGAAAGTGGGCGGGACACGAACCGACGAGGACGCGCGGACCGAGTGGCTCAGCCTGCAGCGGGTGCTGGCGACGTGTCCCGATGACGCGACCGTCTGGCCCGGACACGACTACGGCGCGCGACCCAGCTCGACGATCGCGCTCGAGCGCGAGACGAACCCGTTTCTCCGCTGTACAGACGTCGAGGCGTTTCTGCAGTTGAAGCGCGAATGGCCTGAATACAAAAGGCGCTGGGGACTTCGGTGATCCCGACTTGCCTTACCCGCCCCTATCGAAACCCGAACCAGCGGCGCCGCGGTTGAGCGCCATCCTGGATGTGATTGGCCATCTCCTTGATGGTGTCCATCGGGATCATCGTCATATTGTGATCATCCCTCGCATGTTGTTCCTCTTTCGCGAGGACTTCGTCTTCATCCTTCCCGTAGATGACCGTGTCGCAACCGGCGAATACTTCGCCGCATTTGAGCACTTTCGCCATGCTGCACCTCCCGGTGCGTACCGCCACCGAAGCCGCATGCAAGATCGAAGGCCGCCGCGGTCATTGACGAGCTAACGTGTGCTCGTGGCGCCTCCTTTGGTGTACCGATACAACCCGCCGTCCGCCGTGCGCGCGACGTAGATGACGCCATCGCGATCGACCGCGACGCCTTCGCGGTTGCCTTTCGGCTCGCCATCGGGAACGAAGTAGCGGACCTTCCCATCGCGCTCGGCGCCGATGCGAATGCCCTGCTTGATGTCGGGATTGATCTGCGGCGTGCCGGACTCCGAGTCAGCCGCGAAGAGCATGCCGGCGCGATCGAGGAAGATGCCGCTCGGACGGCCGAACTGCTTCCACTGCGCGATGAACTTCCCGTCCTGATCGAACACCTGGATGCGCGAGTTGCCGCGATCGGCGACGAGCAGACGTCCCTGCGCATCGAGCACGAGACCGTGCGGCGTGTCGAACTCGCCGGGTCCCGACCCCTTCTTCCCCCACTCCTTGATGAACTTTCCGTTGTGATCGAACTTGACGATGCGCGCGTTGCTGTCGCCGCCGTGACCGTCGGCGACGAAGATGGCATTCGAGGTCACGAGCACGTCCGACGGCCGGTTGAACGTGTCGGGCCCCGCGCCCGTGACGCCCGCCTGGCCAATCGTCATCATCACGCGGCCCGTCGGACTGAATTCGACGATCTGCTGTCCCTTGCCGTTTTTCGCCTGACCGTCGGTGACCCAGATGTTGTCGTCGGCATCGACGAACAGTCCGTGCGGGTAGACGAACATGCCGGCGCCGAAGCTCGCCACGAGCCGGCCGGAGGAATCGAATTTGAGCAGCGGCGCGAGGTTCGACCCGTCGCACGTCATGCCGCCGCAGCGCTCGAACACCCACACCGACTTGCCATCGCGATCGATGTCGATGCCGTAGGCCTGGCCGAGTTTCCGCCCCTGCGGAAGCTGGCCGAAGGTTTCCGTCTTGTATGGATTGGGAAGGTCGTTCGGCGCCTGGCCGTAGGTTCGCGCCTCGTAGAATGCCAACGCGGAAATGATGACAACGCCAGCGACGATCAGCTTGCGCATGAGGCCTCCTAGCGGGAGGGATTATAGGTCGCCGAGATTCTTTTCCCGAATCAATTTCCAGAGCCGCGGCGTTGCGCCCGGGTCGAATTCGACGAGGTAGACCTCGTCGTTGTCCTGGGTGATTTTCACGGTTTGTTCGGGCGTGAGATCGAGCAGCGCCCGCAGGATCATCTGATTCGTGATGCGGTGCGCGACGATCAGCACATTGCCGGCAGGATGTTCGCGCCGGATCTGCGCCAGGCTGTCGCGCGTCCGCGTCAGCAGCTGATTGAGCGACTCCCCATCGTCCAGACGGTCGTCCCAGACGTTCTCGCGCTTCACGTATTCAGGATCGCCATCGGAGCCGCCCTGGAAGTGGCCGTAGTTGCGCTCGCGCAGGCCGGCAAGGCTTTGCACCTTCATCGACATGCTCGCCGCCACGGTCTCGGCGGTGACGCGGCTGCGCGACAGCGTGCTCGAGTAGATCGCGTCGAGGCGCACCCCTTTGAGCGATTCGGCGAGCGCCGCCGCCTGCCGGCGGCCGTTCTCGTTGAGCGGGATGTCGGTCATCCCCTGCAGCTTGTGCTGGACGTTCCAGTCGGTCTCGCCGTGGCGCGCGATGTAGAGCCGAAGGCTGCCAGTCTGTTGAGCGGCCGGTGCAATGGTCGCGCGGGGGCCGACCAGCAGCGCGAAGAGAATAAGGAGTGTCCTGCGTTTCATCGTCATCGTCTCGGATGCCCGGCGAAGAATTGCCAGATGACGTAGGACGCGTCGATGTTCTGCGACGAGACGCCCAGCGCCCGGCGCGCCATCCGCTCTTCCAGCCCGCGCGACTCGTGCGGGTACCATCGATGGCCCGCGCCCGCCACTTCATACCATACGACGCCGGCTCCTGCACGGCAGCCGTCGTAGCTGCGGCGCGTGACGGACGTCCCATCCTGCACACGCGGCGGTTCGAGCACGGTCGTCAGATTGCCGGGGCATCCGTCGAGCGATCGCCAGAGCTCCTGCGTGGCGCGGCTGCTCTCCACGCGCCCGCCTGCCGCTTCGCCTTCGAGCGTGCCGCCGACGTCTCCGCCATCGAACGGCACGACGGGATCGGCAACGCCCTGAACGCCAATCACGGCGACCGCTGCGGAGGGGTGACATCCCAGCGCGACGGCACTGGGCATCGTGCCGATCACCGGCGCGATCGCGGCAAACGTGTCCGCGGCGTCGCAGCCAAGCCGATTCGCGAAGATGCCGCCATTGGACGCCCCGGTCGCGTACACACGCGTGCGGTCCACCGTATGCGAGCGCGCGATGTCGGCGACGACGCTGCGCGCGAATCCCACATCGTCCACGCCCTGCCTGTCGGCGACGGTCGTGCCGCGGCCATCGGCCCACGATTTCCCGATGCCTTCCGGGTACGCCACGATGAAGCGCTCGCGATCGGCCAGCGCGCTCAGGCCGCTGATCTCTTCGAGGTTCTGTGGCGATTCCGATCCGCCATGGAAGGCGAGGACAAGCGCACCGTCTGGCGCCGGTGGCACGTGCAGCAGATAACGGCGCGTCATCCCCTGGTATGTGAGGGTGACCATGTTGACGGACGGCCGCAGCAGGCGCCCGCGTCGCTGGGCGTCAACCGTGATTGAGCCGACGACAGCAATGGCAAGCGCCAGCGTGAAGAGGCGTTTCATATCCACCCGTATCGGCCATAGAATTCGCGTTCAGGAGAGAGCCATGATTACACGTCGAATGCTGGCCATCGTGGTTGCCGCGGCGGCGATCGCGTACGCAGGAATCCTGATGCAGGCGCAGTCCGCGGCGCCGGCTGTCAAGCGCACGGTGCTGCTGCAGCACGACATCTCAGCGCCCGGCTTCGAGGCGGTGCTCGTTGCGGTGGAAATTCCGGTGGGCGGCCGCGAGGGGCGGCACTTCCATTCGGGCACCGCGATGATTCACGTCACGGACGGCGCCATCACGCTCGACTACGAAGGCAAGCCGACCGTGCGCTACAAGGCGGGTGATTCGTTCTTCGTGGATGCAAAGGCGGTGCACGAAGGGATCAACAAGGAGAACGTGCCGGCCAAGGCGATCGCGACGTTCATCATCCCGAAGGGCCAGCCGGTGACGACGCAGGTGGGAGCGGCGACGAAATAGGGCGGGTTAGGCGAGTGGGTACCCGCCCTACCTGCCCTACCCGCCTTAACGTCCAGACGTCGGCACGGCCCCGCTTCGGAATTCGTTGCGGTCGATGACGCCGTCCTTGTTCGTATCCATGTCGTCGAAGCTGCGGTGCGACCACTGCCACTCGCCGAGCGTGATGCGGCCGTCACCGTTGGCGTCAAGCGCCTCGAAGTTGTCGCGGCGGCCACGGTTCAGCTCCGCGCGCGTCAGGCGGTTGTCGTTGTTCGTATCCAGGTTGTAGAACGTGTCCAGGCTGCCGTCCCACTCGCTGCGCTCGATGTAGCCGTTGTTGTTCACATCCAGGTACGAGAACCGATCGGTGGCGGACATGTTGTAGTCCTCGGCCTCGAGCGAATTCGGCGGCGGGGTTGCGCCGATGCGCACTTCATCGCCGCTGAGCACGTTGTCGCCATTCCAGTCGTGAATGGCGAACTGGCGCGCGCTCCCGCGCCACTCGTTGCGCTCGATGATGCCGTTGTGGTTGCGGTCGAGCTCGGCGAACCGCATCTGCGCCGGCGCGGCGGCCGCCGTGGATGCGCTCTGGTTGCTGTTGCCGCAATAGACGAGGCCGCCGGAACCCGGAACGCCCCAGTCGCCAAAGGTGCGCGTGTATTCGTCCGAGTTGATGATCGTATCGACCACGGCACCCATCCCTCGCTGATTGGCAACGTTGGTCATCGTGTCCCAGCCGCCGGCATCAGGCTGGCGGCCAAGGATATGGCGGTACATCGTGCCGACGGCGTTGCGATTAGCGTTCGCGCCCTCGCTCGGGTTGACGAAGCGCTGCAGGTGCTCGGGCGACTGCGCGATCTGGCGAACGAGCTCGCGCACGGTCATGCCCTGGTTCAGCCTGTCGACCCAACCCTGGCTGCCCGCGTCAGCGGTGCGCTCCAGCATGTGGCGATACAACTCGTCGACGACGTGGCGTGCGTCTGTCGAGCACGGCTGCTGCGCCCACGCGAAGCTGGGCGCGAGCGCGAGCAGCCCGGCGAAAACAAGTCCACGGAACATAGATCTCCTCCCATGGACTTTCGAGTGGCAGTACGCGTGCCGTCGTTAATTCACCACTGCAGATTGATGGTGACGCTCTTCCGTTGCGTGTAACTGTCGAGCATCCCCTCGAGCGAGTACTCGCGTCCCATTCCGCTCTGCTTGTACCCGCCGTAGGACTGACCGGGGAACTGGCCGAGGCCCTGGTTGATCTGCACCCAGCCCGATTCGATCGCGTGCGCCGTGTTGATCGCTTTCGTGATGTCGCGCGTCCAGACGTACGCCGCGAGCCCGTAGTGGCTGTCGTTCGCCATCCGAATCGCCTCGCGCTCATCGTCCCAGGGAATGGCGACCATCACCGGTCCGAAGATTTCCTCACGCGCGATGCGCCAGTCGTTGCTGACGTCGGCGAACACCGTCGGCTGCACGAAGTAGCCGCTGGCCAGCGGGCCTTCCTTCGGCGGAAGGCCGCCGATGGCGACGCGCGCGCCCTTCTGCTGCAGGCCGTCGGTAATGTAGCCGCAGACGCGATCGAACTGCTTGCGGTTGATGATGGCGCCCATGTCCGTTGCTTCGTCGAGCGGATCGCCGATCGTGAACTTCTGCAGCGTCGTCGTGAGCTTGTTGACGAACGACTCGAAGATCGACGTGTGCAGGAAGAGGCGGGAGCCGGCGGTGCACGACTGCCCTTGACGTGTGACGCGCATGCCGGTGATGACGCCGTCAACGGTACGCTGCTCGTCCACGTCCGGGAACACGATCGCCGGGCTCTTGCCACCAAGCTCCAGTGAAACGGGAACGATGCGATCCGCGGCGGCGTGCATGATCAGCTTGCCGACCTCGGTCGATCCGGTGAACGACAGCTTGCGCACGAGCGGATGCCGCGCGAGCGCGGCGCCGGTCTCCTCGCCGTAGCCCGTCAGCAGGTTGAGCACGCCGGGCGGCAGATGCTCGTTGCACATCTCCGCGATACGCAGGAGCCCGAGCGGCGCATCCTCCGCCGCTTTCAGGACGAGCGTGTTGCCCGCGGCGATCGACATCGCAATCTTCAGCGTGCCGAGGACCACCGGCGCGTTCCACGGCACGATGCCGCCGACGACGCCAATCGGCTCGCGGCGCGTGTAGCTGAGGACGTGCTCGCCGAGCGGAACGGTCTCGCCTTTTGTCTCGCCCGTCAGGCCGCCGTAATAGCGGATCACGTCCGCGGTGCTCTTGACCTCCGGACGCGCCTGCGTGCGGATCGCGTTGCCCGTCTCGAGCGCCACCGTACGCGCAAGCGACTCGGTCTCGGCTTCGACGAGATCCGCGATGCGCAGCAGCATGCGGCCGCGGTCCTTCGGCGTGACGCGCTTCCATTCCTCGAGCGCCCGGGCTGCGGCACGGACGGCCTGGTCCACGTCGGCGTCGGTGCCGCGCGGCACCTGCGCGATGACGGTGCGGTTCGAGGGGTTCTCGATGTCGATAAAGCGCCCATCTGAGCTCTCGACGGCCTTGCCGTCAATCAGCATCAGCGAGCGAACGGTCTGTTGTGTCGCGGTTGTCATGGTCGATCCGGCAGTATACTAAGCGCCCTTGGACGGACCTAGAGGTCCGCCCCTACACCACGGGATTTCTGGAGAAACACACATGCGCAGGTATATCGCTCTGGCCGTGTTCGGCTTCGTCCTCGCCGCGACGAGCCTGTCCGCCCAGCAGGGCGTGCTGCAGAAGGCAGCGGACACGCTCAAAGTCTCGACCATCAAGACACTACAGGTCACCGGCTCCGGCGCGAACTTCTCGGTCGGACAGAACTACACCGCGTCCGAACCGTGGCCGCGCGTGACGGTGAAGAACTACACCTCGGTGATCAACTACGACACCGGCAGCATGCGCACGGATCTCGTGCGCGAGAGCGGCGCGGTGATGCCAAAGGGCGGCGGCGCGCCGTTCTTCGGCGAGCAGCGGCAGACGCAGCTCGTGAGCGGCAACTACGCGTGGAACCTCGGCGCACCCGGCCCGAACGGCGCCGCGCCGATGGCCGCGCCGGCGCCTGATGCCGTACCCGAGCGGATGCTCTTCATCTGGACGACGCCGATCGGCTTCGTCAAGGGCGCGATGGCGAACAACGCCACCACGAAGGGCAGCACCGTCTCGTTCACGGCTGGTGGAAAGTACAAGGTCGAAGGGACGATCAACAAGCAGGGACAGGTCGAGAAGGTCCGCACGTGGTTCGACCAGCCCATCGTCGGCGACATGCTCGTCGAGACGACCTACAGCGGCTACAAGGACTTCGGCGGCGTCACCTATCCGAGCCACATCGTCCAGACGCAGGATGGATACCCGGCGCTCGACATCACCGTGTCAGCGGTGACCGCGAACCCCGCGGTGAACATCGACGTGCCGCAGAACGTCCGCAACTTCCAGCCGCCGCCGATCCGCGTCGAGTCTCAGAAGATGGCCGACGGCGTCTACTACCTGACCGGCACATCGCATCACAGCCTCGCCATCGACATGGGTGATTACATCGCCGTCGTCGACACGCCACTCACACAGGCGCGCGGCGAGGCGGTGCTGGCCAAGGCGAAGGAGCTGATTCCGGGCAAGCCGATCCGTTACGTCATCACGTCGCATCATCACTGGGATCATCTCGGCGGGATCCGCGCGGCGATGGATGAAGGCGCGACGATTCTGACGCACCAGTCGAACAAGGCGTTCCTCGAGCGCGTCGCCAAGACGCCGCACACGATCGCGCCCGATCGCCTCGCCTCGTCGAAAAAAGGCGTGAAGATTCAGACGGTTGGTGATGACTACAAGCTGACCGGCGGAAACAACCGCGTGATCGAGCTGCACCGGCTGCAGGGCTACGAGCACACGGGCGACATGACGGTCGTCTATCTGCCGAACGAGAAGCTGCTCGCCGAGCCGGATGCGTTCACGCCGCCCGCGCAGGCGGGAGCGCCTCTCATTCCGCCGGCCGTGGTGTACGCGAAGGCGCTCAACGACAACATCAAGCGGCTGAAACTGGACGTGCAGGTGATCACGCCGCTGCACGGCAACCGTACGACGACGGTCGCGGAGCTGGAGAAGGCAGCGGCGGGACCCGCAACGAACTAGCTCGCGCGCTGCGGGCAGCGGACAGGCGTCGCCTGCGTTCTACGCGGGCGACGCGACTTGCTTCGCGACTGGCTTGGCTTTCGCCCTGCGGACGGCTTTCACCTTCACCGGAGCGGGAATATTTGACGACTCGAGCTTGACGCGGGACGTCATGAACGTGCGGGGTCCGTGCTCATCGAAGTCGATCCGCGTGTGGTATTCGTTCACGGCACTCACGGTGCCGTGACCATACTGGGGCTGAGAGACGCGATCGCCAACCGAATGAAAGACTGCCAAGGACACACTCCCTTTCCGTAGGTAACCAGTGTACGTGCCCTTCTGCCGCGCCGCTGGATTTTTTGTCGATCGACGTTTTTGCCAGTGAAACAGTATGATCGCGCTCATCGACAGTCGCCAAAGGAGGCCGACGTGCAGCTGAAGATCCTGGTTATGGCCGCGGTGCTTGCCAGCGCGGTGCCCTTCACTGTTCATGGCCAGATCCTGACCGAACGCAACATTTCGCTGCCGCTCGCCTTGAACATCGCGAATGCCGCGATGGCGGCGTGCAAGGGCGACGGCTACGACGTATCGGCCGCGGTGGTGGATCGCGCCGGCGACTTGAAGGTGCTGCTGCGTGCGGACACGGCGAACCCGCACAACGCGGACCTGGCGCGGCGCAAGGCCTACACGGCGCGCACGTTCAAGGTGCCGTCAATGGAAGTCGCCAAACGTACCAACGGTCCGACGGATCTGTCGGGCCAGCGGTTCCTGGTGGACATCATCCCGCTCGGCGGCGGCGTGCCGATCAACGTCGGCAACGACACGATCGGCGCGCTCGGCATCAGCGGCTCGCCCACGCAGGAAGCCGACGAGAAGTGCGCGAACGCGGCGATCGCGTCGGTCGCCGCGCAGCTCAGATAGGAGGCCGCATGAAGCTGTTCCTCGCGACGGTAGCTCTGGCCGCGGCGACGCTCGTGGCGTCGGCGCAGGGTCAGTGGACGACCCTGTT
>QHWQ01000406.1 GCA_003222635.1 Acidobacteriota bacterium | reverse complement strand
CGGGCAGCGGACGCGCCGCCGCGAGCTGCGACTGCAGATCGCCGAGCTCCGCGCGCGCCGGCAGCCGCCGGTGCCACAGCAGGAAGCAGACCTCCTCGAAGGTCGCCGACTTCGCCAGGTCGTGGATGTCGTAGCCGCAGTAGGCGAGCACGCCGCGCTCGCCATCGAGGTAGCAGACTGCCGACGACGTGGCGACGACGTCTTCGAGGCCGGCCTTAGCCGCGGAGGTCATATTGCTCATTGGCGTGGCGAGGAACAGAGAGGCGGCTCGGGTGATAGACGAGGCCGACGATGGCGCCGAGGATGCCGAACTCGGCGACGATGGAAAACATCTGCAGCACGCCGAGCCGCGCCGCAATCGGCTGTGTCACGTAATTCCACACCGTCGCGAAGCCCACGATCAGGAGGGCGACCGCCAGACCGAAGCGCACGCCCTGCGCAATGCCCGACGCCTCGCGATTCGGCTCGTAGCCTTTCGCATACACCCACGCCAGCGCCAGCGAGCCGAGGAACTGCGCAGCGACACCGATCGGGACGATCCGCCGCACGTCGCCCGCGCGCCGGTACGCCCATGCATTGGCGTGATAGAGACGCATCAGCCAGATGTCGTTGATGACGTAACTGACCGCGACGGATGCGACAAACACAGCGATGCCCGCGAGCGCAATCCGCGGATAGTTCATTCGCGGATTGTAGACCGACTAGAGCTCTTCTTCCGTCGCGGGCTCGAGGACGACGCTGTTGCCCGCGTACTGCTGGACGATCGACAGCAGGCCCGTATAGAGGAAACCGATCTGGAAGAGGACGAGAAACGGCACCGTGCCGTAGATCCCGTTGGCCAGCGCGTAGAAGACCGTCGCGGTGAAGTAGAGGCCGAGCGCGAGCTCGATCATCGGCTGCACGAGCACGCTCTGGCGGTACTTCTTGCCGATCCACTCGTCGGCGCTCACCTCGATGCGGTACTTCGGCGTGCGCGCGAACTCGGTCTGCTTGTTGAAGAGCGCCTCGAAGACGGCCCTGGTGTTGTTCACGGTGAGGCCGATGCCGATCGACATCAGGAACGGCAGATACTTGGCGCGCGTCAGCCAGTCGTCGTGCAGCTCGCGCTGGCAGACCATGTAGAAATTGGCCACCGACGCGGTCGCCGCGAAGAAGAGCGGCACGTCGATGAGCAGCATCTCGTACCACCCCATGTTGTAGCGGATGACCATCGACGGCGCCATCAGCACCGACAGCACGCACATCAGCGGATAGTTGAAGTTCGCCGACAGATGGAAGAACGCCTCGGCCTTGACCCGCGCCGGCAGGTTCGACTGCAGGATGCGCGGCAGAAGTTTCCGGCACGTCTGAATCGATCCCTTCGCCCAGCGGTGCTGCTGCGACTTGAAGGCGTTCATCTCCACCGGCACTTCGGCCGGCGCAATCAATCCGGGAATGAAGACGAACTGCCAGCCGCGCAGCTGCGCGCGGTAGCTCAGATCGAGGTCTTCGGTGAGCGTGTCGTGCTGCCAGCCGCCCGCATCGGCGATCGCCGTGCGCCGCCAGATGCCGGCGGTGCCGTTGAAGTTGAAGAACAGGCCCGACCGATTCCGGCCGCCGTGCTCCAGCACGAAGTGCGCATCCAGGAGAATCGCCTGGATCTTCGTCAGCAGCGAGTAGTCCTGGTTGATGTGCCCCCAGCGCGCCTGCACCATCGCAATCTTCGGATCGCCGAAAAACGGTGTGGTGCGCCGCAGGAAGTCGGCCGTCGGGATGAAGTCCGCGTCGAAGATGGCGATGAAATCGCCCTTGGCGAGCTTCAGCCCCGCTTCGAGCGCGCCAGCCTTGAAGCCGGTGCGATCGGTGCGATGGATGTAGGTGATGTCGATCCCCTGCGCGGCATTCCTGCGCACCGCACGCTCGGCGACGCTCGTCGTCTCGTCGGTCGAGTCGTCGAGCACCTGGATTTCGAGCAGGTCGCGCGGATAATCAATCTGGCAGACCGCGTCGATCAGGCGATCGGCCACATACATCTCGTTGTAGATCGGCAGCTGGATGGTGACGCGCGGCAGCTCCGCCAGCGGCGTTCCGGGCACCGGCACCTTGTCCTTGTTCTTCATGTACAGGTAGACCAGGTAGTAGCGGTGCCACCCATATACGGCCAGAATGACGAGAACGAAGAAATAGGTGCCGAGAATCGAGATTTCGCTGGGGGTCATAGAGTCCGAGCGGTCGGCATCAACTCGATCCTCAATTATCACGAATACGGTGTTTTAAGGGAAGCTACCAAACGGCCTCATGACCAGCTTGGACCTCCAGAAACTGCTCGACGCCGTACGGGCCGGCACGGTTGACCCGGCTGCCGCCACCGAGCGGATTGCCGCCGCGATGCGCGAGGCGCCGTTCGAGGACCTGGGCTTTGCGCGCGTTGATACACATCGCGAGCTGCGCCAGGGGTTTCCCGAAGTGATACTCGGCCTTGGGAAGACTCCGGCCCAGATCGCCGCCATCGCGGCGCGGATTATCTCGCGCGGACGGCCGCTGCTCGTCACGCGCGCGCAGCCCGAGGCGTTCGAGGCGGTGCGCGAGGTGGCGCCGACGGCGAAGTATCACGTCGACGCGCGCGCCATCACGCTCTGCTGCGGCGAGGTCGAGAAGGGCAAGGGAACGATCGTCATCGCCTGCGCCGGGACATCCGATCTCCACGTCGCCGAGGAAGCCGCGGTCACCGCCGAGATCATGGGCAACACGATCGATCGCCTCTGCGACGTCGGCGTCGCGGGC
>QHWQ01000401.1 GCA_003222635.1 Acidobacteriota bacterium | reverse complement strand
TCAGGGACGCACCGCGGGAAGCAACACCATTCAGGCGGCGGGACAGCATCTGCGCCAGGCAACGGCCGCCGCGCGCGTCGAGCTGCTGAAGATGGCGTCAACGCGGCTCGATGTTCCCGCCGATCGTCTCGTCGTCACTGATGGCCTCGTCCGCGACATGGCCGATGCGTCGAAGCGCATATCGTACGCGGAGCTCGTTGGCGGACGGAAGTTCAACATCACGATTCCCGTCACGGGCCAGCAGGGCGGCCTGCAGGTGGCGCCGGCAATCAAACCGAAGAAATACACGGACTACAAGGTGGTCGGCACCTCCGTGAGGCGCGTCGATCTGCCCGCGAAGCTGACGGCCAACTACACCTACATCGCCGACGTGCGCGTGCCGGGCATGCTGCACGGACGCGTCGTCCGGCCGGCGACGACGATCTCGAAGCCGCTGCGCGTCGACGAAAGCTCCGTCGCGAACATCAAAGGGCTGGTCAAGGTCGTGCAGGTAGGGACCTTCGTCGGCGTCGTCGCGCAGACGGAGTGGGCCGCGATTCAGGCAGCGCGCAATCTCAAGGTCACGTGGTCCACGCCATCCGCGCCGCTGCCCGCAACGCGTGAAGCCGTGGACGCGTACCTCACGAACACGAAGAGCTTCACCGACAACGGCCCGATGCCGAAGGGGAACACCGACGCCGCGTTCCCGCAGGCGAGCCGCACGTTCGAGGCCACCTATCACTGGCCGTTCCAGAACCACGCGATGATGCTGCCGTCGGTGGCTGTCGCGGATGTGCAGCCTGACAAGGTCACCATCTGGACAGGAGCGCAGGGGCCATTCACCACGCGCGATCGCATTTCCGACATGCTCGGTTTGCCGAAGCGCAACGTGATCGTCAACTGGGTCGAGCATGCGGGCTGCTACGGGCGTCTCACGACGGATGATGCGGCCGAGGATGCGGTGCTGCTGTCGCGCGCAGCCGGCAAACCCGTGCGCGTGCAGTGGAGCCGGCAGGACGAGCACGTCTGGGAACCGAAAGGCCCGCAGCAGCTGATGAAGGTGCGCGTCGGCGCCGACGCGCAGGGCAGGATGATCGCGTGGGAGTACGCGGGGCGCACGTTCCCGTGGACCGAGGCGCAGGGAACGCCGCAGCTTGGCGAGCGGCAGATCGGTCAGAAGAATACGGCGCCCTATCCCGCGAGTCCGACCGGCGCCGGAGCGGTCGCGCAGCTCTACGACATCCCCAATCAGAAGGTCACCGCCGCGTACATTCCGTGGCCGCAGGACGATCCCTCGCCGCTGCGCACCAATCCGCTGCGCTCGCCCGGCGAGCCCGCAGGCTGGTTTGCAAGCGAGACGATGGTGGATGAAGTCGCCGCGGCGTACGGCGTGGATGCGTATCAGTTCAGGCTGCGGCATCTCGGGAGCGACCAGCGCGCATCGGAGCTGCTGCAGGCGACCGCGAAGCAGGCCGGCTGGAAGGAACGGCCGTCGCCCTCGCCCGACGCGGGCGCGGCGAAGGCGACCGGCCGCGGCATCGCGCTCATCGCGCGCGGACCGACGCTCGTCTGCGCGATCGCGGACGTCGAAGTCGATCGCGCCTCCGGCAACGTCACCGTGAAGAAGATGACGATGGGGCATGACTGCGGCTTGATCATCAATCCCGACGGGTTGAAGTTTCAGATCGAAGCCAACGTCATGCAGGGCGTCAGCCGCGCGTTGATCGAAGAAACGAAATGGGACGCCAACGGGATCAAGACCGTCGATTGGAGAACGTATCCGGTCATCACGTTCGCGAAGGTGCCGGACGTCGACATCGTCTTGATCAATCGTCCCGAGCGCGCGTCATCCGGCGCCGGCGAGCCGGGCATCGTGCCGCTCTTTGCCGCGATCGGCAACGCGATCTTCGATGCCATCGGCGTGCGGTTGCGTGAAGGGCCATTCACGCCGCAGCGCGTGAAGGCGGCGCTCCAGGCCAGGACGACCGCCACGACCGCACGTTTGTAGCGCCTGTTAACTGGGCTTCCTGCCGACGTTTAGATCCTAGAGAGCAGAGAAGCCATGTTCAAACTGAACGTATTCGTGTGCGCGCTCGCGGTCTGCCTGACGCCGCTGGCGGCGCGGGCGCAGGAAAGCTGGACGCAGCGTGCGTCGCTGCATCAGGCGCGGTTCGCGCATGCCGCGGTGACGATGGCCGACGGCCGCGTGTTCGTCGTCGCCGGCCTGGCGCCGGCGGGCGCGGGCACGTTTGCCGAACGGCACCTGGCGCAGGCGGAAATCTACGACCCCTCGACCGATGTATGGACCGCCGTCGCGCCGATGAACGCCGCGCGTCAGGTGCCGAACGCCATCCTGCTCGAAGACGGACGGGTGCTCGTCGAGGGCGGCGCGATTCCAGCCGTCGATCCGACGGATCCCACGCTGGCGTTCAACGCGTCGACGGGCGACGTCGAAATCTACGATCCGGCCTCGAACACGTGGACGACCGCTGCGCCGCTGCTGTTTCCCGCGGCCGGCGATCGCGCCGTGCGCCTGGCTGACGGACGCATCCTCTCCGCGGGCGGTGGCGGATTCTTCAAAGATCCTCCGGACGTGCAGCTGACGCATGCAGCCGCGGAAATCTATGAGCCCTCGACCAACACGTGGAGCGCCGCGGCGCCGATGCACTCGCCGCGCGTTCAGCACGCGATCGCGCTGATGCAGGACGGCCGCGTGCTCGTCGCCGGCGGCCGGCAGGAATCTCCGTTCTTCAATTTCTGGAGCACGGCCGAGGCGTACGATCCGTCGCTCGACAGACGATGGCGTCCGGCCCCTCGTATCAGGACGTGCAGCCGCTCGCGGATGGCGGCGCGCTGCTGATCAGCGCGACATCAGCCGTCGCCACCGGCGTCGTCGAGAACGTGTATCGATTGGATGCAGCGTCACTCGCGCTGTCGTTGACGGATGCTGTTCCCGCGCCAACGCTCCAGACGTTCCCGAGCGTCGGCGTGGTGCTCGCTGACGACGCGATTCTGATGACCGGTGGTCTCGAGCGCGAAATCGGAGGGCCGAACGTTTCGAGCGCGCGGGTGACACGCTACGGCGCGGCGCAACCCGGCTACACGACGACGGGCAGCAGCATCACCGTGGACGTTCCGCCGGTCTCAATGACGTTCAGCTCCGTGACGTTCCCGGGATTGACGCTCGTCGCGTCGATTCCGGATCCGGTGGCGCCGTCAGGTTTCCAGGTAGGCGATCCGTCCGTGTCGTACGGCATCACGACGACCGCTTCGTTCAGCGGCGAGGTCACCATCTGCATCGGGTACGCGGACGTGACATTCCCGGGGACGCCGTCGTTCCTTCACTTCGAAGGCGGCGCGTGGGTGGATCGAACCACATCTGTCGACGCGGCGAATCAGATCGTCTGCGGCACGGTGTCGAATCTCTCGCCGTTCGCGCTGTTCGCGCGCGTGACGGCCGGCGGCCTCAAAGGCGGCGGTCAATTGATCGCCGGGACGAAGCGATTCGAGTTCGAGCTGCACGTGTCGCGGTCCGAGGCGGGCGCAGTCACCGGCCGTCTGCGACTCGCCAGCGCGTTCGCGAGCGATGCGGTGACCGGAGCGTCGTTCTCCGCCGATGGACGCACGGCGACGTTCAATGGCATCGGAGTGTGGAACGGCGCCGCCGGCTATACGTTCGAGGCGACTGCAACCGACGGCGGCGAACCGGGTCGCGGACGCGATCGGCTGGCGTTCACGATTCGCGACCCGAATGGAAGCGTTGTCGCGTCCGCCGACGGCACGATCAACGCCGGCAACATTCACTAATCCGCGGCCGATCAACTCTGGGGGCGGGATCACGAAATTGCGGTTCCGCCTCTTCACATCTTTGCGCCGCGGCCGGCGCTCCCCTATCCAACCTACGGATTTGCCGCTAGTTACGGGAACGGACTCTATGGCCGGGGCCGGGCACCAGGTTTGCCGAAAAGAGCACGTCCAAGGAGGACCAATGCCCTCGAAGAAATCCATGCACTTCGCTGTCGGCGTCAAGCAATTCCTTCGTAACCGGACGGCGGCGATCGGGCTCATCGTGGTGTGCATTCTCGGCACCGGCATCCTGATCGCGGCTCGGTCGTCCGAGCCGGCGAACGTGGCGCCGCCCGCGAAGGCGCACGCGCCGGTGCCCGCCGCGCGGCCGGCGGCGGCCAGCGTCGCGACGACGGTCGTGAACGCGAAAGTCGCCGCGAAACCACAGGATGCGAACGCAAAGGCGCCCGAGCGGGTGACGATCGAAGGCTGCCTTGTGCAGGACGATGAGACGTTCCGGCTGAAGAACACCGCGGGCGAGGATGCGCCCAAGGGCCGCAGCTGGAAGTCCTTCGGCCTGCACAAGGGCTCGAAGACCCTCGAGATCGTCGATGCACGGCACCGCCTGAACCTGGCCAAGCACGTCGGCGAACGCGTCAGCGTGAGCGGCATGATGCTGGACGAGAAGGAGCTGCAGGGCAGCGCCATCAAGAAAGTCGCGGAATCCTGTAACTAGCTGGCAGCTGGCAGTAGGCAGTCGGTTCCGGCCGGCTGCCGACTGCCTGCTGCGTGCTATTCCGCGCTTGCGTCCCGGCGCGGCTCGTGCCAATCTTTCGCCCTCTAGGAGGGTCGAAAGATGAGGAACCGGACCGTCGCCATTGGCGCGAGCGTCATCGCCCTTCTTGTTGCCCTCGGTTTAACCCAAAGCTGGCTCGATCGAGCCGCCGCTCAAAGCAAGGCGAACATGCAGGCGCCTCGCTTCGAAGTCGATCCGCTGTGGCCGAAGCCCCTGCCCAATCACTGGATTCTCGGCTCGACGATCGGCGTGTGGGTGGATTCCGACGATCACGTCTGGATCATTCACCGCAGCTCCGCCACGCTCGGCAACAACGAGAAGACACTCGAGACCAAGCAGGGTGAGTGCTGCGCGGGCGCGCCGCCGGTCCTCGAGTTCGATCAGGAGGGCAACCTGCTGCGCCACTGGGGCGGACCCGGCCAGGGTTACGAGTGGCCCGACTCCAACCACGGCATCTTCATCGACTACAAGGGCAACGTCTGGATCGGCGGCAACGGCGGCCCCGATTCGCAGATCCTGAAGTTCACCAA